>NZ_BAAADV010000004.1 GCF_039522665.1 Natronoarchaeum mannanilyticum
GCGGGCGATTTCTGGCATGGACACCTAGAAATCACACCGCCTCCTTCTTCAGAGCTTATCTGAACACCGCCTGCAGGCTCAATAAAAAGATATAAAGTTCTTTCAAAGGCCTCAAACGGAGGTTTTATCCTCGTCTATCTTTACGCGACGGTAATAGCATCAGTTCTTGCAGTGGTGGCATATACTGCTCTTGGGATTGAATCTAATCAATTTGGAATTACAGACCTTACACAGTTTACGATTATCGGAATATCAATAATATCTGCATTTGGAATAGTGAGAGTGTTCTCAAACAAACGGAAAGAGTATGGATATTCTGAGCGGGAGGTTGCCTACCATTATCTAGAATCTGCCATATATGAATATGAGAATGGACCAAATTATGAGAAGATACTAACTTATCTAGGAGATTTTAAGGATTATTGCGGGTCCTCTAACAGGATTGTTCTTCCTCCAGAACGTCAAGAAGAGTTGATGTCATATATAAATCATCTCGAAGATAGTGGAGAAAAAGAATATAAGAATGCAATTGATTCATCATTTGAGCAAAACTTGCGTATTATAGCTGAAGATGTATTCTATATGCGTAGCAGGGCGTTGACTCTCCCCGAGCAAGAAGACGAGGAGGAAGACGTTGATGGGCCATCGGCTCCACGAATTTTAATAGAAACTTTACTCGAATCTATAACTCTCAATCGCTTAATGTTTATTTCCGGTATCTCTATTGTTGCGGTTGCAATAATCGGATATCATCTTGGCGGACCTCAAGTCGCAGCTCTTATTCTAATGTCTTTCCCAATTTTGCAGGCACTCATCTCCTTTTTTGATGAGAACAAGACCGATTAGCTGTTCTGTGTTTAATATCCATTTTAGGAAACAATTGTTGCCAAGAGATGTACGGGTGATTTGCCGGGGATGACTAAAATAAACTATGCCTGAACCGTGTTCGGCGAAGTCATGCTTTCCGATGGCGTCGACGAGCTGATCCGCGGCGAGCGGGAGTTCGAGGCGATGTACGACAGTTCGGTCGAGAACTGATCCAACGACTCCGTCCGAAAAAGACCGCAAACAGAACGCTTCAGTCCGACTCGAACCCTCGCGGCTCGTTCCGAATCCCGAGCCGCTCCTCGGCATCCTCGGCCTCGACGACCTCGTCCGGCAGCCGCCCGGCCAGCCGGGCCACCTGCCCGCGAACGTTCACGTCCTCGGTGCCGATCACCGCGAAGCCGGCGAAGATCGTCAGGAAGCCGACGATCACCAGCGCCGAGATCCGCTCGCCGAGCAGCGCCCAGCCGCCCAGCGTCGAGACGACCGGCACCGCGTAGAACACCAGGTTCGCGCGGATCGCGCCGGTGCGGTCGAGCAGGCCGAAGTAGGCGATGTAGGCGATCGCGCCGGCGAAGATGCCGACGTACGCCAGCGCCAGCACGGCCTCGGTCGTCCAGACGATCGACGCCGCGGACTCGCCGGCGCCCAGGCTGAGCGCGTGGGATAGCGCGGCGGCCAGGGGCAGCCCCCAGGCGGTGCGGACCGTGCTGGAGATCGTGCTGTCGGCCCAGCGGATCAGGACGCTCCCGAGCGCGCCGGTGACGGCGCCGGCGAACAGGATCAGCTGGCCGACGCCGCCGTCGGCCAGCATCGCGGGGTCGGGGTTGACGACCAGCCCGACGCCGAGCAGGCCCAGCACCATCCCGGCCGCGCCGCGGGCCGAGAGGCGCTCGTCGGCCAACAGCGCCGCGGCGAAGACCGGCGTCAGGATCGGGTTCAGGCTGAACACGATCGACGCGACGGCGCTGGTGGCGTACTGCTGGCCGACGAACAACAAGGAGTTCGTCAGCCCGATGGCGAGCACGCCCGTCGCGAAGATGCCGACGGCGTCGCCGCGGGTTCGCGGAACGAGGTCCTCGCGGGCGGTCGTCGCCACCGCGTAGGCCGCCAGTGCGACCGCGGCGACGTCGAACCGGAGCGCGACGAACAGCAGCGGCGGGAAGTACGCCAGCCCGGCCTTCGCGGCGACGAAGGTGCCGCCGAAGAGGACGGCCGTCGCGGCGAACGCGGCGAGGATGCGTCGGTCGGCCACGGCTACGCGCACCTCCTCGCGAACGAGGCGCCGGACGATCGGATCGACGACGCGGGCGTCGCGCGATCGAACGTCGGCGCACTGAGCGTACGAATCATCTTACTATACCGTAGGAGTGCGGGGCTTATAGTTTCGTTCAGAAACTATTTCACGGTAAGAAATTGCCGGTCGGCGTGTCGCCGCTGCAGGGGCTGCAAGCGTTTCAGGGTGCGAAAGCTGTATATCCCGACGCGCGCCAGATCCGGTATGGAATCCGCGCTGGAGGAGATCGAGTTCCTCGCGCTGTCCTCGAACCGCGTCGACGTGCTCGGACTCCTCGCGGACGGCCGCAAGACGCGGACCGAGCTCGCGGAGGCCACCGGCGCCTCGCAGGCGACGCTCGGCCGGATCCTCGGCGACTTCGAGGAGCGCTCGTGGGTCCGCCGCGAGGACGGCGAGTACGTCGCGACGGCGACCGGGCGGCTCGTCGCGAAGGGCTTCACCGATCTGCTGGAGATCCTCGAAACCGAGGGCGAACTTCGCGAGATCGTCCGGTATCTCCCGACTCACGCGATGGACTTCGACCTGCGCCACCTCGCCGACGCCACCATCACGGTGCCGAGCCAGACGCGGCCGAACGCGCCGGTCCAGCGGCTGCTCGACCTCGAACGATCGGCCGAGGAGGTGCGGGCCTTCTCCCACGCGTTCAACGAGCAGAGCCTCTCGGTGATCGAGGAGCGCACGACCGCCGGCGAGCTAACCTTCCGGGCCGTGCTCTCGGAGAGCGCCGTCGCTGCGGTCGCGGACGATCCGACGCTGCGCGACCGGCTCCGTTCGCTGCTGGACGCCGACAGCGCCGCAGTGCGGGTCCGCGAGGAGGGGATCCCGCTCGCCGCGACGATCGCCGACGACGTCGTCCACCTGCTGTTGCGCGACGAGAACGGCGTCCTCCGGGCGTCGGTCGACACCGACGACGACGCCGTCCGTTCGTGGGCCCACGACACGATGGACCACTACTGGCGGACGGCGACGCCGCTCGACGCCGAGGAGTTCGCGGAGTAAGCTGCCACATCGCGTCCGATCAGTGTCCTTTCGCCGCTCAGCCGTGGTCGCGCTCGGGGAACTTCCGCGCGCCGGCGGGCTCGGACGTGGTGTCCGAGGCCAGTGTCACTTCCTGATAGAGGTGCTCAAGCCGGTCGAGCGTGTGCGAGATGGCGTACTCCTGAACGGCCTCTCGCGTCTCGCGCTCCTCGACCAGGCAGGCCTCGACGGCCTCGGCCATGGCGTCGAGGTCGCCGTACTCGTAGCGGACGCCGTTCTCGGCCTCGATCGTCGAGCTGAACGGTGCAACGTCGGGAGCCGCGACGGGTGTGCCGCAGGCGTTGGCCTCCAGCGTCGAGAGCCCGAGCGTGTCGGCCGTCGACGCGGTGACGAAGGCGTCGAGCGACGAGTAAAACGTCGGGAGGTCCTCCCGCGGCAGGAAGTCCCTGAACTCGACGTTGTCGGGCGCCCGGCGTTCGAGCGTCGATCGACAGGGCCCCTCGCCGACGATGACGAACGTCCGATCGGAGAGTCGCTCCGCGAGGTCGACGATTTCGTCGACGTTCTTCTCGCCGCTGAGCCGGCCGCTGTAGCCGACGACCGTCTGGTCGGGGTACCAGTCCTCGTCGGTCGGCTCGAAGAAGTCGAGATCGATGCCGACGGGCAACTGGACGTGATCGACGTCCCGGTCGATGCGCTCGGTCGAGGCCGTCACCGCGTCGAAACTCCCCAGAAGCGAGTTCTCCCAGGGGACGTACGCCGACGCCAGCGCCGAGCCGAGCAGTTCGGACTTGACGCTCTGGGGGAAGTACTCCTCGATCGGCGTGTGGTGGGTGTACACTGAGGGGATATCGTGCTTCCAGGCGTACAGCCGGCCGAGGATGCCGACCGGCGCCGGCCCGTGGCAGTGGACGACGTCCAGGTCGGGGAGCTTCGCGGTGCGCACGAACAGGGGGATCCGGTAGCCGCTGTAGAAGGGATTCGGGATCGACGGGACCGCGATCTCTCGGTCGCCCGGGTCGTAGTCGCCGTCGGGGTAGACGACGTACACCTCGTGGCCGTCGCGCTCCAACTTCTCGCGCCAGTGCTTGATCGTGTAGGTCACCCCGTCGATCTCGGGGAAGTAGCTGTCCGTGAAGAACCCGATTTTCATGTCAGATCACCTCCTCGTACAGATCCCGCAACTGCTCGGCGGTGTTCGAGAGCGCGAACCGTTCGCTCGTGGCGGCGGCGTTCTCACCGAGTTGGTGTCGTAGCTCTGGTGTTTTCAATCTATCTAACTGGGACCGAAAGTCGCCCTCGGACTTCAGGCAGTCGTGACCGTCGTCGAGCCATTCGAACGTGTCGATGTCCCGAACGACGACCGGCTTGCCGGCGCTCATCGCCTCCAGCAGCGCGATCCCCTCGTTTTCCTCGTGGGTCGGGAAGAAGAACACGTCGCCGGCCGCGAACGCGCCCCGGATGTCGTCGATAAAGCCCGTGAAGGTGCAGTTGTCCGGCGATTCCTGGATCAGTCGCTTCGTCTCGCGGCCCTTCAACGAGAGGTCGAGCGGCCCGAACCACGCGAAGTCGAGTTCGGGCATCTCGCGGGCCGTCTCGACGAACGTCTCCAGCCCTTTGCGCTTGATGACGTGGCCGACCTGGAACACGGTCGGCTCCGAGAGATCGTATCGCTCGCGGTACTCGTCTTCGAGCGCCTCGAACCCTTCCAGCTTCTCGCGGTCGACGCCGTTCGAGATCACGGTCGTCGGCGTGTCGGTGTACGACCGCAGCAAGTTCTGGTTGTACTCGGAGGGGCAGATCAGCCGGTCGCCCAGCGCGTACGCCGCCCGTAGATACGGTCGGAGCGGTTTGGCCAGCGCGTTCGTAAAGCGGAAGCTATCCCCGAAGTCCTCGGCAGTGACGTGGGTGTGGATCACGACCGGCGTCCCGCGGCGCTTGGCGCGGGCGGCGTGAGCCACCGACCGCGGCCCCATCAGGTTGAGGTGGAGCACGTCGGCCGACGGCGTCGGCTCGACGGTGTACTCGATGCCCTCCCGATCGAGCATCTTCCGCTGGTGGCGGACGGACTCGGCGATCCCGCCGGTGACGGAGTCGGAGAACTCGAAGTAGTGGCTGACCTTCATGGCGTCTCTCCGTGGAGTTCGCGCTCGTGCCGACGCGGCGTCGACGACGCTACTGGTCGAGTTCCAGCCACGGGACCTCCATCAGCGCCGGGATGTGCGTCTCGACGTGGTGTTCCCAGACGCCCTCCTCGCCGAACGCCTCGCCGTGGTCGGCGGTGACCACGACGTCGCCGTCGAGCTGCTCGACGAGCTCCTCGACTTCCTCCAGCGCGATCCGGAGGTTCTCCTCGTAGTAGCTCATCGCGGTCGCGCGGGTGCCGTCCCGGAGCAGGCTGACCGGATCGAGCTCCAGCCAGAGCCCCGCCTTCATCGCGAACTGGCTCTCCTCGAGGACGCTCTCGACTTTCGGTCTGACGGTGTTGCCGATCGACGATAGGACGCCGCCGTCGCTGCCCGCATCCTCCTTCTCTTCCTCCTCTCCCTGCCGTTTGATCCCCTTGCGGATCTGCTTGAGTTTCTGGCCCTTGCCGCGCGTGAGATACGGCGCGTGGGGCTGCATGAAGTGGATCACCGTCCGCTCGGCGTCCTCGACGGCGTCCCGGTTCTGCTCGAACGCCTCGGTCATGCTTTCCGGGGGTACCGTGCCGAGATCGTCGTCCCAGCCGGTCTTCCAGACGTCGAACACGTTCGAGATGTGGTCCGACGCCGTCCACTCGTAGTCGCAGGAGGCGCCCCACTTGAGTTCGTTCAGCGGGATGCCGAGATCGTTGATAAAGGGGTTCGAGGAGAAATAGGCGATGTCGTGGTCGCCGTCGAGGGTGCGGTAGGCCCACTCGGGCGTCGAGGAGCCCTTGCTCCAGCGCTTCTCGAGCGAACCGTCCAGGTAGTCGTCGTAGACGTCGCTGAACACGTCGTACCGGGCGGCGTCGAGTACAATGCAGTAGTCCCACTCTGACTCGAGGAAGCGCTGGTCCTGCATCAGTCGTCGGAAGATTCGATCGGAGGTCTATATGCTTTCCGATACGATCGGGCTCGTCACGCGTCGAGCACGGCATTCTCGGGAGCACCCGAACGCGCCGAACTCCCCCGGAAAGCACAACGCCTATTGGTCAAACATCGGAATGACTGGTATGGACAGCCGCGTTTCGAATCGACCGACGTGGAGGCGGAGGGTACCGTGACGCGAGACGACGCGTCGCCCTCCGGCTCCGACGGCTCCCCGATGGACAGCGTGCAGACGGCCCTCGATCGCGGCCGGAAAGCGATCGCAAGCGGACGAGCGCACCTTTCTCGCAACCGACTTCGCGTCGCGTTCGTAGTCGTCCTTCTGCTGTGTGCCGGCGTGCTCGCCTACGGCGCCGCGAACGCGACGACGACCGCGAACGCCGAGGCCGTCCCCGAGGCGCCCGAGACGGAGAACCACACCGTCGTCACCGAGTCGGGACGATACGGGACGATCACGGCGTTCGAACCGAACGGCAGCCTCCAGTACTACAACAACAGCCACACGAAGTACTTCGACGTCGACCCCGTCGAGGGCGAGTCGATGACCGTCGAGTACGCCGCGACGGACACGATCCACACGTCGGGGCCGAACTGCCGGTCGCCGCCCTGCGCGCGGAACATCCTCGAACGGGCGAACCTCTCGACCGGCGAGACCGAAGTGATCTACGAGCGGATGGATCACCGGGAGACTGCGGCCGAGTGGCACGACGTCGACCGGATCAACGAGACCCACGTCGTCGTCGCCGACATGGTCGCCGACCAGATCTTCGTCGTCAACACGGAGACTGAAATCATCACCTGGATGTGGGACGCCCAGAGCGAGTTCCCGCTCGACGAGGGCGGCGCCTACCCCGGCGACTGGGCACACCTCAACGACGTCGAGGTGCTCCCCGACGGCCGGATCATGGCGAGCCTGCGCAACCAGGATCAGGTCGTGTTCATCAACCGCTCGACCGGCCTCCAGGAGGACTGGACGCTCGGCGCCGAAGACGAGTACGACGTCCAGTACGAGCAGCACAACCCCGACTACATTCCCGAGGAACGCGGCGGGCCCGCCGTCGTCGTCGCCGACTCCGAGAACGGCCGCGTCCAGGAGTTCCAGCGCGAGGACGGCGAGTGGGTGCGCACCTGGCAGTGGGCCGACGAGCAGATGCAGTGGCCCCGCGACGCCGATCGGCTCCCCAACGGCAACACGCTGATCGCCGACTCCAACGGCAAGCGCGTCGTCGAGGTCGCTCCCGACGGCGACATCGTCTGGGAAGTCCCGATGTCGCTGCCCTACGACGTCGAACGGCTGGAGACCGGCGACGAGAGCGCCGGCGGCCACAGCGCCCAAGAGTTGGGCCTGGAGTCCCAGACCGTCGAGGAAAGCGAGGAGAGCGGCGGCGGGACGTTCGGCTTCGATCCCTTCGATCGCGTCGAGTCGACGGTCGCGGGGCTGGTCCCCCACCGGATCCACAACGGGATCGTCTACATCTCCCCGGTGTGGATGGGCGACACCGAGTTCGGCGCAGCGTTCGTCGCGATCCTGGCGGCGTTGAGCTGGATCGGCCTCGAATCGCGGTGGAAGCTCCGGGACGCCGGCGTCGGGTTCCGATCGCCGGTCACCCGCCGCGGCGGTAGCTGATCGGGACGTTTCTTTTTCGCGCCTCTTGCCGCCTGACGCCGGCGCGCAAGCGACGACGCCGGCGTGCAAGCGACGACGCCGAGGCACAGGAGCCGACTCCGCTGGAGCAGCGTCGATGCCGACGTATCAGCGTCGACGCCGTCGCGTCAACATCGAAGCCGAGGCGTCGGCGTCGATGCCGAGAACTGATCACGGTAGCGTCGACGCCGAGTACAGGCACAGCGTCGACGTCGGGTCGCCGCGTCGAGGCGACGCCCTAGAACAGCAGCACGTGATCGAACGCGAGGAACAGTCCCGCGAGGATCGACTGGAACGACAGCGACCCGACCGCCGAGAGCGCGACGAACGTCCGGCCGTCCATCTCCGAGAGCCCCGCCGGGATCGTCAGCAGGCCGCGGATCATCAGCATCGAGTTGCTCACCGGCACGGCGATCGCCCCCCAGCGCTCGAACCAGCCGTCGAGCGTGTCGAGCCGGTCCTCGGAGACGCGGAACCAGCGCTTCTGGAGCAGGTACTCGCGACCGCCCCGCCGGAGCAGCCGGAAGAGCACGTACTGGCCGATCGTCGTCCCGACGACCGCGATGATCACGACGGCCACGACCGTCGTCGGATCGGCGCCCATCACCAGCAAGGCGCCGGGGACGACGAGTTCGCTCGGCATGAACCGCAGCATCATCGCGCCTTCGAGGATACAGATGCCGAAGAGGACGAGCAGCCCGAGCTCCGAGCTGAGCCAGTTCTCGACCCACCCGGGGAAGTGCTCGGTCTGTGCGAGCAGCATTGGCGAGTCGCTAATTCGCTGTCGAAGTTAAGGGTTGCTTGTTGCGGATTCAAGCGATCGGGCGACGATCCGCGGCCGCCCCCGGTTCACTCCATGTAGCCCAAGTCCCGAAGCCGCTCGCGCATCTCCTCGTCGGCGTCGTCGAGCGCGTCGGCCCCCCCGGCGTCGACGCCCTCGCCGTCGGTCCAGGCGCCGCCGACCTGCTCCTCGAACCGCGAGAGGGCGCGCTCGGTCGCCGCGACGACCTCGTCGTCGTCGGGATCGATCGGCGTCAGCTCGTCGGGATCCTCGTCGAGACGGTAGGCCTCGTCGGGGATCCGGTCGGCGCGGACGTACTTGCTGTTTTCCGATCGCGCGGCGCGCAGCCGCGAGTACGCGCGGTGATCGTCGGGGAGCTCGATCCCGGCGTTCGCAGCCTTCTCTTCGAGGTGGTGGAGCTCGATGACGGGCCGGGAGTACTCGACGAACGCGTAGTCGCCGTCTCCGTCGCCGTCGACGACCGCGCGCTGGCCGGGGTCGGCGTCCGGCCCGGCCGCGAACTCGCGGTAGCTGGCCGAGAGCAGCGAGCGGGTCGCGTCCCGGGCGACGGCGTCGAACTCGTACCCGTCGCCGGCGGCCGGATCGACGTCGACGGCGTCGAGCGTCGTGTGATAGAGGTCGACGAGTTCGACCAGATCCTCGCGCCGATCGGCTTCCAGATCGGGATGTTTCACCATCAGCGGGACGTTGATCAGCTCGTCGTACAGCGCGAACTCGTGGCCGTACAGGTCGTGTTCGCCGAGGTTCTCGCCGTGGTCCGCACAGACCACGACCGTCGTGTCGTCCCACCGGCCGGTCTCGCGGAGCCAGTCGAACAGCCGCCCGAGTTCGGCGTCGATGTGGGCGATCTCGGCGTCGTACAGCCCTCGAATGTCCTCCCACTCGTCGTCGTCGATGTCGCGGGCGCCCGAATTGAACTCCTTGGAGTTCTGGCACACGTCCGAGGAGTCGACGCCGGGAGCGAACTCCTCGCGGTACTCCTCGGGCGGGTGGTACGGCAGGTGGGCGTCCATCAGGTTGATGAACCCGAACCAGCCCGGATCCTCGTCGCTCTGCTCGATGAACGACTTCGTCTGGTCGATCACGGCCGGCGTCTTCGAGGCGGCGTCGTCGTCGCCCGCCAGTTTCGCGTGGGCCTTCGCTCCGAGGTGGACGATCCGGTTCGCGAGGTTCCGCAGCCGATCGTTGTCGTTGATCGTCTGCCAGAGGTTCGCCAGCGTGCCCGACAGGAAGTTTCCGGGCATGATCTCGAAGGAGGTGTCGTGGTGCTCGAATCCCCGAGTAAGCTTGGTGTAGGGCGTGATCCAGGCGTTCGACGAGTAACACGCCGTGTCGTACCCGCGGGCGGACAGCACCGACGCGAGCGTGGCGACGTCGTCGAGGTATGGACTCTCCTGGTCGGCGCCGTGCTGGCTCGGATAGAGGCCGGTGAACATCGACGCGTGGACGGGCAGCGTCCAGGGTGCCGGCGCCACGGCTTCCTCGAACACCGTCGCCTCTTCGGCGAACGCCTCCAGGTTCGGCGTCGTCGGTCGATCGTAGCCGTACGGCGTCAGGTGGTCCTTCCGGACCGTGTCGAGCACGACGAAGAGAACGTTGGACGGGCCCTGACCGGTCATTATCTGGGGTTCCCAGCAGCGACGGATAAAACGCTCGAAACGCCCGTTCGGGTCGGGGCGCTCGAAGGGATAACAACGGAAACATTTTGAAGCGCCCCCACCACCTTCGACCTGAATGGACGGGCGCAACTGGCGGATGCTCGCGGCCGGCGTGGCGGGCGCTCTGGCCATCTTCGCGGTGCTGTTCTACCTCATCGGCGGCGGGGAGATCCTCGAGGTGCTGACGAGCGCCCAACCGTCGCTGGTCGGGGCGACGGTCGGGGTCGGTCTCGCCTGGCTGCTGGCCTGGAGCCTGATGCTCCGCACGATCCTCGGCACGCTGGGGATCGCCGTCACGGCGTTCCGGTCGTTCGCGATCTACTCGGCGGCGGCGTTCGCCAACAACGTCACCCCCTTCGGGCAGGCGGGCGGCGAACCGGTCGCGGCGCTGCTGATTTCGCGGTCCTCGACGGCCCGCTACGAAACCGGGCTGGTCGGGATCGCGAGTCTCGACGTTCTCAACGTCGTCTCCTCGCTCGCGCTGATCGGGTTCGGCGTCAGCTACTACGCGGTCCACTTCACGCTCGGGGAGCGACTGGGGACGGCGATCGGTCTCGTCGCCGCGCTCGCGGGCGCGATCGCGTTCGTCTTCTGGTACGTCTGGCGCCATCACGAGCGGTTCATCGACCGGACCGCGGGCGCGGTGGCGCGGTTCACACAGCGCCTCCCGTTCGACCGGTTCGAGGGGATCGACGAGGCCGACATCGTCGATCGAATGGAGCGCTTTTTCGGCCACGTCGAGCGCGTGGCCGTGAACCGTCGCCGGCTCGCGCTCACGCTCGGCCTCTCGACGCTGGGCTGGCTACTCCAGACCGCCGCGCTGGTCGCGGCGTTCGCGGCGGTCGGCTACTCGGCGCCGGTGTACGTGGCCCTCTTCGTCATCCCGCTGGGCAACATGGCGGGCGCGGCGCCGTTGCCGGGCGGGCTCGGCGGCATCGAGGCGGCGATGGTCGGACTGCTCGTGCCCACGACGGGGATCCCCGCGGCGTCGGTTGCCGCGGCCGTCGTGATCTACCGAGCGGTGATCTACTGGCTGCCGGTGCTGATCGGCGGCGGCTCGATGACGGCGCTGGGCGTCCGGTCGTTCGGCTGAGCGACCGGCGGTGTCGGCCGACCCCGCGACGGAAACATCCGAACGCCTTTTTACGCGCGTCGCGTCAGTTCCACACCATGGCGACGACAGCCCGCACCCCGAGAACAGGCAACGAGCAGCGACGGCGCCCCGCGGCGCCGTGTCGCTGCCAGGGTGCGGGCCGGACGCGGTCGACCGGCGCTCGGCGGCCGAGCGCGGCGTCCGGAATCCGCTTTGACGGGCTGGAAACGGGCCGGAACCGACGGGGCGGCCGACGCCGGGTGGAGCATGCTTGAACGAATCCGGGAGGACGTCCGGACGGCTCTGGAGAAGGATCCCGCTGCCAAGAGCCGCCGCGAGGTGCTCACCAGCTATCCCGGGCTCCACGCGGTCTGGGTCCACCGGATCGCCCACGCGCTGTGGAACGGGGGGCTACCCTGGCTCGCCCGCCTCGTTTCGCACGTCTCGCGATTTCTCACCGGCGTCGAGATCCACCCGGCGGCGACGGTCGGGCGGCGCTGCTTCATCGACCACGGATCGGGCGTCGTGATCGGCGAGACCGCCGAGATCGGCGACGACGTCCACATGCACCACGGCTGCACGCTCGGCGGCAACTCGCCGCGTCCCGAGAAGCGCCACCCGACCCTCGAAGACGGCGTCACGCTCGGCGCCGACGCGACGCTCGTCGGCGACATCACGATCGGCGAGGGCGCGACCGTCGGCGCCGGCGCGGTCGTCGTCGACGACGTCCCCCCTGAAACCACGGTCACGGGCGTCCCGGCCGAACCGGTCGAACCCGGGACGACGACCGCCGACTCCGTGGCCGGCGGCGATCCGGATGCCGATCCGGCGCCGACCGACGACAGCGACGACGCCCGACCCGGGCCGGACGGCGAGCGCGGCGTCGAAGCGGGTCGCGGCGGCGACGCCGAGCGAGACGCCGCGCAGCGGGCCGCGCTCGCGGGGTCCGGCGCCGTCGCGCTTCTGGACGAGTCGTGCGAGGACAGAACCGGAGCCCCCGACCCCGAGGAGTTGCTCGACGCCATCGACGCCGCGCTGGCCGACGCCGAGGATCGGGAGCGGCGGCTCCGCGAGCTGCGCGAGGACGTCGAGCGCCTGCGGCGCGACCGATAGCCGGCGCGGCGCTCTCGCGACGTCGACCCCGGTTTCCTCCGCGAGTTACTCGCCGCGCTCGCCGATCAGGTGGCGCGCGATCACGGTCTTTTGAATCTCGCTGGTCCCCTCGTAGATCGTCGTCACCTTGGCGTCCCGGTAGAGCCGCTCGACGTCGAACTCGGTGACGTAGCCGTAGCCGCCGTGGATCTGGACCGCTTCGTTCGTGACGTCGACGGCCGTCTCGCTGGCCACGTACTTCGCCATGCTCGCGAGCATCGCGGGATCGTACAGCGATTGTTCGCGTCCGCGCTCTGCGGCGCCCGCGGCATCGTAGGTCAGCGCCCGCGCGGCGTGGATCCGGGTCGCCATCTCGGCGAGCTTGTGCCGGATCGTCTGGATGTCGCCGATCGGCCGGCCGAACTGCTCGCGCTCGGTGGCGTACTCGCGGGCCCTGTCGAACGCGTCCTGAGCCAGCCCGACCGACTGGGCGGCGATGCCGATCCGCCCGCCAGTAAGGATCGACAGGGCGGCGCGCAGCCCGGCGCCCTCCTCCGTCAGGCGGTTCTCGGCGGGGATTTCGACGCCGTCGAACTGCAGGGCGGCGGTGTCGCTCGCGCGCAGGCCCATCTTGTCCTCGGTCTTCCCGACCGTGACTCCCTCCGCGTCAGCGGGGACGACGAACTGCGTGATCGAGTCGGGGTCAGATCGGTCGGTCTTGGCGAACAGGACGATCACGCCGGCGCGCTCGCCGTTGGTGATCCACTGCTTCTCGCCGTCGATTACGTACGACCCCACGTCGCCGTCCGACCCCTCGACCGGCCGCGCCTCGGTGGTCATCTCGGCGGGGTTCGATCCGGCGCCGGGTTCGGACAGCGCGAACGCGCCGACCGGCCGGCCCTCGGCCATCTCGGGCAGCCAGCGCTCCTTCTGGGCCTCGCCGCCGAAGGAGGCGATGCAAGACGTCGCCAGGCAGTGGACCGACAGCGCCGTCGCCACCGCGAGCGAGCCGTACGCGAGCTGCTCGTTCACCACTGCGTAGGTCGTCCGGTCGGCGCCGTAGCCGCCGTACTCCGGCGGCGTCGTCAGCCCCGTCAGATCCAGCTCGGCCAGCCCGTCCCAGACGTCCTCGGGGAACTCGCCGGACTCGTCGGCTTCCCGCGCGACCGGCTGGATTTCCTCGACGGCGAACTCCCGGACGACGTCCCGGACCGCTCGCTGCTCTCCGGTGAGGTTCATACTGGACCGTTCAGATTCCGAATGGAAAAACGTGAGCGTCCGGCGGGGGTTCGACCCGTCCCGCAGTCGCCCGTACTCGCCCGCAGTCGCCCGCACTCACCCACTCACTCGCCGCGCAGGAACGCGACGATGTCCTCGGGATCGGCGTCGAGCCCGCCGCCTTGGGCGACCGTGGTGTCGCCGCCGCCACCGCCGCCGAACTCCGCCGTGACGTCGTCGACGGCCGCCGCGGCGTCGACGCCCTCGCCCGCCGCCACGACGAGGAAGGGCGGGCGTTCGGTCCCGACCACCGCGACGGCGTCAGCTGGCATAGTGCCATCACTGGCCCGGTTGCGAAGCGCCTCCGCGACGTCGTTCGGACCGACGCCGTCGACCGTGCCGACCCGCCAGCTCGCGTCGTCCCGCTCGATTTCGGCGTCCGCGAGCGCGGCCACCTCGGCGTCGATCAGTCTCCCGCGGAGGTCGGCGCACTCCGCTTCGAGTTCGTCGCGCTCCTCGCGCAACCGGTCGAGCGCTGCCGGGACCTCGTCGACGCCGACGTCGAGGCCGCGGGCCGCCGCCGTCGCCGCGGCCTTCTCGTCGCACCGGCGCTCGATTCCGGCGGGACCGACCGCGAACTCGACGCGCGTGCGGCCGGCGCCGGGGTTCGACCGGTCGAGCACCGTCACGGGCCCGATCTCGCGGGTGTTCCGGACGTGCGTGCCGCCGCAGGCCGCGACATCCCAGTCCTCGATCGTGACGAGGCGCACGCCGTCCCCGTCGCCCGCGAGGCCCTCCTCGGTCTTGGCGTTGTACGCCACGTCGTTGCGGTCGAACGCCTCGTCGGCCGGCACCGTCTCCCAGGCGACGTCGTGGGCGTCCCAGACGACCCGGTTGACCGCGCGTTCGAGGTCGACCAGCGCCGCGTCGTCGATCTCGGCGTCGGTCCGGAAGTCGATGCGGACCGACTCGTCGCCGCCCAGGTCGCCGTCGGGGGCGCCGATGTCGAACCCGGCGTAATCGACGTCGTCGAACAGTCGGCGCGCCGCGCCGTACAGCGCGTGGCTGGCGGTGTGGGCGCGCATGCAGTACATCCGGCGCTCCCAGTCGATCGTGCACAGGACGGACTGGCTCGGTCGGACGGCGTCGGGTTCGGCGAGTTCGTGGACGATTTCGCCGTCCTCCAGGCGGACGCCCTCGACGCGCGTGGTTCCGATCCGTCCCGCGTCGGCGGGCTGGCCGCCGCTCTCGGCGTAGAAGTACGTCGTCTCCAGGCGAACGTCTCGGCCGTCGACCGACCGAACCGTCGTGGAGAACTGCGTGGTGTAGGGCTCGGCCGCCGCGCGTTGTCCGCTCATCACTCGCCGGTGGCGGGGAACCTACAAAAATGATCGGGCCGACGACCTGTCCGCGGCCCGGCGATCGTCACTCCGCGAGTTCGACGTCGAGCCGATCCTCCAGCGCCGCGACGACCGAGCCGGAGATGCCGGCCTGGTTCGCCCGGCCCTGCTCGATCGCCAGCAGATCCGACTCGGGGATCTCCAGTTCGTCGGCGAGCTCGCCGCGCTGCAGGCCGGCATCCTGGCGGGCCTCCTCGGCGACCGACCCGTAGCCGCTCACGAGATAGGGAAGGGGGTCGTCGTCGTAGTCGGTGCCCTCCTCCTCCCAGTGTGAGGTGTCGCCGTCCCACATCGTGGTGTCGGAGTTGGCGGCCTCCACCGGGTTGCGGTCGGAGCCGCCCCCCGACTGGTCGCTCGTCTTCTCGTCCTTGTGCGCGTTGTCGTCGTGGGGCGCGCAGTCGGGACAGACGTCGAGCTCCGCGCCGGCGACGTTCGCCGGCCGCAGCGACGCGCTCTCCGTTCCGCAAAGCTCGCAGGCGTCGGCCTCGCCCGACCCCGACGAGCCGCCCGTCGAATACTTCGCCATGCTACCCCGTAGGCGGGTCGCTCATTTCAATGGCGCGGTGACCGACAGCCGTCGCCGGCTCTCAGACGGGATCCAGCAGCTCGGGCGGCGCGTCGCCCAGCGCCGCCAGCGCGTCGGCTTCGATGTGGTGCAGGTCGCCGGGGATCACCAGCAGGTGTAGCGGGTCGCCGAAGCTACGCTGGGCCAGTGCGTCGATCCGATCGGCCGCCACGAGCGGGTCGGGGCTACCCGCCCGCGCGACGACGACGCCGAGATCGTCGCCGAATTCCGCGGCGAACTGCTCGGCGGCGACGTCGGCGGTCATGTACTCCTCGCGCTCGGCCTTGATGTCGAGATACACGAGCGTGTGCAGCCCGCGCTCGCGGTTCGCCCGGATCGTCTCGACGACGCTGTCGGGGACGCCCTCGGCGCCGTGGGCGTACTCGAAGGGCAGCGTCGTCGCCTTGCCGAACCGGTAGTTCTGCAGCCCGGTGAGCCCGCTGGCGGCCGACTGGGCGGTGACGCCGTGGATCACTCGCGTGTCGATATCGCGCTCGTGAGCGCGCAGGCGGAGGTCGACGTGGGTCGTCGAGACCATCGTGTCGCCCGCCGTGAGAAACACCGCGTCGCCCGCTTCGGCGGCGTCGAGGATCGGGTCCGGGTCCTGCTCGACGCCGGCCCGGTCGCGGACCTCGATGTCGACGTCGTGGTGCGATTCGAGCTCCTCGACCGTCGCGCCGACGAGCTTGCTGGTGTAGAACTCCGCGAACGCCCGGTCGGCCGCCCGCAGCGCCTCGCGGCCCTCGACCGTGATCGAGCGCTCGTCGTAGAGTCCGAGTCCGACGAAGGTGAGCATGCTCTCACTCGGCGCGTGCGGGTGAAAAGTCGTGCGTGTTTCCGCCGACCGATCCGCGCTCAGGCCAGGCGGGCCAGCAGCGACCGCAGCCAGCCCGCGGTGGCGCGGGCGTACCGCAGGCCGACGAAGCTCCGTTCGTCATCCTGTCGCTCGTCGAGATCGGCATCGTCGTCCTGTCGCTCATCGTGGCCGTCATCGTCAGCCCGCCCGTCCTCCGGCGTCGTATCGTCGTCCTTGTTCGAGGTAGCCGCGCCCGACTCGGACGTCTCCAACGGGACCCACGCCTGTTCGTCGTCCTCGCCGCCCTCGCTCCACTCGACGCCGGCGTCGTCCGACGCGTTCAGCGCGAGCCGCGGCGAGGAATCGCTCGACGGCTCCTCGTCGCTCTCGGTTTGCGCTTCGGCGTCTCGGTGAGACGATGTCGGTGCGGCGGCGGGTTCATCCCGAGTTTCGGCATCATCGAGCGAATCGACCGTCGTCCCGCTTCCCGTTCCCGAATCTACCTCGTCCGCGGCCGACAACAGCGCGTCAACCTCGGCCGCCAGGCCGGGGTCGAGGCCGTCCTCCGTCGGCTCGGCGTCCTCGTTCGCCGCGAGCCCGTCGTCCGTCGCGAACCCGTCGTCGTCCATCTCGAACTCGTCGTCCGTCTGAGCGTCGTCCGCGATCGAATCGGGATCGGCGCCCGGCGCATCGTCATCGAAGAGGCCGTCATCGGATTCGTCCTCGAACAGCCCGTCAGTCGACTCGGTGAGGTCGACGGCCGACTCGTCCGTCACTTCCCCTGCTTCGTCCGGCGTTTCGGCGGTCGACGATCCCTCGTTCACCTCGTCGGCCACGTCGGCGAACAGGTTCAACACGGCGTCGTCGTCCGGTCGCAGGTCTTCGGCGTCCTCGTCCGGCGAGTGCTCGTCCGGTTCGGGGACGGCGTCCGCCTCCTCGTCGGCGTCGGCCGTCTCCCAGTCCCCGGGGAACACGGCGTCGGGGTCGACCTCGGTCTCGGCGGCGACGTCCGGCGCGTCGTCCCCCTCGAACGTCGCGTAGTCGAGGTCGTCGCTGACCTGCGAGACGATCTCGTCGACGCCCTCGTCGGACACCGTCGTCGCCGGGCCGCCGCCCGAGAGCGTGCCGAAGCCGTCGTCGCTCGACGACGATCCGGGCGGTGCGTCGGTCTGATCGTCGCCCGTGATCGTCTCGTCGTCCGCGCGCGCCGCGTCGCCCGCAACGTCGTCCGCGTCGTCGCCGCGATCCGGCGTCTCGGCTTCCAGCTTCTCGAACACCTCGTCGATCCCCTCCTGCGAGACGGTCGTCGTCGGACCGCCGCCGACGAGCCCACCGCTCGCCTCGCTGTCGGCGTCGTCGGACTCGCCGTGCGATTCTCGCTCGGCGGCGTCGCGCTCGCCGCCGGCGTCGCTCTCTCTGCCGCCGTCGTCGGTCGCGCTCCCGTCGCCGTCGAGTTCCGCCAGTACGTCGTCGACGCTTTCCGCCGAGACGTGCTGGTGCGGCCCGCTCTCGCGCAACCGCTCGACGACGGCGGCGGTGTCCTCCGCTTCGGCGTCGGCCAGTAGGTCTACCGGGTCGTCGTCCGCCGGACTCCCCCCGAAGCCGTCGGCGTCGCCCTCGATCCCCCGTTCGTTGTCAACCATCCTCTATCGAATGGGACGTGAGCGACAACCATATTAAAAATATTCATCAAACGAAATAAACGTCCGACGGTCGGCCGTCAGCGCTCGTCGACCGGCACGGCGACCAGCGCCATGTCGTCGTCCGGAACGACCTCCGAGAGCGTTCGATCGATCGCCGACCAGGAGTCGGGGCGGTACGCGTCGACGTCGAAGCTGTCCGCGAACGTGGCGAAATCCGGGTTCGTGAACTGGGTCCCGTAGTCACCGCCGCCGTGGGCGTGTTGCTGGCGGGCGATCGAGCCGAACTCGCGGTTCTCGAACACCAGCACCGTGAAGCCGCAATCGAGCCGTCGGGCGGTCTCCAGGTCCGATGCGTTCATCATGAACCCGCCGTCGCCGGTCGCGGCGACGACGTTCGCGTCGCTGGCGAGGTCCGCCGCGATCGCGCCCGGGAGGGCGATCCCCATCGTCGCTAGGCCGTTCGAGATCACGCAGGTGTTGGGATCGTACGTCGGGAACCGGCGCGCGAGCACGCCCTTGTGGTGGCCGACGTCCGAGACGAGCACGTCCTCGTCGGCCATCGCGTCGCGGAGCAGCGGGACGAGCCGCTCGACGGTGAGCGGCGCGTCGTCGGCCGGATGCTCGGTCGCGGCCGCGTGGACCTCCTCGCGGATCTCGGTCCACCACTCGTCGTCGAAGTCCAGATCGGCGTCGCTGGCCAGCCGGTCCAGCGCGGCGTCGATGTCGCCGACGACCTCCACGTCGGGGTTGTAGTGTCGCGAGACGTCGGCCGACGCGGTGTCGACGTGGACGATCGAGCGATCCAGATCGGGGTTCCAGTCGACCGGCTCGTGCTCGGCGACGTCGTAGCCCGCCGCGACGACGCAGTCCGCCCGCTCGACGGCGGCGTACTGCTCGTCGACGCCGGAGGCGAGCGTGTACAGCGAGCGCTCGTCGGCGTCCGACACCGCGCCCTTGCCCATGTACGTCGCGGCGACGGGGATCCCGGTGTCGTCGACGAACGACCGAAGCGCGGGCGCGGCTCGCGTCCGGAGGACGCCGTTGCCGGCCAGCACGAGCGGTCGCTCGGCGGCTTCGAGCAACTCGGCGGCGGCGTCGATCGTCTCCTCGTCGGGAGCCGGCAGCGAGACGGGTTCGCGCCGGGCGAGCGGTTCGTCGTCGACCGTCTCGCCGGCCACGTCGTAGGGAAGTTCGAGGTGGGTCGGACCCGGCTTCTCGCGCTCGGCGCACCGGAATGCCTTGCGAACCGCCTCGGCGGCGAACGCGGCGTCGTCGATCTGGGCGTTCCACTTCGTGACGCTGTCGAACAGCGACACGACGTCTATTGCCTGGTGGCTCTCGCGCTGGATGCGCTCGCGGCGGCCCTGCCCGGTGATCGCCACGAGCGGGCTCTTGTCGAGGTAGGCGTCCGCGACGCCGGTCAGCAGGTTCGTCGCGCCGGGACCGAGCGTTCCCAGGCAGACCCCGGCGTCCCCGGTCAATCGACCGTACACGTCCGCGATGAACGCGGCCGCCTGCTCGTGGCGCACCGGGACGAACTCGATGTCTGAGTCGCCGAGCGCGAACAGCAGCTCGGTCGTCTCCTCGCCGGGAATGCCGAACACGTGCTCGACGTCCTCGGCTTCGAGGCAGTCGACGATCAGGCGGGCGGTGGTGTCCTCGCTCGCGGCGGCGTCATCCGTGGCGGTGGCGTCGTCGCTCATCGGTCACTCCGTGGCGACGTCGTCGGGACCGCCGGCCGGCTGGACCCAGACGGTCTTGCGGTTGACGAACTCGCGGATGCCCATGTGGGCCAGCTCCCGGCCGTAGCCCGAGTCCTTGATGCCGCCGAACGGGAGCCGGGGGTCGGACTTGACAAGTTCGTTGACGTACGTCAGCCCGGCCTCGATCTCGCGGGCGACTCGCTCGCCCCGGTCGAGATCCTCGGTCCAGATCGAGGCGCCGAGGCCGAGGTGGTGATCGTTCGCGAGTTCGATCGCCTCCTCGACGTCGTCGACCCGGAACAGCGCCGCGGCGGGACCGAACACCTCCTCGGCTGCCATCGGCGCGTCTCTCGGAACGTCGGTGACGACGGTCGGCGGGTAGAACGCGCCCTCTCGGTCGAGCGGCTCGCCGCCACATTGGATCGTCGCGCCGGCGTCCTCGGTGTCGGTGACCTGCTGGTGGAGATCCTCCATGAGATCCTCGCGGGCCTGCGGGCCGACGTCGGTGTCCTCGTCCATCGGATCGCCGACCGTAAGGTCCTGCATCTGCTCGACGAAGCGCTCCTCGAACTCGTCGTACACGTCGTCGTGAACGATGAATCGCTTCGCGGCGATACAGGACTGGCCGGAGTTGAGCGTCCGCGCCTGGACGCCGGTCTCGATCGCGGCGTCGAGATCGGCGTCGTCGAGTACGACGAACGGGTCGCTGCCGCCGAGTTCGAGGACGTGCTTTTTCAGATTCTTGCCGGCGGTCTGGCCGACCGATCGGCCGGCGCCCTCGCTGCCGGTGAGCGTCACCGCCCGAATCCGGTCGTCGGCGATCACGTCGTCGATCCGGTCGGAGCCGATCAGCAGCGTCGACAGCGCGCCGTCCGGCACGCCCGCCTGCGAGAAGATGTCCTCGATCGCGAGCGCGCAGCCGGGCACGTTCGAGGCGTGCTTGAGCACGCTCGTGTTGCCCGCCGCCAGCGACGGCGCGGCGAAGCGGAACACCTGCCAGAACGGGAAGTTCCACGGCATGATCGACAGAACTGGCCCGAGCGGCTCGTAGGACACGAACGTCTTCGACTCGGGTTCGCTGCCGATCACCTCGTCCTGCAGGTGCTCGCCGGCGCGCTCGGCGTAGTAGTCGCAGGCCCACGCGCACTTCTCGACCTCCGCGCGGGCCTCCGTGACCGGCTTGCCCATCTCGCGGGTCATCAGCTCGGCGTACTCGTCGACGTTCTCCCGGAGCACGTCGGCTGCGTTCTCCAGGATCTCCTGGCGCTGCGAGACGGTGGCGTCGCCCCACGCCGGCGCCGCCTCCGCCGCGGCGTCGAGCCGCCGCTCGACGTCGTCCTCGTCGTGCGTCTCGTACTCCTCGATTACCTCGCCCGTAGCCGGGTTGGTGCTCTGCATAGTGGGTTCCCCCTCTAGTTCTACTTTGACGAGGACAAACATCTGGGGGGTGAACTCGCTTGAACCGATCTAATAGCCCTGTCCACAAAAACATTTATGTATATATGGAATACATTAACCTGTATGGGAGAAAATGGTCTCGGATCTGAGATCAAAAATGTAGATGAATCCGGTGAAAACAACCGCTTGGATAGACGGAGCCTGTTAAAAGTTGCCGGGTCAACCGGTTTGGGGAGTGTAACATTGGCAAGTAATTCTTTCGCGAAAAGTGGGCAAGATAGGACTAAGATACGAAAAGAAGAAACTGATGCAAGCTTGGATACAGTGAAATCTGCATTAGACACAGAGGAAACGCAAAGAATTCTTAGATCCATAGATAAGTCAAAAATCGAAATGAGGGATAGTTCACAGATCGATATATACATTGATGAAAAACAAGTCGGGTATTCATTGAAAATACCGACAGAAAATGGAACGCTCAGCACCACATTTGTTGATTCTGAACTAAAAAAAGCAGTTGTCGTCCTAGATAGGGATTCCTCAAATAATACCCGACAGCTATCTCGAAACCTTGGGTGGCCCGATGGGACAGATGCCCTACTCGCGTACGAAAAATCTTTTGGAACCACCGTCTTTGCTCGGTCAGTTACGGCTGCAGAGAAACAACAGTGTCTTGATTTAATTGGTCGATCAGACGATCCGGTGGCTATTGAAGCAATTCGACCCCAAAAGGGAGGTTCAGGCGAGTACCGAGTTAGCTATCCGGACGCCACATACTACTTAGGCCATAATATAAATAAAATCAGAGAGAAAGAAGAAATCGAATCCAGCTCACCAGGTGATATTACAATTAGTGGACATGGGCCGGGATGTGTTGAAACAGGACAGCACTGTCTTGGTGATATTTTGGCATCTGCGCCTCACTTTGCTGCTATTGGAGTTGGTTGTTCGGTGACTGGGTTGTACTCCCTCGGCTGTATCGTGATAGCGGCAGATCTGCTTTTACCGAACGTCGCGTTGATTGCCGTTTCCGGTAACTGCTCGTGGGTAGTGAATAATTGCCAGCCTTATCTCTAGCTCTACACAGAATTACTACGAATGTTTTAATTGTGATATATTCGGCGTATGAGTAGGTGTAGTGCTTAGAGATGATCATAGGGAAAAGGGCGCAGATGGGAACTTTACACTCCAAATCATAGATTCACGAAATCCAATCGACTGATACAACTTCGGATGAGAAGACGATTTCACTATCAACTCATTAGATAGCGTTAATCTCCAAGACCCATCTTATTTCCAATCCAGTACCCAATACCTGCTATCAACATGGCGATTAGTACAATGAGTATATACGATAGACTAAATATGATCGAAGCTCCGGTATCACCCTCAGATAGGATTACTACCCATACAGCGCTTCCAACAAATATGAACGCGAACGCGCCGATGGCAGTGCCGATTTTATTCTTTATGCTCTCCATCGGTTTGCAATCATAGTTGCACGCCAAAATAGATTGTGAACTGCCTCCGAATATAACCTCTCGGGAATATTATCTACTTTTATATGGCCTTGGACGTTCTGAATCGCGGATTTACGAAACGGGAAGTTAACCCCTCTCAGACGCCGTCGCCGCGGTCGGACATCACAGCCTCGCCCGGCCGCGTCATGGCGCCGACGCCGAGCTTGGTGCCGGCGTTGAGGCTCGTGTTGATGCCGGTCTTGACGCCGTCGGCGAGCACCGTGCCGAGCTTCCGGCGGCCGGTGTCGACCTGCTCGCCCTTGACGGCCATCTGTACTGACTGATCGTCGTGGCGGAGGTTCGCGACCTTGGTGCCGGCGCCGAGGTTGGCGTCGGCGCCGATGATCGAGTCGCCGACGTAGGATAGGTGCCCCGCGCTCGCGCCCGAGAGCAGGATCGAGTTCTTCACCTCGACCGCGTTGCCGACGCGGGCGTCGGGACCGATCACGGTCGCCCCGCGGACGTAGGCGTTCGGCCCGACGTCCGCGCCGGACTGGATCAAGACGGGCCCTTCGACGTACGCGCCCGACCGGACGCGGGCGCCCTCCTCGACGACCACGTCGCCGTTGAGTGTGGCGCCGTCCTCGATTTCGCCGTCGAGTCGGCGCGAGCAGTGCTCCAGCAGGCGCTCGTTGGCGTCGAGCACCTCCCACGGACGGCCGACATCGAGCCACGCGCCGTCGTGTTCGACGGCGACGACGCGGTCGCCGTCCTCGATCAGCATCTCGATCGAGTCGGTGATCTCGTACTCGCCGCGCTCGCTTCTACCTGTGCGCTCGATGTACTCGAAGATCGCCGGATCGAACGCGTACAGTCCGAGGTTCGCGAGGTTCGACGGCGGGTCGTCGGGCTTCTCGACGATGTCGACGACGCGGTCGCCGTCGCGTCCGACGACGCCGTAAGATCGCGGGTCGTCGACGCGCATCGTCGCGATCGCGGTGCTGTCGGCGTTCGCGAGCTTCGCGACCAGCCCGTCGTCGATGACGACGTCGCCGTTGAGCGCGAGGAACCGCTCGTCGACGTGCGGGTCGGCCTTCCCGATCGCGTGGGCGGTGCCGCGCTGTTCGTCCTGATCGACGTAGGTGATCGGCTTCCCGCGGTGGGCGTCGCCGAGATGGTCGCGGATCGCATCGGCCTTGTAGCCCACCACCAGCACGTAGCCGTCGACGTGCTCGGCGGCGGCGTCTAACACGTGCTCGACCAGCGGCTTGCCGGCGACGGGGACCATCGGCTTGGGTCGAGTCGCCGTCAGCGGGCGCATGCGGGTGCCCTCGCCCGCCGCGAGGACGACGGCTTTCACGCCGTCGTCACCTCCGACAGTCGGCTACGCTGCTGCGGTCCGCTTGCTCCAGGTCCGCTCCCTGCGTTCGGTCTCGGTGTCACACTCCAATCTCCGACTGCCGGCATGAATACCTTGGCGTATAACACGTCGCTTCCAGAATCGTAAGCGACCAATAACGCTTTTGCACCCGTGGCGTCGAATCCGGGTACGATGGCCGAGACGGACGTCTGTGTGCTGATCCCGACGCTGGACGAGGCCGCGACCATCGGCGACGTGATCGACGAGTTCCGCGAACTGGGGTACGACAACGTGCTCGTGGCCGACGGCGGCTCCAGCGACGGCACCCGCGAGATCGCCGAGGACCGCGGCGCGCGGGTGTTCGTCCAGTCCGGCTCGGGCAAGGGCCAGGCCGTCCGCGAGGCGCTCCGCCGGATCGACGCCGAGTACGTCCTGATGCTCGACGGCGACGGCACCTACCGGCCCGCGGACGCCGAGGCGCTGCTCGAACCGCTCCGCGAGGGCCGTGCGAGCCACGTGATCGGCGACCGCTTCGCCGAGATGCACCCCGACGCGATGTCCCGGCTCAACCGCGTCGGGAACGGGATCATCAACCGGGCGTTCTCCGTCGTCCACCACCGCGACCTGGGCGACATCCTCAGCGGCTACCGCGCCTTCACGACCGAGTCGACCGAGCACCTCGATCTCACCGCCGACGGGTTCGGCATCGAGACCGAGTTCTCCGTCGAGTGCGTCCGCCACGGGATCGACACGGAGGTCGTCCCGATCCGCTATGATCCCCGCCCGGACGGGTCGGAGACGAATCTCCATCCGTTCAAGGACGGCGCGACGATCATGCTGACGCTGTACCGGCTCGCGAAGATGAACAACCCGCTGTTTTACTACGGCAGTGTCGGCGTCACGGCGATCCTGGCTGGCGTGCTGGTCGCGGCCTGGGTCGCGTACCGATACTTCGTCGTCGGGATCAGCCACGAGGTCATGGCGATGCTCTCGGGGTTCGGCGTGTTGCTGGGCGTGCAGCTGCTCATGTTCGGCGTCCTCTCCGATATGGTCGTCACGCTCCACCGCGAGCAGCGCCAGCGCCTCGAACGGATCGCCGCTCGGAACGACGACGAGGAGTGATCGGACGGCGGCTCAGAACGGAAGCATCGATCGCAGGTGTCCGAGCATTCCGCCGTCGCCCCGGCGCTCGTCGAACACCGGGTACAGCACGTCGAGCAGTTCGTTCTTCGAGTCGTACTCCTGGCGATCGACCGCCGCGAGCGCGTCCCCGATCTCCATCGTCCGACCGCTCGCGTCGTAGGGGATTTCCTGCTCCCCCAGCGCGCGCAGGATCTCGTCGTCGGTCGCGGGGAAGGTGAGCTCGGCCTCGTCGAGGCGCGCGTCGAGCGCCGCGATGCCGAAGGCGATGACCTCCGGCTCGTCGCCGTCGTCGCCGGTCGGTGGGCGCGCTGCCATTGTGAGTACGGAGACGGCTCCCCGCCTATCAACGCTACGCTTGCGCGTGGGGCGAGCGACTCGATATCTCTCCTGGCCCTTCGCAAGGACTTTCGGCGTCGCAGACCGACCTATCGGTATGACCGAGTACACGACCGTCTCGATCCCGAAGGATCTCGCGGACCGGGTCGAAGAGACGATCGAGGGGACCAGCTTCTCGTCGACGAGCGACCTCGTCCGGTTCCTGCTCCGAAGCATCGTGATCCAGCACCAGCAGGAGGGCGAGCTGACCGAGGCCGAGTTCGAGGAGATCACCAGCCAGCTACGGGATCTCGGCTATATCGACTGACGGGATCGCGCTTACATCGACTGAGCTTCGTCGAAGTCCTCGAGCTGGCCGAGCGGGGGCGCCGCATCGAGAACGATCAGCTTCCGGCGCCTGCCGCGACGGTCGAACGCGGCGACGGCGTCCCCGTCCCAGGGCGGCACCGCCACGAGGACGACTTCGTGGAGGTCGTCTTCCTTCGTCACCTCCAGCCGGCCCAGCGGGTGCGAGAGAAACCGACCCTGCGTCTGGTGGGGCGGGATCGTCATGTTCATCCCGAACACGGCGTTGACCGAGCGGCGCTCCTGAGGCAAGAACAGATCAGTGAACACGGACGTTCCGGGATCGAGGTCGGCGGCGCCGGCGGTGTCGATCAGACTGTCGCTTTCCGTCGCTCCGTCGGAGGTGGTCGACCAGTCGAGTTCGCCCGCCGGCGTCACGGCGAGCGCGGCGCTGATCGCCTCGGGATCCTCGTCGTCGGCGAGTTCCAGCAGGACGTCCAGCAGTCCTTTCGTCACGTAGACGTCGGTATCGGGCGACACGTGCGTACCACTACCCGCGGCGGGAGGTTAACCGTACCGACTGATCGGACCCGATGAGCGACTCGTTCGGCGCTCCCGGTATCAGCTCCTGATGAAATCCGCCAGCGTGTTGACGTACAGCTGCGGCGTGCGGCGCCGGGCGCCGGCGAGCGCGTCGGCCAGCGCGTCCGGGGCGTCATCGACGACGGGCGCCCCGTGTCCGACTGCGATCCGATCGGGCGCGAGCCCGCCGAGCGATCCGCGCGGCGGGAGCAGGCGCAGCGCCGGGTGGACGCCGAGGCGCTCGTCGTTCGCCAGGAAGTAGTCGCTCGTGCCGACGGCTTCCGGAACGACGAGCGTCCCGTCGGCGGGCGTGATGAGCGCGATCTCGGTCCAGAACCCTCGGTTGAGAACGCGAATCGTCCGGTAGCCCGTATCGGCGAGTTCGGCGTCGAACCGTTCGATATCCGCGTCCAGCGTCTCGGCGACGTCGTCCATCGTGGCGTGGACGTACACCGGCACGTCGTGTCGCCGCGCGATCGCGGCGGCGTCGCGCTTGTGGCGATCCAACAGGATGACGACGCCCGCGACTTCGCCGAGATCGGCGACCGTCTCGTCGAGGTCGGGCGTGTCGACCGGGTCGATCAGCCAGACGCTCGGCTCGCCGGTCTCGTCGGCGTCGGTGCCGTCCGGTCCCTCGCCGGCGACGAGCGCGTGACTCGCGCGCTGCATCGCCTCGTCGGGGTGGGCGATCCACGTGAGCCCGCCCTCCCAGCGGAACGTCTCGCTGTCGGCCGCCGCGCCCGAGGCTTTCATCGGCATGTGGCGTATCTTGGATCTCGCCCGGAATAAAGCCCGACCACCGCGGCCGATTTGGCGATCGAGGCCGTAGTCCGAGTATGCTCGCCGTCCTGGAGCACCTGGCGCTGGAGGCCAAGGCCCTCGATCCGATGCGCGCGTTCTACGGCGACGAACTGGACCTCGACGTCGTCGACGAGTTCGATCGGGAGCTGTCGTTCGCCGCCGGCGAGACGACGCTGGTCGTCCGCAGGCCCGACGGCGTCCCGCGGGGCGGTCTCCACACCCACTTCGCGTTCTCGATCCCCGCCGACGAGTACGGCGACTGGTGGGACCGGCTCTCCGCAGAGCGAGCGCTGGAGGAACACACGTTCGGCTCGGCGTCCTCGCTGTACTGCTACGATCCGGCGGGCAACTGCGTCGAACTCGGTCAGTCGGACGTCGCGGGGCCGGGAATCGACGGTGTCTTCGAGGTCGTCCTGGAGGTCGAAGATCTCGACCGGGCGCTCCCCTTCTACGAAGCGCTCGGCTTCTCGGTCGTCGACCGCGGCGCACAGCGGCGTCGCGTCCGGCTCTCGGGGCCGATGGATCTGGAGCTCTGGGAACCGCATCTCGGCCTCGCGGACGCCCGGGGCGGCGTCCACGTCGATCTGGGGTTCGCGGCGCCCGACGTCGACGCCGCGGTCGAGGCGATCCGGGAGCGGGCCTGCCGGGTCGAGCGGGACGGCGAGCGCGCCGCGGTCAGAGATCCGGACGGGCACTACCTGACGATCGCGCCAGAGGAAAATGAGTGACGCCGAGGCGCGAACTACAGCCGGTCGGTGTCGATCGAGACGCCGGGCGGCGAGACGACGAGAAAGCCCCGGAAGTGGACGAGCTCGCCGCCGCCGTCGCGGATCTCGCGGGCGAAACCGGCGGCCAGATCGTTGATCTCTCCCTCGACGGCGAGCACGAGGACGTTCCCGCCGAGAACGGTCTCGGTCCACTCGTCGGGGTCGGTGGTCCCGTCGAGCACGCCCAGCACGACCTCGCTTTCGAGCGCCTCGTCGTCGTCCTCCTCGATCTGATCCTCGACGGCGCCGAGATCGAGGCTGAAGTCGGTCATATCCCTCCCCACGGAACCCCCTGGCAAAAATCCTTCTCAGTCGGCGCCGCCGCACGTCGCTCGGTCGACCGCCGACGAGTCGGCCGGTCTGGTGCTCTCGCGACCGTCCCGGCGCGTCAGTCCTGGACGTACTCCTTGCGGAACCCGCGGAACTCGGTGCGGTGGGCCTCTTCGTCGGTGAGCAGCGTCACCGCGATGTCCTCGGTCACGAGGTCGTCGTTCTCCTCGGCGGCCTTCGCGAGTTGCTTGTACGTCTCGATGGCGTCGTCCTCGGCTTCGAGCACGCCCTCGATCACCGAGGGCACGTCGGTCGTGTCCTCGGGCGGCTGGAGGGACTCCTGACGCGCCTCGAACTCCATCGACCCAGGCGGCTGTTCGTCGAGCTGTTTCAGTCGCTCGGCGAGCATCCGCGCGTGGTCCAGTTCCTCCTGGACGTCGGCCTCCAGGCTGTTCTTGATCTCTTCGGCGCGCACGCCGTCGAGCACCACCGCGTTCGACAGGTAGTTCATCACGGTCTCGATCTCGTCGCTGTAGGCTTCCTTCAGAAGCCGCGTAACGTCTTCGTCGGACATGGCGTCCTAGAATACGACGTGGAAGCCAAATACGTCTGGTGCCGAAAGGCAAGTCCGGCTGCTTTCGGCGTCGCCGTTCTCGGCGTGACGCCGACGCGTCGCCGCCGTCGGCGGTACTCGAATTCTCCGGTTGTCGCCGATCGCAGGGGTGCGTGCGAGCCGCGGCGTCGACCGCGCGCCGCGAAATAACCCACTCGACGCCGCGGGTTCGCCGCCCCGTGCCATCAGACCACATGGTAGATACATTGATGGATACTAGGTGATTTAGGCCGTCGATGTACCGCGATTCCGGATCGCTCGCCCGCCGAACGGGCGGCGACGAAATCTGTTCTAAAGACAGCTTTATATATCGTGAAGCCACTGTGGGTTAGATACCATGTCCGACGACACGTCCATGGATTCGTCCTCTGGCACCAGCCAGGGGGGTCGAGTTCTTCCAGGGCACGTTAGATTCCACTGACGAGATAAAGTCAGCACGCGTTTTCGACACGACGCTCCGCGACGGGGAGCAATCGCCACACACGTCGTTCTCCTACGAGGACAAGCGGGAGATAGCGGCTGTGCTGGACGAGATGGGCACCCACGTCATCGAGGCGGGGTTCCCGGTCAACTCCGACGCGGAGTTCGAGGCGGTGCGTGACATCGCCGAGAACACGAGCACGACCACCTGCGGGCTCGCCCGCGTGGTCGACAAGGACGTCGAGGCCGCGATCGACAGCGGCGTCGAGATGGTCCACGTGTTCTCCTCGACGAGCGACGTCCAGATCGAGGATTCGATGCACGCCACCCGCGAGGAGGTAGTAGAGCGTTCGGTCGAGGCCGTCGAGCGAGTCAAGGAGGCAGGCGTGACCTGCATGTACTCGCCGATGGACGCGACCCGCACCGACGAGGACTTCCTGATCGACGTGATCGAGGCGGTCTCCGACGCGGGGACCGACTGGATCAACATCCCCGACACCTGCGGGGTCGCGACGCCCCGCCGGTTCTACGACCTGATCAGCACGGTCGTCGACCACACGGACGCCAACGTCGACGTCCACACCCACGACGACTTCGGGCTGGCGACCGCCAACGCGCTGTCCGGTATCGAGGCCGGGGCCAAGCAGGCCCAGGTCTCGGTCAACTCCATCGGCGAGCGCGCGGGCAACGCCGCCTACGAGGAGTTCGTGATGGCCGTCGAGTCGGTGTACCAGGTCGACACCGGCATCGACACGACCCGCATCACCGAGCTCTCGCGGCTCGTCGAGGAGCTGAGCGGCATCGACGTGCCGGGCAACAAGCCCGTCGTCGGCGAGAACGCCTTCTCCCACGAGAGCGGCATCCACGCCGCGGGCGTGATCGAGAACTCCGACACCTTCGAGCCGGGCGTCATGACGCCCGACATGGTCGGCGCGAACCGGAAGCTGGTGCTGGGCAAGCACACCGGCAACCACTCCGTCCGCGAGCGACTGGAGGACGCCGGCTTCGAGCCGACCGAGGAGGAGGTCCGCGCGGTCACCCGCCGCGTCAAGGACCACGGCGCCGAGAAAAAGCAGGTCACGATGGAGACGCTGGAGCAGTTCGCCCGCGAGGAGGGCGTCACGCGCACGGAGGAGGTCACGGTCTGATGCCCCCCGCCGGGTTCGTCGTTTCCCACTCTCGGGAGCGACAGGTAGAGCGCGACGACTCCGGACGCCGCGGCGACAGTCGCGCCGGCGCCGGACTCGCTCTCGCCGGCTGCCGCGCACGCGTAGTGGTGCGTGCGTCTCGGCGGCGCCCCCCGACGCGCAACAATTATAAGCGACGAACGCATCATCACTGCAATGATGAGACGGACCCCCGCCGCCGAGGTCACGAGCCCGGTCAGCGGCGGGTCCGCGGCGACCCTTCTCGCGACGCTCGGTGTGATCGTAGGGGCCCACTAGCCCCTCACACATCCACTTCTCGACCACGGATCGCACCGTCTTCAGAACGTCCAGCACCCGCTCGACATATGTACCGACAACCACACACCCGACGACAACACCGACCCGCGACCGAACAGCCTCGACGAACACCGGCAGCTCGAACTACAGCATCCGCGGCACGGACCGAAGCGTCCGGTGAGAGCGCATGAGCGAACGCGCGCCGGTCACCGAGACCGAAAAGGAGGCGACCGACGCCGGCGACGCCGCGGACGCCGCGGCGTCCGGCGCCAACCGATCGCCCGAGGAACGGGCCGAAGGACGGCCCGTCGAGACGGGCGCCCAGTCGGTCGTCCGCGCGCTGGAGAACGCCGGCATCGAGTACCTGTTCGGCGTCCAGGGCGGGGCGATCATGCCCGTCTACGACGCGCTGTACGACTCCGACCAGCTCACCCACTTCACGATGGCCCACGAGCAGGGGGCGTCCCACGCCGCCGACGCCTACGGCATCGTCGCGGGCGAGCCGGGCGTCTGCATGGCGACCTCCGGTCCGGGCGCGACGAACCTCGTGACCGGCATCGCAGACGCCAACATGGACTCGGACCCGATGATCGCGCTGACCGGGCAGGTCGCCCGCGACTTCGTCGGTAACGACGCGTTCCAGGAGACCGACACCACGGGCGTCACCGACCCGATCACGAAGACGAACTTCTTCGCCGACGATCCCGACGTCGTCGGCGACGACGTCGGGCAGGCGCTGGCCCTGTCGAACACCGGCCGCCCCGGCCCGACGCTGGTCGACCTGCCCAAGGACGTCACGAAGGCCGACACCGACGTCGAGCCCGGCGAGCCCGAGACCCCGGACACGTTCCACGCGCCCGAGGAGGCCGACGACGAGGCCGTCGCCGAGGCGGTCCGGGCGATCGAGGCCTCGGAGAAGCCCGTCATCCTGGCGGGCGGCGGCATCATCAAGGGCGACGCCACTGAGGAGCTGCGGGAGTTCGCGACAACCTACGAGATCCCGGTCGTCACGACGATGCCCGGCCTGGGCTCGTTCCCCGAGGACCACGAGCTCTCGATGGAGATGGCCGGCATGCACGGCACCGGCTTCGCCAACATGGCGATCACGCACTGTGACGTGCTGATCGGCATCGGCACCCGGTTCGACGACCGGCTGACCGGCGGCATCGACACGTTCGCGCCCGACGCCGAGGTCGTCCACGTCGACATCGACCCCGCCGAGATCAGCAAGAACATCCACGCGGACTACCCGCTGATCGGCGACGCGGGGACGGTCATCGAGCAGCTCGACGCCGAGATGGACTTTGCGCCCGACGCCGACGAGTGGCGCGAGCAGTGCCAGACCTGGAAAGACGAGTACCCGATGGACTACTCGACGCCCGACGACGAACCCCTGAAACCGGAGTTCGTCGTCGAGGCGCTTGACGAGGCAACCGGCGGCGACGCCATCGTCACGACCGGCGTCGGCCAGCACCAGATGTGGGCCTGCCAGTACTGGACCTACACCGAGCCCCGAACCTGGGTTTCCTCGCACGGCCTGGGGACGATGGGCTACGGGCTGCCCGCGGCCATCGGCGCCCGCGTCGCGGCCGACGACGACCAGGAGGTCGTCTGCTTCGAGGGCGACGGCTCCTTCCTGATGACGATCCAGGAGCTGTCCGTCGCGGTCCGCGAGGACATGGACATCACCGTGGCCGTGCTCAACAACGAGTACGTCGGGATGGTCCGCCAGTGGCAGGACGCCTTCTTCGACGGCCGTCACGCCGCCTCGGAGTACTCCTGGTGTCCGGAGTTCGACAAGCTCGCGGAAGCGTTCGGCGCCCGCGGGTTCGCGGTCGACGACTACGACGAGGTCGCCGACGCCGTCGAGGCCGCCGTCGAGTACGACGGCCCCTCGGTGATCGACTTCCACATCGACCCCCGCGCCAACGTCTACCCGATGGTCCCCAGCGGCGGGGCCAACGGCCAGTTCGCACTGAGCGAAGAACAGCTGGAGGACCTGTAATCATGACCGGAGGACTGCAAGGACCCGGACCGAAGGATCGACCCCGACCTGACGGTCGGCGCAACAGCCAGGGGATCCGCGTCGATCCCGACGCCGAAGCCGAACCCGACACCCGCCGCGCCGTGCTGTCGGCGCTGGTGAAACACGAGCCCGGCGTCCTGGCGGAGGTGTCGGGCCTCTTTAGCCGGCGCCAGTTCAACATCGAGAGCCTCACCGTCGGCCCGACCGAGGACGACGACCGCGCCCGGATCACGCTGGTGATCGAGGAGCCCGAGCCCGGCATCGAGCAGGCCAAAAAGCAGCTCCGGAAGCTGCTGCCGGTCGTCTCGGTGCGGGAACTGCCCGAGGACGCCAACCAGCGCGAGCTCGCGCTGATCAAGGTCGGCGCGACCCGACCCGACGAGGTCCACGCCATCGCCGAGATGTACGACGCGAAGGGCGTCGACGCCGGCCGGGACACGATCACCGTCGAGATCACCGGCAGCACCCAGAAGATCGACGCCGCCGTCGAGGCGTTCGAGCAGTTCGGCATCCACGAGATCGTCCGGACCGGCACCGCGGCGCTCTCGCGGGGCGCCGAGTACACTGCGACGACCCCCGACGGCGCGCCGGCAGACGACTGACGCCGATCGAGCCGACGACTGACACGACGAGCGATTCGCAACGTATACGCGACGCGAAAAGAGATCGACACACATGGCAGACGAATTCACGACAACGGTATATCGAGACGAGGACGCGGACAGTTCGTACATCGAATCGGAGACGGTCGCGGTGCTGGGCTACGGCAGCCAGGGCCACGCGCACGCGCTCAACCTGCACGAGAGCGGCGTCGACGTGATCGTCGGCCTGCGGGAGAACTCCTCCTCGTGGGACGAGGCCGAAGACGCCGGCCTGCGCGTCGAGACGCCCGACGTCGCCGCCGCCGAGGCCGACGTGGTCAAGATGCTGGTGCCCGACACCGTCCAGCCCGCCGTCTACGAGGCCATCGAGGACGGCCTCGACGCCGGCGACACGCTGCAGTTCGCCCACGGCTTTAACATCCACTACGGGCAGATCCGGCCGCCCGAGGACGTCGACGTGACGATGGTCGCGCCCAAATCGCCGGGCCACCTCGTGCGCCGAACGTACGAGCGCGGCGAGGGCGTCCCCGGCCTGATCGCGGTGTACCAGGACGCCACCGGCGACGCCAAGGAGCGCTCGCTGGCCTACGCGCAGGCGATCGGCTGCACCCGCGCGGGCGTCGTCGAGACGACGTTTCAGGAGGAAGTCGAGACCGACCTGTTCGGCGAGCAGGCCGTCCTCTGTGGCGGCGTCACCGAGCTGATGAAGATGGGCTACGAGACGCTCGTCGACGCGGGCTACAGCCCGGAGATGGCGTACTTCGAGTGCATGAACGAGATGAAGCTCATCGTCGACCTCATCTACGAGGGCGGGCTGATGGGCATGTGGAACTCCGTCTCCGACACCGCCGAGTACGGCGGCCTCACCCGCGGCGAGTACGTCGTCGACGAGGAGTACGCCCGCGAGGGCATGGAGCAGGTGCTCGACGAGGTCCAGGACGGCGAGTTCGCCCGCGAGTGGATCTCGGAGAACCAGACCAACCGGCCCAGCTACAAGCAGCTGCGCGCGGCCGAGGAAGACCACGAGATCGAGGACGTCGGCGGCCGCCTGCGCGACCTGTTCGCCTGGGAGGCCCAGGAGGACGCCGACGAGAAAGAGCAAGTGCAAGCAGATGACTGACACCATGAAAGACGTCGACCACACCCATCCTCACGGCGACTCCGGCGCCGCCCGGTCGTTCCGGCGCGGCCCCGCCGTCGCCGCCGATGGTAGCGGTCGACCCGCGGACAGAGAGAACGAACAGGCGACCGAAAGCGACGACGACTCGATGGCCGACGTGGACCACCAGCCCCCGGCGGGCGACGGTGCGAACCCCGCGTTCGAGCGCGGGAAGAAGCCGCAGGCCGAAAGAGTCGCGGACGACGTATCAGAGGACGAAGAATGAGTAAGGGCACGCTGTACGACAAAGTCTGGGAGAACCACAAGGTAACCGAGCTGCCGACGGGACAGGATCAGCTGTTCGTCGGCCTCCACCTCATCCACGAGGTCACCAGCCCGCAGGCGTTCGGGATGCTCGAAGAGCGCGACCTCGACGTCGCGTTCCCGGAGCTGACCCACGCGACGGTCGACCACATCGTTCCGACGGCCGACCAGTCCCGCCCCTACAAGGAGGACGCCGCCGAGGAGATGATGGCTGAACTGGAGCAGAACGTCCGCGACGCCGGGATCGAGTTCTCCGATCCGACGACCGGCGACCAGGGCATCGTCCACGTCATCGGTCCGGAGCAGGGGATCACCCAGCCCGGCAAGACGATCGTCTGCGGCGACTCCCACACGTCGACCCACGGCGCGTTCGGCGCGCTCGCCTTCGGCATCGGGACGAGCCAGATCCGCGACGTGCTGGCGACCGGCACTGTCGCGATGGAGAAACAGAAGGTTCGCAAGATCGAGGTCACCGGCGAACTCCAGGAGGGCGTCGAAGCCAAGGACATCATCCTGGAGATCATCCGCCGGCTCGGCACCGAGGGCGGCGTCGGCTACGTCTACGAGTACGCCGGCGAGGCCATCGAGGACCTCGACATGGAGGGCCGGATGTCGATCTGCAACATGTCGATCGAGGGCGGCGCCCGCGCGGGCTACGTCAACCCCGACGAGACCACCTACGAGTGGCTCGAGGAGACCGACTACTTCCAGGAGAACCCCGAGAAGTTCGAGGAACTCAAGCCGTACTGGGAGTCGATCCGGTCCGACGACGACGCCGAGTACGACGACGTCGTCACGATCGACGGCTCCTCGCTCGAACCGGTCGTCACCTGGGGCACCACGCCCGGGCAGGGCATCGGCATCACGGACCCGATTCCGTCGCCCGAGGAGCTGCCCGAGGAGAAGCAGGACACCGCCCGGCGCGCCCAGGAGCATATGCGCGTCGAGCCCGGCGAGACGATGGAAGGGTACGACATCGACGTCGCCTTCCTCGGCTCGTGTACGAACGCGCGCCTCCCCGACCTGCGACGGGCCGCCCGGATCGTCAAGGGCCGGCAGGTCGACGACGACGTGCGCGCGATGGTCGTCCCCGGCAGCCAGCGCGTGCAGCGGAAGGCCAAAGAGGAGGGCCTCAAGGACATCTTCGAGGAGGCCGGCTTCGAGTGGCGCAACGCGGGCTGCTCGATGTGTCTGGGCATGAACGAGGACCAGCTGGAGGGCGACGAGGCCTGCGCCAGCTCCTCGAACCGCAACTTCATCGGCCGACAGGGCAGCAAGGACGGCCGCACCGTGCTGATGAACCCCCGGATGGTCGCCGCGGCGGCGATCACCGGCGAGGTCTCTGACGTGCGCGACCTGAAGGAGGTGAACCTCGCATGAGCGAGGAAGTCGAGATTCCCGAAGTCAACTACGTGTCCGGCACCGGCGTGCCGATCCGCGGCAACGACATCGACACCGACCAGATCATCCCCGCGCGGTTCATGAAGGTCGTCACGTTCGACGGCCTCGGCGAGTTCGCGTTCTTCGACGTCCGCTTCGACGACGAGGACAACCAGAAGGACCACCCGATGAACGAGGAGCGGTTCCAGGACGCCAACGTGATGGTGGTCAACAACAACTTCGGCTGCGGCTCCTCGCGCGAGCACGCCCCGCAGGCGCTGATGCGCTGGGGCATCGACGCGCTGATCGGCGAAGGGTTCGCGGAGATCTTCGCGGGCAACTGCCTCGCGCTGGGCATCCCGACCGTGACCGCGGACTCCGAGACGATCCAGGACCTGCAGGACTGGGTCGACGAGAACCCCGACGGCGAGATCGACATCGACGTCGAGGCCGAGACCGTCACCTACGGCGACCGGACGATCGACGTCACCGTCGACGACGCCCAGCGCAAGGCGCTCGTCGAGGGCGTCTGGGACACCACCGCGCTGATGAAGTCCAACGCGGGCGCCGTCCGCGACAAGGCCCGCGAACTGCCGTACGTCGAGGACGCGGCGATTCCGGACGCCGACTAATTCGGTTCGGTCGATCGTACCGCGTAGCGGTTCTTCGTTTTCGACGCCGAGCGTCACTCCGATCCTCCCAGCGACGCGTTCGCCCGCCGGACGCCTCCGCGTATTTGGCGTCGGACGGCGTACAAACGGTATGGCATCGAAGCCGCCGGTCCAGTGCCCGCTGTGTTCCGGCGAACTATCCGAGGAGAAGCGGCTCGAAGACCACCTCGTCGAGGAGCATACGAAGCGAGAGCTCGCCCGGGACGTCGTCTCCACGTACGAGCAGTTAGAGGAGAGCGAACTCTCGGGGTGAGACCCGTCTCGAAGCTCGCCGCCACGACGCCGAAAGCCGAGCGTCGACGCCGCCGTACTGAAACACTTTTACCCGCACGGCGATTCGGTCCAGTTGGCCTTCCTAGGATCGGAAGTCCACCCCGCGTGTCACCACGCGGGTGCGTTTCAATACTCCCGAGTGGCAGGACCGTCCGATCCGTTCTCGCGCCGGTTCCGTACACATCGACACCCTCTTTTTCGCCCCCGAGAGAGGGAGGAGCATGACCCACCAGATCGCCGTCATCCCCGGCGACGGGATCGGCCAGGAAGTGACGCCCGCCGCGGTCGACGTCCTGAACGCTCTGGACGTCGAGTTCGAGTTCGTCGAGGGCGAGGCCGGCGACGCCGTCAAGGAGGAAACTGGCGAGGCCCTACCGCAGGAAACGCGCGACCTCGCCGCCGAGTCGGACGCCACGCTGTTCGGCGCCGCCGGCGAGACCGCGGCCGACGTGATCCTCCCGCTGCGCGAGGTCGTCGGCTCCTTTGCCAACGTCCGCCCCGCGGTCTCGTACCCCGGGCTGGACGCCGTGCAGCCGGACACCGATCTCGTCTTCGTCCGCGAGAACACCGAGGGCGTCTACTCGGGCATCGAGTCCGAGATCGCCGACGGCGTCACGACGCTCACGAGGGTAATCACCGAGGAGGCGTCCCGCGACATCGCCGAGTTCGGCTTCGACTACGCCGAGGAGAACGGCTACGACGACGTCACGATCGCCCACAAGGCCAACGTGATGCGGACGACCGACGGCGAGTTCCTCGACGCGGCCGAAGCCGTCGCCGAAGAGCGCGGCGCCGACTACGACACCGCGCTGATGGACGCGCTGGCGATGCACCTGATCATGCATCCCGAGGACTACGGCGTCATCATCTGCCCGAACCTGGCGGGCGACGTGCTCTCGGACCTCGCCGCGGGGCTGGTCGGCGGGCTCGGCCTCCTACCGTCCGCCAACGTCGGCCCCGACAACGCGCTGTTCGAGCCGGTCCACGGCTCGGCGCCGGACATCGCGGGCGAAGGCGTCGCCAACCCCTCGGCGATGATCCTCTCGGCGGCGATGCTGCTCGATCACCTCGGCTACGACGACGAGGGCGACCGGGTGCGCGACGCCGTCGAGGCGGTGCTCGACGAGGGGCCGCGCACGCCGGACCTCGGCGGCGACGCCTCGACCGAGGACGTCACGCAGGCCGTGCTGGATCGGCTGTAGGAGCGAGACGCCGTCGCCGTCCGTCACCCACCGAACCTTCTTGCTGTAGTGTCTCGGAGCTACGCGTATGGGTACTCGAACGGATCGACGCGAGCGCAGCCTCGGCGCGACGCTCCTGGTGTGGGGCCTGGCGCTGCTGGGCGTGCTGTTCGTGCTGTCGCTCGTCGTCGCGACGGCGATCTCGATCGTCACCACGGTCGTCGCGATCGTGACGACGGTCGCGACCGCGCTCCTGCTGGCGGGCATCGCGTACCTCGCCGTTTCGTGGGCGCTCGGGAGCGGAGCGAGCGGGCGTAGCGATCGCGGACGCGAGAGGGCACGACGCCCCGGCACGGAGTACGACGTCGGCGCCGAGGCAGGGCGTCGATCCGCCGGGGAGCGCTCGGTCCGCGAGCGCGGCGACGACGGGTCGCTGCTCGGCCGGCTCCCGGGAATCGGACGCGGTAGCGACGACTCGGGCGAGGCGGCGTCGGACGATCCGCTCGACCGGCTCGCCGACCAGTACGTTCGCGGCGAGATCGGCGAGGCCGAGTACGAGCGCCGTCTCGAACGACACCTGGAGCAGTCGGACGCGGCCCGACGCCGAACCGGGGAGCGACCCCTCGACCGGGAGCACGAACGGTAAGATCCGTCGACGGAATCGAGGCGGCGCCGCGGCTATGCTCATGGCTTAAGTCGCTCGATCGCAAAGAGTCGTGTATGCCGAACGTCAACCTCGACGAGGAGACGATCGAACGGCTCGACGCGCTGCGAACCGAGGACGAGTCCTACGACGAGATCGTGAGCGAGCTGATCAACATCTACGAGGCCGAGGAGCTGACGCTGTTCACGACGGACGGGTAGGCCGGTCCGCTCAGTCCGCGCGCTCGGCCGCCGCGTCGCAGGCTCGTTCCCACTTGCCCTGGGACTCCAAACGCTCCTGGAACTGGTCGGCGTACTCCTGGGCGAGCTCCGCCGCGGCTCGCTCGCGCTCGTCGTCGCCGCCACCGCCGCCGCCGAGCAGTCCCTTGATCGCGCCGACGATGCCGCCGCCGCTGCTCGAACTCCCCGACGACCCGCCGGAGGGCGCGCCGCCCATCCCGCCCATCTGCTCGCGGACGTCGTCGAGCGCGGGCATCACCTGCGGGAGCTTCTCGGTGTCGGCGACGAGCTCGGCGTTTTCGGGGTCGTCGGCGTTCTCGATGTCGAGCTCGACCGCCGTCATGATCATCCCCCATTCCTGGCTGGAGAAGTCGGATTGGGCGACTCGCTGGTTGAACTCCTGATCGACGGACATCCTGTCGCCGACGAATCGGTCGGTCCAGTCTCCGTTGCTCATACCGGATAGGTACGGCGAGCCACCGTATCAGGGTTGTGCAAAGCCCTCGCACCCTTCGGTCGCTCGCCGGGAGAGCAAAGCTCTCCCGAGCCCTCCCTCGCTCACTGCGTTCGCTCGCGAGGACGCCCTTTGCATTTCCGCCGGAAGACTCGTTTCGCTCACGGCTTCGCCGTTCGCTTTCGCGGTTCTCACTTCGTTCCGAACCGCGCACCGCTCGTCTTCCGGGTTCTGCCTCGCTTCTCTCGGCAGGACGCCAGGACAGCACCGCAACCGCAGTGCGCGAGTCGCCTGACGGCGACCACGCGCGGCCCGGCCGCGCCGCTGCTCGGGTGTCGAGCGGCGCGCGAAAAACGGGGCTGCGCCGCGTCTACAGGTTCACTTCGGCGCCGAGGCTCTCCTTGAGCGCGTCGTGGACCTTGCAGAGCTCGTTGGCGCGCTCGATCACGTCGTCGGCCTTGTCGCCGACGTCGGCCTCCGTCTCGACGTCGAACGCGACCGACTCCAGCTTGTCGTCGTCGTTGAGCTCGCCCGTGACGTCGATCGAGATCTCGCCGAGGTCGCCGACGTCGCGCTGTTCCGCGGCGACGCGCAGCGCGGGGACGTAACAGGAGCTGTAGGCCGCCAGCAGCGCCTCCAGCGTGTCCGGCGCGTCCTCGCCGGTGGCGTCGATCGTCGTCTCGAAGTCGCGGATCTGGTTCGTCGTGGAATACCCTTCGGTCGAGGTGGAGTGTACTTCCTTCGCCATAGCACCTAGAGGGTCTACCGCGACCGACGTAAGCGTTGGTCCGGCGGCAGGCGCGTCGAAAAAATGCTCGTCGCGGAGCAGGGCGCTCCCCGGGATCGGCGTCAGTACCCTTCCGAGAGCTCGAACGTCTCGTCGCCGTCGAGCACGTGGACGTCGGCGTCGCTGCCGGTCCCTTTCACCTCGTCGACGAAGTCGTCGACGTCGATCTCGATCGGACCGAACGTGTCGTAGTGCATCGGGAACGCGTGGTCGACGTCGAGCCAGTCGACGGCGATCGCGGCCTGCATCGGCCCCATCGTGAAGTGGTCGCCGGCCGGCACGGCGGCGGCGTCCGGCTCCAGGTAGGGGGCGATCACGTCGCGCATCTCGGTCATCAGCCCGGTGTCGCCGGCGTGGTAGAACGTCGTCGACTCCTCGTCGCTGACCTGGGTGGGCTTCGTATCGCTGATCACGAAGCCGGAGGGCATCCCGGCGCCGTTCCCGTAGTCGGTGTCGAACCCGTTGGTGTGGTCGGCGCGGTGCTTGGTGACGTAGGCGTCGCCGAGCTCGACCGTCCCGCCGAGGTTGAACCCGATCGTCTCCTCGACGCCGTACTCGTCCTCGACGTAGCCCGCGAGCTCGGGCGACGCCGCCACCGGTACGTCGGCGAACTCGCCGACGCTCCCGATGTGGTCGGCGTGCCCGTGGGTCAACAGGACGTAGTCCGGATCGACGTCGGCCGGATCGGTCGACGTGAGCGGGTTGTCGAAGAACGGGTCGATCAGCAGCTCTGTGTCCTCGACCGAGACGTGCCACGTCGAGTGGCCGTGCCAGGTGAGCTCCATAGTCACGGGGGACTACCGCCGACAGCCACTTAATGCTACTCGGACCGGAAATCCGTGGAGCGGCGGCTGTCGCGGGTGGGGAGCTCGGCCCGCCGTCAGGCCGACTTCGGGCAGCTATTTCACCGCCGCGGGCGAACCGTCGGCCGTGCTCACCCTGCAACTCGACGAGTTCATGCTCGAACTGAAGGAGGGATCGCTCAAGAACGTCGGTCCGACGAACAAGTCGGGTAGCGCCAAGCTGTTCGACGTCGAGTCGGCCGAGGCCCGCGAGTTCGGCGACAAGCGCGTCAAGCTCGTCTTCGAGGACGGCGAGGGCAACGAGGTGCAGGTCGCGCTGTTCCCCGAGGACGTCCGGTCGATCGCGAGCGACATCGAGACCCTGGAGGACGATAGCCCCGTCTTCGAGTGAGCCGGCACGCGGCGCCGTACCGGCCTTACGCGAGATAATCGACGACACCGCGATGTGCCGCCGCCGGACGCGACTCCGATCGAACGCCCGCCGAATCCGGGGCGCCTGGCGAGCGCGTTTCGACAACAGTTTTAGGCCGGGACCATTCAGACCGATCAAATGGGTAACTGTATCATCTGTGGCGCGCCCGTCGACGGGCAAGTCTGCAGTACTCACGAAGAGGACGTAGCGTTCGAGTTCGAGGGCGACTCGCCGGACCAACTGACCGCCAACCGCTTCTACCGCGGCTCGGTCGACGGCTTCGCCGACTTCGGCGTGTTCGTCGACATCGGCGACTCCGTGACCGGCCTGCTTCACCGCAGCGAGCTGGACCGCCGGCTCGACAGCCTGGACTGGGACTCGGGCGACGAAGTGTACGTCAAAGTCAAATCGGTCCGGGACAACGGCGACGTCGACCTCGGCTGGTCGATCCGGCAGTCCGCCGACGAGTTCCGCGGCACGCTCGTGGACACGCCGCGCGGCGACGTCCGGAAAGACGAATCGGGCGACGAGACGGAGGAGCAGGCGAGCGAGGGAAACGCGCAGTCGGCCGCGGCGACGGCGACGCCTAACGGCGGTCGCACCGCGGCGGTCGACACCGACGAGCGAGACTCGTCGAGCCCTGCTTCGCAGGCTCAGCAGGACGCAGACGAAGGGGCGAGTGAAGCGGCGGAAGACGACTCGCCCGCCGACACGTCGCAGAGCGCGAGCGACGAGACGGACGCCGCCGAGGCGGCCGCTGACGAAGCGACCGCTGCCGACGAAGCGACCGCTGCCGACGAAGCGGACGCTCATGACGAAGCGCCTGCCGAAGAGACGGCGGACGACGCCGCGACCGACGAATCCGACGAGAGCGACGACGCCGAGGCGGCGATCGAGCGCTCGCCGGTCGAAGATCTCGACGGCCTCGTCGACGAGCGCGTCCGCATCGAGGGCGAGGTCGTCGGCGTCCGCCAGACGAGCGGTCCGACGATCTTCGAGCTGCGCGACGAGACGGGCGTCATCGAGTGCGCCGCCTTCGAGGAGGCCGGCGTCCGCGCCTACCCCGACATCGACGTCGAGGATGTCGTCCGACTGGACGGCGAAGTCGAGCTCCGCCGCGACGAGCTGCAGGTCGAGACCGAGACGCTGGTCCGCCTGGAGGGCGTCGAGGCCGACGCCGTCAAGGACCGGCTTCGATCCGCGCTCGACGACGCCGCCGAGCCCGACGAGTTCGAGCTGCTGGCGGACAACGACGACGTCGCCGCGATCGAGGACGACCTGACGGCCGCCGCGACCGCGATCCGGCGGGCGATCCTCGAAGCGCGGCCGATCGTGGTCCGCCACAGCGCGACCGCGGACGGCTACGCCGGCGGCGCCGCGATCGAGCGGGCCGCTCTGCCGCTGATCCGCGAGGAGCACTCCCGGCAGGACGCCGTCTACAACTACTTCCAGCGCCGCCCGATCGAGGGCCACATCTACGACATGGACGCCGCGACGAGCGACGTCACGGACATGCTGGAGGACCGCGAGCGCCACGGCGACCAGCTCCCCCTCGTGGTGCTGGTCGACGCCGGCAGCACGGTCGAGTCCGAGGACGGCTACGACCTGGTCGACGTCTACGACGTCGAGACGGTCGTCGTCGACGCGCGCGCGCCCGACGACGCGGCGGCCGACGCCGTCGACACGTTCGTCAACCCCGGCAGCGACGACGTGACGACGCCGGCGCTGGCGGCCAACGTCGCCGCGGCCGTCAACGCGGACGTGCGCGAGGAACTGCACCACGTCCCCGCGGTCGGCTACTGGGAAGACGCCCCTGCCGAGTACCTCGCGCTGGCCGCCGAAGCCGGCTACGACGCCGACGCCGTGCGCGAGATCCGCGAGGCGATCGCGCTCGAAGCCTACTACCAGACGTACAAGGACAAGCGCGAACTCATCGCCGACCTGCTGTTCGAGAAGGCCGAGGGGCTGGCGGGCCACGTCAGCGGCCAGTTCCGCACGAAGCTCGACGCCGAGCTCGAGACCGCGGAGCGCAACCTCACGATTCGGAACGCCAGCAACGTCACGTTCGCGGTGCTGGACACCGACGCGTACACGCACCGCTTCGACTTCCCGAACACGACGCTGCTGGTCGACGCGCTGCACCGCCGCCAGCGCGACGAGCACGGCGCGCCGCTGGTGACGCTGGGCGTCGACGAAGACGAGATTCACGTCCGCAGCACCGAGCCGGTCGACGTCCGCGACATCGGGCAGGCGGCCGCGGAGCGCGCCGACGAAGCGGGCGTCTCGGTCGTCGGCGGCCGCGACGGCCACGTCGAGTTCCTGGCCGGCCAGCGCGACGCCGTGCTGGAGGCCGTCGTCGCCTCGATCGCGAGCGAACTGTAAGGTCCCTTCCTCTCTCGTCGCCCAGTCCCCGGTAGCCGCGGCGCTCTCCAGCGGGTTGCGCAGTCGACAATCGCCGTCGACCGGTGTCCCTAAACCTATGAGTCGCGCCGCTGAACAGTGCCGTATGGACCCTGAGAACGTCACAGTCGACGTTGAGGTCGAGGTCGAGGTAGATACCGACGAGCTGGAAGTCGAGGCCGGCGACGTCAAAGAACTCGAAGCCGAACTGGAGTCCGACGGCGTCGAGATCGAAGTCGAAGCCGAGATCGAGGTCGAAGGGGGCGAGGAGGATGAGCACGAGGGCGAGGAAGCGGATGAGGACGCCGAAAGCGAGTCGGACGAGGCGTCCGAGGACGACTCGGCGCTCGATGAGTAGCGACCTCCTGTACCCACGCCGGGTGTCGCGTTCGAATCGCTCCTGCGGTGCAGTAATACGGCGACAGATTTGTAATTCTCTGGCCCGTCAGTATTACCTGAGAAGATGAGTAGCACGACCGATCCCGAAATAATACGAGTATCCCCGAAGGGACAGGCGACGATTCCGAAATCCCTCCGCGAGAAACTCGGGATCGAGGCGCCCGGAGAGGTGTTCGTCTACGAGGAGGACGGCCGGATCGTCGTCGAACCGGTTCCGTCGGTCGAGCAACTCCACGGAATCCACGCGGACGATCGAGAGTCCGGAGAGGTCTTGGCGAAGACCCGCGAGCTACGTGAACGGGATCGTCGACGCGAGGACGAGCGCTCGGAGCGGTTGCGCCCGGACCGGGATGCGGAATGACGGCGGCCTACGTGTTCGACACCGAGGCGATCATCGCGTTTCTCTACGCCGAACCGGGCCACGAGGCGGTCGAGCGTCGCCTCGCCGAGGTCTTTCGCGAGGACGCCGCTGGACGGGAGTCCAGCGAGCCCTCGGTCGCTGGCGCCCCCGAGGACGCCGGAGAGCAAAGCTCTCCGAGTCCTCGCTCGACTTCGTCTCGCGAGGACGCCGAAGGGCTGCTGGCGGCGTCGAACGCCTCCGAGGTCTTCTATCTCGTCGCCCGATTCGAGGGCGACTCGAACGAACCGACGACCGCGTCGCTCCGGACGGCGGACCGCGACGTTCGCGCGCTGGAACGTCGAGGGCTCTCCGTTCAGCGCGCAGACTGGCGTCTCGTCGGGGAAATAAAGGCCCACGGCGACATCTCGCTGGCCGACGCCTGTGCGGTGGCGCTCGCTCACGACCGAGATGCAACCCTGCTGGCCGGTGCAGACGACGATTTCGACGATCTGCCCGTCGACGTGTCTGTAGAGCGGTTCCGGACTGACGGCGTCTGAAGTAGGAGGTGCCGCTCGAAGCGCGCCGACCGCCCGCCAGTCGACATTCTTATTCGGCCGAACCCGCTTCGTACACCGTAATGAGTACCGAGCAGGACGTCACCGAGACCGACGCGTTCGAGCGGGTCTGCGAGGAGCTGATCGACCGGATCCTCGCCGGCGAGATCGAGCGCGACGACCTCGAGTCCGCGAAGCTCGACGTCTGTTCGGACTTTTCCGCGCCGAAAGTTCCGAAAAACACCGAGCTGCTGGACTACGCGCCCGACGAGCGCCGCGAGGAGTTAGAGGAGGTGCTGCAGCGAAAGCCCGTGCGGACGGCGTCGGGCGTCTCGCCGGTGGCAGTCATGACCAGCCCCCACACCTGCCCGCACGGGAAGTGCCTCTACTGTCCGGGCGGTCCGGCTTCCGAGTTCACGAGCTCCCAGAGCTACACCGGTCACGAACCCGCCGCGGCGCGCGGCGAGCAGAACGACTACGACCCCTACGGGCAGGTCACGCTGCGGCTTCACCAGCTCCGGGAGATCGGCCACCCCGTCGACAAGGTCGAGCTGATCATCATGGGCGGGACGATGACCGCCCGCTCTCACGACTACCAGGAGTGGTTCGTCAAGCGCGCGCTGGAGGCGATGAACGACTACGATCTCGACGCCGAGCCCGAGCCGGCCGAGGGCGAGAGCTTCGCGCAGGACCCCGACGAGTACGAGTTCAGCTACCTGGAGGACGTCATCGCCGAGAACGAGACGGGCGAGATCCGCAACATCGGGACGACCTTCGAGACCAAGCCCGACTGGTGCGACCCCGAGCAGATCGACCGGATGCTCCGGCTCGGCGGGACGAAGGTCGAGGTCGGCGTCCAGACGACCTACGAGCGGATCAACCGCGAGATGCACCGCGGCCACGGCGTCCAGGCGTCGATCGACGCCAACCGCCGGCTGCGCGACGCCGCGTTCAAGGTCGGCTTCCACATGATGCCCGGCCAGCCCGGGATGTCTCAGGAGATGTGCCTGGAGGACTTCCGCCGGATCTTCGAGGACCCGAAGTGGCGTCCGGACTACCTCAAGATCTACCCGACCCTGGTCGTCCGCGGGACGATGACCTACGACATGTGGTACAACGACGAGTACGACCCCCTCACCAACGAGGAGGCCGCCGAGCTCGTCGCCCGCATCAAAAAGGAGATCCCCCGCTACACCCGGCTCCAGCGCGTCCAGCGGGACATCCCCGCGGACTTCATCGACGCCGGCGTCTGGAAGTCGAACCTCCGCCAGCTCGCCCGGAAGAAGATGGACGAGCACGGCTGGGAGTGCGACTGCATCCGCTGTCGCGAGGCCGGGATGAACGACGAGGAGCCCGAGAACGTCGAACTCGACGTCATGACCTACGAGGCCGGCGGCGGCACGGAGCACTTCATCAGCTTCGAGGACTTCGAGAAGGACCTGCTCGTCGGCTTCTGTCGGCTCCGCTTCCCGAACGACCCCGTCCGTCGGGAGCTGGACAACGCCGCGCTGATCCGCGAGCTCCACGTCTACGGCAGCGAGGCCGGGATCGGGCAGGACGCCGAACTCGGGCAGCACCAGCACAAGGGGTACGGTCGTCGGCTGATGGAGCGCGCCGAGGATCTGGCGGTGGACGCCGGCTTCGACAAGCTCAGCGTCATCTCGGGCATCGGCGCCCGGGAGTACTACAGGGAGAAACTGGGCTACCATCAGGACGGTCCCTACGTGAGCAAGCGGATCTGAGCGTCCGCGAGCACAGCGAGCGGTTCTCGCGGCCGAGCGACGCGAGGCCGCCTTTTTGGTCGAGCTTTTTGCCGCGAGTGGTGACCGAGCGGAGCGAGGTCACCCGATCCGGAAAAAGGTCGTCTTTAGTCCGTGTACGGCTTCTCGATGTCGCTCCGAACGGGAATGAGCGCGTTCATCCGGCTCGTGAGCCCGTCGAACAGCGTGATCAGCGGCGAGAGCGCGCGCTCGACGACCTGTATCGGCGAGGCGACGGTGAGCGACCACCGCTCGGCGTTTCCGAGGCCGAACGCCTTCGGGACGATCTCGCCGAAGATCAGGATGAGCGAGCTCGTCAGCACCGTCGTGACGACCACCGCCGGCCCGGCCGGGAGGTAGCTGGCCACGAGGACGGTCGTGATGCTCGAGATCGCGATGTTGACGACGTTGTTCCCGACCAGAAGCGTCACCAGCAGCCGGTGGGAGTCGTCGTGGAGATCCTTCAGCACGTGCGCTCTCGGGTCGTCGGTCGTCGCCTGCCGGTCGATCCACTCGCGGGGCAGCGAGAAGATCGCGGTCTCGGAACTCGAGAAGAACGCGCTCAGTGTCAGGAGGAACGCGATCGCGACGCCGCCGATCACTGCGGCTACGTGACTACTCATGGATCTACTTTCGAGACCCGTCTCAAGAACCCGGCGATGGACGTAGTTCAGCAGTAGCTCGCAGTCGTTCAAGAGACGGAGTAGGTCGGTTGCCGAGTCCCACGTGGAAGACCACGCGAGTTGAAAGGCGGCCCCGACCGTGCCGTCTACACGATCCTCTCTTCCGTCGCTACAAAACACCTCCGGTACTCGACGCTCCGCGTTCGGGAGTTCACTCCGCGCCGCAGTCGGCCTCGAAGTCGTCGTACGGCCGCGTGTGCTCGCTGTGGACGAGCTCCTCCTCGGCGATCTCCAGGCCGATCCCGGAGAGCTCCCCGCTGATCCGGTTGAGGTCGTCGCTGTCCTGTCCGACGGCGACGACGTGGAGGTTCTCCTCGCCGGTCATCAGCTCGCGCACCGAGACGACGCCCGAGATCTCCAGGGCCTCCCTGGCGAGCCGTTCGCGCTCGGGGATCGGCGCCGTGCAGAAGATGAGCGTGTACAGCGGATAGCCGACGAGCTCGTAGTTGACGTCGAGGTGCGCACCCTCCACGACGCCGTCCTCGACGAGCTGGGCGATCCGGTTGCGAACGGTGCTCGGCGAGACGCCGTAGTCCTCTGCAATTTCGGCGGCCGACGTCGTCCGGGCGTCGCCCTGCAAGCGGTAGATGACGTATTTGTCGAGATCGTCCAGATCGCGCGTCTGCATACCAGTTCGGGCGGGAGCGGGGCCCTAAGGTGTTTTGATCCTCAGAACAGCCGGCGCTCGATCGCGCGGCCGAGTCGTCCGGGGACCTCCGCGCTTCTGGGCCGGACGACCAGCGCCGAGGAGTCCACGCCGTCGACCAGCGAGTCGGCGCGGCCGTCGCCGTCCGGACCGGTGCCGACGATCAGCAGGTCCGTCTCCGGGCTCTCGAACGCCGCGGTGTCGCCCGGCCGGACCACTTTCGTGGACGTCGACGCCGAGACGAGTCCGGCGACTTCGTCGTGGTAGTCCTGAATCGTCTCGTCGAGCTCGTCGGAGCCGTCGGCGTCGACCGGGAACTCCAGGGTGACGTCGGCGTCGTGGGCGGTCGCGATCGCGTCGGCGACGGCGATCTTCGAGGAGTCGTAGGGCCCCTCGTCGGTGACGACGGCGATCGAGTCGATCTCGCCGACGTCCCGGTCCTCGACCAGCACGGCGTCGCAGTCGGTGTGTTCGAGCACCCAGTCGACGTCGCTGCCGAGGATCCGGGATCGCAGCCCCCCGTGTTCTCGCTCGACGACGAGCACGTTCGGCTCGGTTTCCTCGACGTAGTTCGCGAGCGCGTGGCGGGTGTCGTGGCTCACGATCTCGCTGGCCTGCACGGGAACGTCGGCGTCGGACGCGAGTTCGTCGGTTCGGTCCTCGAACTCGAGGTCGGCCGCGGACTGCTCGGTCGCGGCTTCCAGGGGAACCTGGTCGGCGACCTCGTCGAACTGCACCACGGAGACGTGCCCGTCGTGCGGTCGCGCGAGGTCCGCGGCGACCGACAGCAGCGTCGCCTCGGTCTCGCGGGAGGCCCCCTCCGGCAGCGCGACGAGCGCCTCGTAGTCCTCGGTCGGCTCGATCGCCTCGCGCGTCCGGCCGACGGCCTTGCGGCCGACCTCCCGCCGGACGACGTCGAGCGCGGCGCCCTCGCGGTCGACGCGCGGGCGGCCGTAGTAGTAGAACCACGCGATCCCGCCGATCGTGATCACGACGGCGCCGGCGATCGCGACCAGGCCCATCTGGGTCAGCAGCGCGAGACCGGTCACGATCCCGAACAGCTGCATCCACGGGTACAGCGGCGAGCGGAACGTCGGCTCGTACTCGACGGTGCCGCGGCGGAACGAGATGACGGCGACGTTGATCAGCACGAACACCAGGATCTGGAACGCGCTGGCCAGTTTCGCTATCTCCAGGATCGGGACGAACGCGATCAGCAGGAGTAACACCGCACCCGTCAGCAGGATCGACTGGCTCGGCGTCCCGAAGCGCTCGCTGATCTCCGCGAGCGACGGTGGCGCGAGGTCGTCGCGGCTCATCGCGAACGGATAGCGGGACGAGGAGAGCAGGCCGGCGTTGGCGGTGCTGACCAGCGCCAGGATGGCGGCGATCATGACGCCGTAGATGCCTGCGGTCCCGAGCGTCGCCTGGGCCGCGTCGATCATCGGCACCTTCGAGCCAGCGATGGCATCGAGATCGGTCGTTCCGAGCATCACGACGACGATCAGCGCGTACAGGAGCGTCGTGAACGCGAGCGAGCCCAGGATCCCCAGCGGGATGTTCCTGCTCGGATTCTCGATCTCCTCGGCGACGCTGGTCACCTTCGTCACGCCCGCGTAGGAGACGAACACGAGTCCGGTCGCGGCGAAGATGCCGCCGGCGCCGCTGTCGAACGCCGTCGAGAACGAGCCGCCGTCGACGGCCGGGACGCCGCCCACGACGAACCACGAGAGGATCGCGAGCATGACGGCGACGATGCCGATCTGCAGCGTCCCCGTCTGCTTGGCGCCCACCAGGTTGACCAAGATGAGCACCGTCGCCAGCGCGAGGGCGATCACCGTCGTGACCAGATCGGGAACGTCGAACAGCCACAGCAGGTAGGGGACGCCGCCGACCAGCGCCAGGCCGCCTTTAAATGACAGCGCGAACCAGGTTCCGATGCCGGCGACCGTTCCGAGGAGCGGTCCCATCCCGCGCTCGATGTAGATGTACGTTCCGCCGGCTTCCGGCATCGCGGTCGCCATCTCGGACTTCGAGAGGGCTGCCGGGACGACCAGCAGCCCGGCGAGCACGTAGGCGATCACGACGCCGGTGCCCGCGGTTTTGACCGCCAGCGCCGGCAGGATGAAGATGCCGCTGCCGATCATGGCACCGATGCTGATCGCGAGCACCGCCGGGAGGCCGAGGTCCTTTTCGAGCTTCTTGGGCACGGTCAGGTGCCTCCCCAGTCGGGCGTTCCGGACGCGGTCGTTACGGTCGGATCCATCTGCGTGCCCGGCGACTGCGCCGACGGCGCGGCGAGGGGCGGATCGCTCCGTTCGGCGGCCGACGCGCCGCTCACGTTTCCATTCATTATCGCCACCTTCGGACCGGTATCGTAAAAGCGACTCGTTTTGATTCATGGATCGTCACCGAATAACCGTAATTTTCGTGGTTCGTTTCTCAAATGGGTGCAACGCGTCGATTCATCAACAGCCAGCCCGAATGCGCTCCCGATCTATCGAGATCGGGGACCGGCGCAAATTTACCGTATGCGCGCACAATCCTCCGTATGAGCGAGACGGTGACCGATCGGCTCCGGAACAACGCCGTGGAGATCACGTCGCTCCTGATCACGGGGCTCTGGCTGGGCGGCCTGCTCCTCACCGACCAGAACTGGTGGCTGGGCGTGCTGATCGTCGGTTACGCGGCCGTGCTACCGATCGTCCAGACGCTGTTCGGCGAGGACGAGGAGGAGTACGACGACGCCGAAGACGACGGCGAGCGGTCCCACTGGCGGGGCCGAGAGAAGAAATCCGGATCTTCGAGAGAGACGGACAGCGGCGGGGACGATCCCCTGGAGACGCTTCGCGAACGGTACGCCCGCGGCGAACTTACGGACGAGCAGTTCGAGCGCAAGCTGGAGCGACTCCTGGAGACGGAGACGATCGAGGACGTCGAGGATCGGCGGCGCGCGGAACGGGAACTGGAGTACGATCGCTGAACTGAGCGCGCTGGACGACGAACGCGGACTCAGACCGCCAGCGCGACGTCGACGACGAGCATGACGCCGAAGCCGGAGACGAACGAGAGCGTCGCCAGGTCGGCGTAGCCGTGCCCGTGGCTGGAGGGGATCATCTCTCTGAATATCACCGCCATCATCGTGCCGGCCGCGAAGCCGGCGGCGAACGGGAACACGTCGGTGACGACGGAAACGAGCGCGAAGCCGGCGGCCGCCGCGATCGGTTCGGGAATCCCGCCCGAGATCGTCGTGTACGCCAGCGTGCGCCACCGCGAGACGCCCGCCTTCGTCGCGGGCACCGCCATCGCGAACCCGTCGGGGACGTTCTGGACGGCGATCGCCAGCGCGAGCGCGACGCCGACCTCGTCCAGCCCGCTGGCGAAGGCGATGCCGATCGCGAGCCCCTCGGGGACGTTGTGAAGCGTGATCGAGCCGCCGATCAGCACCGCCTGGCGCCAGTTGTCGGCGGCCTGCAGGATCGTCTCGTCGTCGGTCATTCCGTGGGACTCGGGGCCGCGAAAGCCGAGGTGAATGTGCGGGAGCAGCTTGTTCGCGGCCAGCAGCCCGACGCCGCCCGCGAGCAGTCCGGCGAGTACGGACCACAGCGAGCCGAGTTCCAGTCCGGGCACGATCAGCGCGAACACGGCCGCGCCGAACATGATGCCGGCGGCGAGCCCGAGCGCGCCGTCGTAGGTGCGGTGACTGATTCGATCAGTAAAGAGCGTCGGCACGGCGCCGAGTCCCGTCGCAGCCCCGGCGAGCAACGCGATCCCGACGACCTCCGGTAGCGACGCCATCTACCCGAAGCGCTCGCTCCAGCGTGTTAAACCCGCCGGGACCGCGAAGCGGCGTCCCGACGACCCTGGCGACTCCGAGCGAGCGCCGCAGCGACGCCGATCACCCCGCCCCGATCACGAATCGCAAAAGGACGAATATCGTGGCCAGTGAGACGACCGTCGTCGCGAACACGTCAACCGAGGCGAGTCGCTCGTCGCCGCCGTACTCGGTGGCGTAGACGTACGTCGACACCGCCGAGGGCATCGCGAGCATCACGACGCCGGCCCTGACCGTCGACGGCGAGGACGAAAGCAGCGAGAAGGCCGCCAGCGCGACCGCGGGCATCAGAAACACCTTCAGCGCGACCACCGATCCCACGGTCGGGAGGTCGACGTCCGCCGACTCCAGCGAGAGCGCGCCGCCGACGCAGATCACCGCGATCGGCAGCGCGAACTGCGAGAGGACGTCGAGGCCGGTCGTCGCGATGTCTGGAACCGGAACGCCGGTCAGGGCAACTGCGAGCCCGGCCGCCAGCGAGAGGATCACCGGATTCTTCGCGAACTGCTGTAGCTCGTCGACGAAGGAGGCCTCCCGGTCGTTCAGCACCACGAGGATCAGGATCGTCAGCGGAACCTGCGTGAGCGCGCCCATCCCCAGCAGGATACTGGCCTTGGCCGTCGTCACGTCGCCGAACGTCGCCGCCACGATCGGCAGCCCGAAGAAGCCGAGGTTGCCGTGGTACGACTGGACGATCGCGACGCTCCGCTCGCGGTTCGAGCGGGCCGACCGGTGGACGATCCAGCCGGCCGCGACCATCACCACCAGCACGCTCCACAGCCCCGCCAGCAGCGCGGGCGTGAGAACCTCGTCGAGCTGCTGTGCGTACATCGAGGAGAAGATCAGCGCCGGGAGCGCGACGTAGAACGCAAGCGCGTTCAGCAGCTCCCGGCGCGACGGCGTCAGCACGCCGAGCGAGCGTCCGGCTATGCCGACGCCCAGCAGCACCAGCATGTAGAGCAGGTTCGAGACGAGCGACACGGATACTGGAAGCGTGAGGCCGGTAATGGCTCTGTTGGATTCGGTCCGACCGATCGAGGCTGTCGGCCCAAGAACTAAGTCGGCGTGTAAAACACGTTTTACACAAGGGGTGCGTGCACCGAACTCTCATGACAACCTCAACCATCCGCCGAGGACTGCGGTACAGGCGAATCGTGAACGCGCTGTTCGCGGTCGGAATCGCCGCGCTGCTCGTCGGGATGACCATCGGGCGGGACCTGGCGGGGATCGTGGTGTACGCCCTCGCCGTGATCGGCGGGGACGGCGCCACGGTCTACCTGCAGTTCGGCAGCGCCGTGACGCTGCAGGACGAGCGCGAGGCGGAACTCGCGCGGAGCGCGAGCAACATCACGTTCCAGCTGTACGGGTTCCTGGGCCTGTTCGCGTTCGTGGGGCTGTTTCTGCTCGACGCCCTCGGCCGCCCCTCGATCGGCCCGACCGTGGAGACGCTGCTGTACGCGTACGCGGCGATCACGCTGACGTGGGGCGCGATCTGCACCGCCTTGCGATATCGAACGTGAAAAACTCTCCCGGGAGCGACGCGAGGTGAGTCGGGCCGACCCCGCGGCGGCCGTCGACGTGCCCCGTCGGACGATCAACGCCATCGAGCGCCACGATATCTCGTTCGATCCGGCGGAGCAGTTCCAATACCTGATCGAGGATGTTTCCGATCTCGTGTAGCGAGCCCGCGGTTCGCCGCCGATCCCCGCTGGCCGCCGCGCTCGCGGAGCGACACGCCTTTCCCCCGCGCGTCGGACCACTCACGTATGGACCGCAAGCGGGAGATGACGAGCGTCGACCTGGCCGCCCTCGTCTCGGAACTCGGCAGCTACGAGGGCGCCAAGGTCGACAAAGCCTACCTCTACGGCGACGACTTTCTGCGGCTGAAGCTCCGGGACTTCGAGCGCGGCCGTGTCGAACTGCTGGTCGAGGTCGGCGACGTGAAGCGCACCCACGTCTCGGCGCCCGAGCACGTCCCCGACGCGCCGGGTCGGCCGCCGAACTTCGCGATGATGCTCAGAAATCGCCTGTCGGGCGCGGACTTCGTCGGCGTCGAGCAGTACGAGTTCGACCGCATCCTGGAGTTCGAGTTCGAGCGCGACGACGAGAACACGACGATCGTCGCCGAGCTGTTCGGCCCGGGCAACCTCGCGGTGCTCGATCCGAACCGCGAGGTGATCGACTGCCTCGACACGGTCCGGCTCAAGTCCCGGACCGTCGCGCCGGGCGCCCAGTACGAGTTCCCCGAGTCGCAGGTCAACCCCCTGGCGATGTCCTACGAGGCGTTCGCCGCGCTGATGGACGAGTCCGACAGCGACGTCGTCCGGACGCTGGCGACCCAGCTCAACTTCGGCGGCCTGTACGCCGAGGAGCTGTGTTCCCGCGCGGGCGTCGACAAGAACCTCGACATCGCCGACGCCGACGCCGAGCAGTACGAGCGACTCTACGAAGCGATGGAGGCGCTGGCGGTCGAGCTCCGGACCGGCGCGCTCGATCCGCGGGTGTACTACGAGCCCGAGGAGGAGGGCGGCGGGATCGAAGACGGCACTCGCGTCGACGTGACGCCGATCGCCTTAGAGGAGTACGAGCACCTCCCCGCCGAGGCGTTCGACACGTTCACCGACGCCGTCGACGACTACTTCCACCACCTCGATCTCACCGAGGACGAGGACGCCGGGGGTAGCGGCCCCGACCGGCCGGACTTCGAGGGCGAGATCGAGAAGCAGAAACGCATCATCGAGCAGCAGGAGCAGGCGATCGAGGGGTTCGAGGAGGACGCCGAAGCCGAGCGCGAGAAGGCCGAGCTGCTGTACGCCGAGTACGGGCTGGTCGACGAGATCCTCTCGACGGTACGCGACGCCCGCGAGAACGACGTCCCCTGGACCGAGATCGAGGAGACGTTCGCGGCCGGCGCCGAGCAGGGGATCGACGCCGCCGAAGCCGTCCAGCGCATCGACGGCGAGAACGGCCGGGTGACCGTCCGGCTCGACGGCACCGACGTGACGCTCGACGCCAGCGAGGGCGTCGAGCAGAACGCCGATCGACTCTACAAGGAGGCAAAGCGCATCCAGGAGAAAAAGGAGGGCGCGAAAGCCGCCATCGAGGACACCCGCGAGGCGCTGGAGGACGTGAAGCAGCGGCGCGACGCGTGGGAAGAGCGCCAGGAGCAGTCCGACGCCGACGGCGAGGAAGGCGACGACGGCGGTGCGGACGACGAGGAGTCCGAGGACGTCGACTGGCTCGCCGAACCGTCGATCCCCGTCAGGAAGTCCGAGCAGTGGTACGAGCGGTTCCGCTGGTTCCACACCAGCGACGGCTTCCTCGTGATCGGCGGGCGCAACGCCGACCAGAACGAGGAACTGGTCAAGAAGTACCTCGACCGCGGCGACCGGTTCTTCCACGCGCAGGCCCACGGCGGTCCGGCGACGATCCTGAAGGCGACCGGGCCCAGCGAGTCCGCCCGCGACGTCGACATCCCCGAGTCCAGCGAGCGGGAAGCCGCCACCTTCGCGGTGTCGAACTCCTCGGTCTGGAAGGACGGCAAGTACAGCGGCGACGTGTACGCCGTCGACTACGATCAGGTGACCAAGACGCCCGAGAGCGGCGAGTACTTAGAGAAGGGCGGGTTCGCGATCCGGGGCGACCGGGAGTACTTCCGCGACGTCGGCGTCGGCGCAGCGGTCGGGATCACCTGCGAGCCCTCGACCCGCGTGGTCGGCGGGCCGCCCAGCGCGGTCCGCGAGCACGCCGAGACGCTGATCGAGGTCGAGCCCGGACGGTACGCCCAAGGCGACGTCGCGAAGCGGATCTACCGGGAGTTCCGCGAGCGGTTCGCGGACACCTCGTTCGTCCGGTCGGTCGCCAGCCCGGACCGGATCCAGCACTTCCTGCCGCCGGGCACTAGCAGGATCGCGGAGGAGTGAGCATGCGGATGCGCGAGGGGCTTCGGTACCCGTTCCGGGCCGAGCGGCCGACCGACCTGTTCGCCGTCGGCGTCGTCCTCGGGCTGGCGACGGCGATCCTGCTCCGGATCGCCGCGGCGTTCTACCCGACGGTGCTGTGGCTCCCCGCGGCCGCGCTGGCGATCCTGCCCGCGGTGGCCTTGCTCGGCTACCTGCTCCGGGCGTTCGCCGCGACCGTCGAGGGAAGCGAGACGCCGCCGTCGTTCGGCTCGCCGTCGGAGCTCTTTCGGGACGGTGCCCGCGCGAGCGCGGTCACGCTCGCGTACCTCCTGCTCCCGATTTTCGCGATGCTGGTGACGCTCGTCGGCGCGATCCAGTCACCGCTCTCCGGCGAGTCGATCTCCTCGGGGGCGACGATCGCGATCTACGCCGCGGGCACGATGACGCTCGTGTTCGTCGGGCTGTTCTGTTACGCGTATCTCGCGGCGTTCGGCGCGGCCGCGCGCGGCGAGTCGCTCCGGTCGGCGCTCGATCCGCGCGGCCGCCGTCGGACGCTCGCCGACGCCCGGTACTTCGTCGGCTGGGCGTTCGGCGCGGTCCTCGTGCTCACGGGCTGGTCGGCGATGCTGGCCGCGACGAACCAGAACGTGCTCGGTCTGCTCGCGGTCGTGGTCGCGTTCTACCTCCACCTCGCCGGCGCCCGCGTCGCCGCCGAGGGGTACCGACGATCGGTCGGACTCCACCGGCGGGACGACTGATCGGCGTCCGGACGCCGTCGCCGGGCGACGAAGACGCCGCGGCGGACGCCATCGCCCTCGCCGGTCGAATAACAGCGCACTTACGCCAGGGGCTCCGAGTCTCGGCCATGCGAATTCAGGACCGCCACTCCGTCGAGGGGGGCCGGGAGCGCGTCACGCTCGTCCCCGAGAGCCTCGACGACCTCTGGCACCTCCAGTACGTGCTGGAGCCGGGCGACCTCGTCTCGGGAGACACGACCCGGCGCATCCAGCGCAACGACGACCAGATGCGCGACACCGGCGGGCAGCGCGAGCCGATGCACGTCACCATCGACGTCGAGGAGGTGGAGTTCCACAAGTTCGCCAACCGCCTGCGCGTCGGCGGCGTCATCGAGGACTGCTCCCGCGAGGACCAGCTCGGGCTCCATCACACGCTCAACGTCGAGGAGCGCGAGGAGCTCACCGTCGAGAAGGTGTTCAAGCCCGACCAGAACGAGCGCCTGCAGGAGGCCGTCGAGGCGACCGAGAACCCCGACGTCGCCGTCGCGACGGTCGAAGAGGGCCAGGCCCACATCCACACCGTCGCCCAGTACGGCACCGAGGAGCGCGCCCGGTTCACCGGGACGACCGGCAAGGGCGAGTACAGCCGCGGTCGCGACGAGCTGTTCGACGAACTCTCGACGGCGCTGGCCCGGATGGACGTCGACGCGATCATCCTGGCGGGGCCCGGCTTCACCAAGCAGGACGCGCTCGATCACATCGAGGAGGAAGCTCCGGAGGTGGCGAAGAAGATCTCGACCGTCGACACGAGCGGCGTCGGCGACCGCGGCGTCCACGAGGTGCTCAAGCGCGGCGCCATCGACGAGGTTCAGGAGGAAACGCGCATCGCCGAGGAGGCCGAGTACATCGACGAACTGACCGCCCGGATCGCACAGGGCAACAAGGCGTCCTACGGCCCGGAGAACGTCGCCGAGGCCGCCGAGTTCGGCGCCGTCGAGACGCTGCTGATCCTCGACGAGAAGCTCCGCGAGGAACGGGGCGCGGAGGGCGAGTGGGAGATCGACGTCGACGAAGTGATCACGCAGGTCGAGCGCCAGGGCGGCGACGTCACCGTGTTTTCGAGCGACTTCGACCCCGGTCAGCAGCTCTCGAATCTGGGCGGGATCGCGGCGCTGTTGCGCTACCGGCTGGAGTGAGAAGAACGAACGGCGTCGCGCTCAGACGCCGAGGTTCGCCTCGACGATCTGGCTCAGCATCCGCGCGAAGTTCGACTCGGCGCTCCAGATGGCGGTCTCGCGGGCGTCACCGAGCGACGTGTCGTCGCCGACGACGCTCAGCAGCACCGTGTCGCCGTCGGCGAACACGACTCGACCGGCCGGCGATTCCTGGCCGTGGCCGACCGGCGGCTCGTGGACGAAGATCCCGTCGATAGACTCGAATCGCGCCCGGACGTCGGGATTCTCGCTGAGCACGACCACGACGAGCCCCTCGGCGGCCCGCTCGCGGAGCGTCCGCTCGACCTCGTCGGTCACCAGCGACTCGCGGCCAGTGCCGAAGACGACGCGCTCGTCGGCCTCGCGGAGCAGTTCGACGGCGCGCTCCGCGACCCGATCGCCGCCGCGCAGCGTCCAGACCGCCTCCTGTTCCTCGGCGCCGTCGTCGTGCTGGTCGCGGACGTCCTCGACGTAGTCGAACGCCCGCTCCTGCTCGCGCTCGAACCGCGAGCGCAGCGTCTCGCGGGCCTCCTCGATGTCGACGGGGCGATACTGGATCGGGTTGGACTGCTGGATCTCGACTAACCCGCGATCGGCGAGATTTTCGGCGACGCTGTACACCTGCGACCGCGGAACGTCGGTGATCCGGTGGACGTCTCTGGCGGTGCCGGCCCCCAGCTTCTGGAGCGCGATGAACACCTTGGCCTCGTAGCTGGTCAGTCCGAGGCGTTCGAGCGACTCGACCGCGTCGGATTCACTCATCCTCGGGCGCCCCCGGTGACATCGACCGAGCGTTGCCGGCGTTCGCGGCGTCGCTCCGGTCGGACGGCTGGGCCGACGTGGCGACGATCCACCCCCGGTACAGCCGTTCGAGCTCGTCCTCGGTCAGCTCGCCCTCTCGCGCAAGTTCGCCGGCCCGCTCCAGGTCGTCGATCGTCGGTTCGTCGCCGGCCCGCAGGACCGCGAGTTCGTCGCTCGTGACGTCGACCGCGTCGACCCCGTCGGTCTCGTACTCGTCGCCGCCCGCGACGACGTGCCCGTCGAACGCGAGGCGCTCGCCCGGCATCGCGTCCGAGGGCGCGTCGGCGACGTACTCCATCGTCAGGTCGATCTGCGGGACCGACTGCCACAGGATGTACAGCGTCCGGCCGACCTGGGTGTACGTCGTCGGCGACGGCGAGATGTCGGTGACGTGCCCGCCGACGCCGGCCGCATCCTCGACGAGCAGCACGCGACCGGACGCGTCCGAAACCGACAGCCCGACCGAGAACTGTTCGCCCGGCCGGACGGCGTCGGTGCTGACGGTCCGCGTGACCCGGGGACCGTTCCCCGCCGCGCCGGACGTGCCGGCGTCAGACGCGCCGGAGTTAGCTGCGTCGGCGGCGCCGACCGTGTTCGCGCCCGCGGCGCTCGCGACCGCCGTTTCTTGCGACGATGCACCGGTCTCGGTTTCGGCGATCGGATCGCTCGCCGCGGACGCCGCCGTTTCCGACGCCGACGGATCACTCCCGTCGGATGAGGCGGCGGTCGCCCCGTCGCCGGACGGCTCAGACCCATCGTCCGCCGCGGCGGATCCGGCGTCCGCCGGCGCGGAACCGTCGTCTATCGAAGCGGCGTCGTCGCGGTCGTCAGGATCGCCGCCCGACGTCGCGAGCGCCTCGGACGGCCCGAGGTAGCGCGTCCAGACGACCAGCAGGCTCGGCAGCACGATCACGCTCGCGACGAACGCGTAGATGATCGTCATCCCGGTGATGATGCCGAACTGCTGGAGCGGCGGCATGATCGCGAACACGAGCACGCCGAACCCGCCGACGGTCGTCGCCGCGCTACCCAGCAGCGCGCCGCCGGTGCCGGTCAGGCTGACGCGCATCGCCTCCCAGGCGTCGTCCTGCCTGTCGAGCTCGATGTTGTAGCGCTCGCTGATGTGGATGCTGTAGGCGACGCCCAGCCCGATCGTCAGGCTGGTGATCATCCCCGTCAGCACGTTGAACGGCATCCCGAGCAGGTACATCGTGCCCAGGATCCAGCTGACCGACAGCGCGACCGGGAGCAAGGTCACGATGCCCAGCGTCGCGCTGCCGTACTGGAACCGGTAGACGACCGCCAGGAAGGCGAAGACGGTCACCAGTGTCACCAGCAGGCTCTGGAGGACGGTGTCGAGCAGCTCGTTCTGGACGACCTCGTTGACGATCGGCGTCCCGGTCGCGATCGCCGAGCGGCTCGCGCTCGCGCCCTCGTCGTCGATGCCGTCCGCGACGCCGCGGACGTCCTCGGTGACCGCGCCGGTGCTGGCGCCGCCCTTCACCGAGACGGACATCTTGAGCGCCTCGTACTCGCCGCCCTTGGTGCGATAGACGACCTGCGCGGCTTCGGCGGGCGCGGTGTCGTACAGCGCGTCGTAGACCTCCTCGACGTTCTGTTCGGGGACGCCGTCGCCGTCGGTGTCCGCTTCGTTGAACGTCGCGTTGAACGTCTCGTTGCTCCGGGCGCTCTGCATCGCCGTGAGCGGGCTCCGGACGTCGGCCTCGCCGTTCGAGAGCACGACGGCCGTGCCCATCTCGGCGGCCTCGCCCTCGGCCTCGTCGATCCGGTGTAACGTCTCCGGATCGGTCACGCCGTCGCCCCTGACGAGGATCTGGCCCTGCGAGTTCTGGACCACGAAGTTGTCGTACACGTAGTTCATGTGGTCCTTGGCGGTGTACTCGCCGGGTTCGAGCGGACCGGGAAGGCTGTCCATCCAGTCCGGCGGATCGTCGGCGATGAAGTCTTCCTGCTGGAAGCTGGTGTCGACCTGCGTCGCGGCGGCGCCGCCGGCGACGCTGATCACGAGCGCGATCGCGATCACCGCGAGCGGCGCCTTCCGCGCCAGCGTCTCGCCGGTCGAGAGCGCGTTCGCCAGGCGACCGCCGCCGGTGCCGAACGCGCGCTTCTTGCGGTCGAAGCCGCGGGCTTCGAGGAACTCGTCGATTTCGATCTTGACGGCCGGGACGAGGATGCCGAAGATCAGCAGCGCTGAGAAGATCCCGACCGAGCTGACGATGCCGAAGTCCCGGATCGGCCCGAGCGGGCTCACGAGGTTCGAGAGGAACCCGATCGCGGTCGTCGCGGTGACCCACACGAGCGTGACGCCGACGCCGGTCAGCGCGACCTTCATCGCCGGCCGGGCGCCCTCGCTCGCCGCTGCGCCCCGCTCCTGGCGCTGCTCGCGGTGGCGCATGAACACGTGGATCGCGTAGTCCACCGAGAGCCCGATCAGCAGGACCGGCACCGCGATGAAGATCATGTTGAACGTGATCCCGGCCCAGCCCATGAACCCGAACGTCCAGAGCAACACGGCGACGATGCCGACGAAGCCCAGCGCGATGTCCAGCAGGTCGCGGTAGGCGACGATCAGGGTCAGCAGGACGAACAGCATCGCCAGCGGCCCGACGATCGCTAAGCTGTCGCCCATCGAGCGGTTCATCTCGTCGCTGATCAGCCCGAAGCCGAACACGACGTACTCGTCGGTCGACGCCGAGTCGTCGGCGAGGTTCTGCATCGCGCTCTGGCTGTCGATGAGGACGTCGCTCGCCTCGCCGGTCTGGGCGTTACCGGCGTCGGCGACCTCCTGGCGGACCAGCATCATCCGGGCGTCGGCGGTGGTCTCGCCGGGCTCGTACGACGTCGACATCAGCTGGTAGGCGATCCCCTGCCCGCTGTCGGGATCGAGCGTCGACGCCACGAGCGCCTCGACCTCCTCGTCGCTCATCGACTCCAGCTGTTCGATCTGCTCGTCGATCGAGGGTCGGTTCTCCTGGCTCCGGAGCGCGGCGAACTCCTCGGCGAAGACGCCCTGGGTGCCCTGCTGGTAGGCCTCCTGCAGTTGTTCGTCCAGCTCAGCGGAGCGCTCCTCGTAGGTCGACTGGTTGATCTCACCGCTGTCGTATCGGCCCTGCAGAAGCGCTTGCTGGTGGGTGACGTTCCTGACCGCCGCGGCCGACGCGTTGAACCGGGCCGACTTCTCGGCGCTCAGCTCGGCGGTGGCGTCGGCCCGCGTCGCGGCCATCGACCGCTCGATCTCCGCGGATTGGGCCTGGTAGGTCGACTGGTTGATCTCACCCTGCTGGTAGGATGCGTTGAGCTGATCGTACTGGCGCTGTAGTCCGACCGTCGTGTTGAGCGCGTCGCTCAGCGGTGCAGTGCGAGCTTCCAACTCCGCAGCGCGCTCCTGACTGACCGCCGTGATCGCGATCAAGTTCGACACGCCGGTCGCCGGCTGGTCCTGATCGAGCGTGGCGTTGACCGACTCGTTGTCGAGCAGCGACCGCTGGTAGCGCAAGGAGGACAGCAGCGAGTCCTTCGAGAGGACGTTGCCGCTCTCGTTCCTGACGATCACCTGCACCTGAGTGATGTTTTCCTCCCCCGGCGGGACGAAGTTCTCGTCGATGTAGCTCTGAGCGTCGACCTCCTCGTTGTCGCTCTGGAACTGATCGAGCGACGACGACTGTTCGACCATCCCGGCGCCGCTGCCGAGCGCGAGCGTCAACACGAGCATCGCCGCGATGGCGATCCTCGAATGGTTCGCGATCAGCGACGCGAGACGTTCCGGGAGGCTCACCGCGACCCCCTCCGGCGACCGTTCGGCGCGTTTCTGTTAGTATCCTGCATACAACACCACTGTTGTTATGACGCTACTAACAGTACGGCGGGTTTAATTGTGACGGTACGCGACCGAAGCGAAAATCGAGAGACGGCGGTCGCTTTGGCATCGCCTCGCCGTTCAGAACCAGCCGCGCGGAGACGGCGCCGCGTCCCCTCAGTCGATCCGGACGGTCGTCAGATCCTCGGCGAACCGGACGTCGCCGTCGTAGTGGGTGCCGACGCTCTCGAGCATCTCGTCGTGGCGCCCCTCGGTGTGCGGATAGAGGTGCGTGAGGTACACGCGCCCGATCTCGCGGCCCGAGAGCGCCCGCCCGAGCGACGACGGCGTCGGGTGGTTGTCGACCTCGACGTCGTCGGGGAACGAGCAGTCGTGGACCAGCAGCCCCGACCCCTCGGCGAACGACGCCAGTCCGGCGAACGCCTCGGTGTCGCCGCTGACCGTGAGCCGGTCGTCGAACCGGTAGGCGAGTCCGTACTTGGAGTGTCGGACCTCCCGCGCTCGCACGTCGAAGCCGGCGACCGAGAACTCGCCGGGGTGGACCTCGCGGACGCTCAGGTCGACCCGGCCGTCGAGGTAGTCGTGCACGTCCAGCAGGTCGTCGACCAGCGCCTTCGTCCCGGACGGCCCGACGACCGTCAGCGTCTCCTCGCCGGCGAGCCAGCGTGCCTTCAGCAGGGGTAGCAGATCTGCGACATGATCGAGGTGGTGGTGGGTCAGCAGCACCGTCGACACCGACTCGTAGCCGACGCCGCTCTGCTGGAGCCGGTGGAGGACGCCGCTGCCGCAGTCGACCAGCAGGGTTCGGCCCTCGTCCTGGACGAGCAGGCCCGACTGGAAGCGATCGCCCGTCGGCATCGCGCTGCCGGTCCCGAGAAAGGTGACGCGCATACTCGTCTCGCCGTCCCGAACCCCCATAACCGCTTTGCACCCGCGGAACGATGTCCGATCGAGTCGCCCGACGCGAGCGTCGACGCCGAACGACGGCCGAAACAGTCAGTTCGATATCATTGATGCGTGGCATCGTGGCACTGTCGTCCCCCGACTGAGACGCGACGGAACGCCGAACCGCGGTCGCGGGGACATGATTTATTTCGGATGCCCCCGTTGCAGGCCGTATGGCCGACCTGCTATCCGACGACGAGATCGCGGAACAGTTGCCCGATGAGTGGGAGCGCGACGGCGACGAGATCGTGCGCGTCTACGAGTTCGACGACTACCTCCGCGGGGTCACGTTCGCGCAGATGGTCGGCGAGATCGCCGAAGCCGAGTTCCACCACCCGACGATCGAGATCCGCTACGAGGAAGTCGAGGTCCGCTTCACCAGCCACGAGGAGGGCGGCATCACGGACCAGGACATCCACATGGCGGAGCTGATCGAAAACGAGACCTGACCGGTGGACGCGACGTACGTCTTCTCCGTGCGCTTCCGGCTCTCGCCCGACGCCCCGGTGAGCGTCGAGCCCGCGACGTTCGAGACGACGCTGTACCGCGCCGCCGATCCGCCCGGCGAGGACGGCTGGCTGTTCTTCCGCGACAACCTCTGGCGGGGCGAGGTGAACGATCCAGTTCACGCCCGCGAGCTCGCCGAGGACGCGCTGGGCGTACCTGTCGAATCCGTCGAGTACCGGCGGTTCGACACCGATGAGGAGTACTACGACGCGCTCAAGGCGGCTATTTCGGAGGATCTGGAGTTGTTCAAGGCTGACAACGTCAGTGAGGCGCTCACCAAGTACTTCGGGAGTTCCGTGGAAGTCGAGTCCTGAACTTTGAGGGGCGGTGGTACGATTCAGTCCCCTTTGATGCGTTCCCGGTTAGTGGTAGATGCAGGTCACGGATTGACCGATAGACCGATTTTTGTAGCACTGGTAGTGAGAGTATGGTTGACAGGCAACTTGCATTTAGCATTCTGCAGTTAGTGGCGCTCTCACTTCCTGCGTTCGCCATCCTTCTGCAGATGGTGGTCGAATCTGAGATGGCATATACGCATTGGGCAGTACCGATAACGACCGCCGGACTGGGGTTGTTTCTCATTGGCGGTGCTGTCGTTCTCGGACACCTCATGCTTGCCACGGCGACAATCACTACGACGATTGCATTGGGGTTCATCCTTCTTGGGATGCTAAGTATGCTCATTGGTGCCAGTCTTATCGGATTACAGACTGGAGCGAAACAGCGCCGTCTTCAAGATGATGAGGACTAACAGTCAAAGCAGACTGGGCAGAACGCAACTCTCCCTAACGGTGGTTTCGCTGAACCTCAAGCGAATCTTTGGAAACTAGCCGACGCCCTCACTCCCGCCGGAGCGCCTCGATCGGATCGACCCGCGCGGCGTTCCAGGCCGGATACAGCCCCGCGAGGACGCCGACGCCGACGCCGACGACCACCGCGGCCGCGAACCACTCGGGCGCGAACGTCAGCGAGAGATCGAGGTAGTCCGTCGCGACGTAGCCGCCGGCCAGCCCCACGACGGTCCCGAGGACGGCGCCGGCGATACCCAGCAGCACCGACTCGACGAGAAAGAGCTGGAGCACGTCGCGGCGCCGCGCGCCGACGGCCTTCATGATGCCGATCTCGCGCGTGCGCTCGGTGACGCTGACCAGCATGATGTTGGCGATGCCGACGGCGCCGACGATCAGCGAGATGACGGCGATTCCGGCGACGAACCCGGTGAACGTGCCGATCACCTCGCGGATCTGCTCGACGAGTTCCTCGTTGGTCTGGACCGAGAACTCGTACTCGTCGGGCTTGAGCGAGCGGGCGTCCGAGTCGTTTCTCAGGTACGCCTGCACGTCGGACTGGACTGTGGGGACGCTCTCGTAGTCGCTCGCGACCACGGTGAGAGAGGGGTAGACGCGCTGGCGCTCGCCGGTCGCCGGGCTCTCCGCGGTCGTCTCGTAGAACGGATCGGTCGGCACGTACACCTGCGGGATCGAGATGTCGCCGAAGGGACCATCCCCTCCGTTTTCGAGGACGCCGACGACCGTCGCCTCGCGGGTGCTGTTCGCGCCGCTTTGCAGGACGAGCGTGTCGTTGACCTCCAGTTCGGGGTCGAACAGCGAGGCGGCCTGCTCGTTGACGACCACTTCGTTGGCCCCCTGCTCGAACGGACCCCCGGACTCGAACTGCCGGTCCGCAAAGTAGCCCGGCGTCGTCGCCGTCGCGCTCTCCCAGGCGATCGATCGGCCCTCGTGTTCGAGCGTGGCGATCTGGACGGTCCCCTGCGGTATCGCTTGGCCGACGTTCGGGAGGTCCCGAATCTCCTCGACGTCGCGCTCGGTGAACGCAGGCACGGTCGACGCCCCCGGCGGGCCGCCCTCTTGCCCCTCGGGGCCGACAGTCGCCTGCATCTCCGGCGGCGCGTCGCCGGAGACCTCGCCGACGACCTCCGCCTGGAGGCTCGCCCCGAGCGTGACGAACGTGATCACCGCGGCGATGCCGATCGTGATGCCGACGACAGTCAGCGCCGATCGGAGCCCGTGCTCGCGGATCGCCCGCAGGCTCAGCTGGACGCTCTCGCGGAGTTCCATCAGCGATCCCCGTCTGCGCCGGTCGGTGAGTCCGAACCGTCCGGGGCGCCCGTGCCGGTCGGTGAGCCTCCCGGCCCGTCCGGAGCGTCCGCGACGGCCGCTCGACGCCGCTCCTCGATCTCCTCGATCCCCTCGATCTCGCCGTCACGGAGTTGGACGATCCGTTCCGCGTGCTCGGCGACGTGGCGCTCGTGGCTCACCAGCAACACCGTCGTCCCCGCTTCGTGGAGGCGCTCGAACTCCCCCAAGATCGCCCGTCCCGTCTCGGCGTCGAGATTCCCAGTTGGCTCGTCGGCGAGCACGATCGCGGGGTCGTTCGCGAGCGCCCGCGCGATGGCGACGCGCTGGCGCTGCCCGCCCGAAAGCTCGTTGGGGCGGTGGTCCGTCCGATCCGTGAGTCCGACCCGGGCGAGCAGCTCGTCCGCCCGCTCCAGCCGATCGGCGCGGTCGACGCCCCGGAAGACCAGCGGCAGCGCGACGTTTTCCCGGGCGGTGAGCCGCGGCATCAGGTTGAACGTCTGGAACACGAACCCGACCTTCTGGCCTCGGATCCGCGCGCGCCCGTCGTCGGACAGCGCGGAGACATCCTCGCCGTCGACCAGCACGGTGCCGGCGCTGGGCGTGTCCAGACAGCCGACCAGGTTCATCAGCGTGCTCTTGCCCGAGCCGCTCGGGCCCATCACGGCGGTGTAGGACCCTCGCGGGAGGTCGAGCGAGACGTCGTCGAGCGCTCGTACGACCTCGCCGCCGCGCTCGTAGCGCTTGCCGACGCCGGAGAGCGATACCGCCGGCGGCGGGGTTCCGGTGGCGCCGTCGGCGTCGGCCGCGTCCGTGTGACCCGTCATCAGTCGGATGGACGTAAGGGCTCCAGCCCCGTATTCCTCCGGGGAGAACGCTTATTGGCGACCGTCGCGTACTCGTGTGCCCCATGGCCCTCCCGGACTACGACTTCTGGCTGCTCGACCTCGACGGCACGCTGGTCGACGTCGAGCCCACCTACGTCCGCGACGTGATGGGCGAGGTCGGCGACCGGCTGGGAGTCGAGATCACGGATCGGCAGGCCGAGGTGCTCTGGCACGGGTACGGCGGGCAGCGCGACCGCGTCATCGAGGGGATGGACGTCGACGCCGCGACGTTCTGGGAGACGTTCCACGAGGTCGAAGATCCGACCACGCGCTCGGAGTCGACGTTCCTCTTCGATGACGCCGCCGTCGTCCCGGACCTCGAACGCCCGACGGGGCTGGTCACCCACTGCCAGCAGTATCTCACCGATCCGGTCCTCCGGCACCACGACATCGCCGACTGGTTCGATACGGTTGTCTGTTGTACCGACGAGCTGGGCTGGAAGCCCGACCCGGCGCCGGTGCGGCGCGCCATGCGCGACCTCGGCGTCGCGCACAACGGTCACGTCGGCGCGCTCGTCGGCGACAGCGCCGAGGACGTCGGTGCGGCCCGGAACGCCGGACTCGACGGCATCCACGTCCAGCGCTACGATCCCGACGAGCGCGGCTTCGCGGTGTGGGGCGACCGGCGCATCCGGTCGTTCGACGAGCTGGGCTGAGCCCGCCGGAAGGCCGGCCCGGCCGTATCTAGGACCAAGGGTTCAAAGCCCTCAAAGGAAACACGGGGTATCCGAACCTGAACTAAAGGTTCTATATAAAATCCAAGGGAAACACGGCGGAGAACGGTGAACGCATGGTTCAAAGCCCTTGACAGGCGATTGTGTGTTTATGCGCTTGTGGGTTCGAGTAGTTGGTTGGTGGTTTCGATTGATGCGGATGCTGTTCCTGAAACCATTTGTTCGTATATTTCTTCGTCCAGTTCCTCCACGTAATCAACGATGGTTTCTTCGGGGTTGTTCCAGGCTTTTTCTACCGTGCTTTGGTCTACTTTGGCGTAAATCGGATTTTCGACCGTTCCGCCGACAAGGTAGTTTTCGTGTCCGTTTCTGAGTTTGTTGTATGCTTTGGACTGGTCTTTGATTTCTTGGAATAGTTCTTCGTCGTATTCGTCGTTCACGTTCCAGTTCCGGAGTTTATCCATAAGATCAGGTAGGTAGTTACCTACCGGAGCAATACCCGACTCAGCTGAATTCGTTGTTAGTTCTACATCTTCATCCTGCCCTGTTGCTATGCCTCTAAGAACGGTGGAAGCATAGAAATTTCCGTCTCTGAGGCTGAGAGAGTTTTTTCCTGTCTTTTCTCCGTTGAATCTGAGTGGGTGCCACCAGCTGCTGTATGCGTCGTGGTCTGGGTTGAGGTAGTTTGAGTTTTCGACCAGTGGGTGGTATTGTTCTCCGGTTTCGGGGCTCCATGTTTCTGGGGCGGATATTGTTTCCATGATTCGGAGTTCGTTGTTGGTTTGGTCGTAGACAAGTCCGTTTCCGTGTGTGCTGGCTGGTGCTTCCGGTAGGTCGAACGCCCAGAAATGCGACTCAATATCGGTATGTTGGTCGAGTCCTTCTTGTAGTACTGCTGCGTATAGTTCGTCTTCCGTGGAGATCGGTCCGGGATCATCGAAGTTTCTCTGCCAGTTGAATAAGTAGGTCTGTAGCCAGTCTAATGCTTCTCCGACTGATTCTGAGCTGGAGAATTTTTGGTAGTCGAAGTGTCCGTACGTGTTGGATTTTCCTTCTTCGTTAGGGTATCTGACGCTTTCTGGCCGGGTTTTAGCTTGGTGTGATATGCTGTCTTCTGGTGTGTCTGTGCCGATTGATTGTATGAACTGGCTTCCTTCTTGGTGTTCGATGTTTTCGTAGTCGTTATCGTGCCAGTTTTCTAGTTTTTGGAGGTCGATGGTTAGTTGGTTGTGTTGTATCTGTTTTGGTGGTTGGTATGTGGTGAAGATGTTGCTGTCGGCGTTGTTTTCGTTAGCTGGTTGGAGGTTGAGTAGGTGGGTTTGAGGGGTTTCTTTGGTTATTCGGTGGCTGTCTTTGTTTCTGTTTGAGGTGAGTGTGAACGTGTTTTCTCCGTTCTGGAGGTCTCCTGGAGGCACTGTTATTTCTTGTTCGAGTGTACGACCTAGGTCGTTCCAGGACTGGTACTCTTCTCCGTTGCTTTCCAGTACTGCTTCTCCGAGTTTACTGTCTGCTTCTATCTCCGCAGTCAGAGTGGCTTGCACATCCTCCAAACTATCCTCATCGGTCCAGACTGAAGGTAGACGGATAGTATCTTCATGGGCTGAGAGATCGATTTTATTTACATTGACAGAATCATTGGCGTTGCTGCTAAGCGGATCCGCACATCCAGTTAAAAGTGTTGTCGCTATTGTAGTTCCTGTCTGCAATATTCTACGGCGGGAGTAGAGATCTTCGTCGGCCATACCAGTTATTATCTATATTTAGAAGACAGCTTTCAAATAATTACTGGACGGTAAACACATCTCTCAAGGGAAACTGCTTCACTCCTCCACCTAGTTTCTTTTAAACCTCAAACGATACCTATTGTTTACAAAATCCAAATGAAGGGGGGAGAACCGGAAAGAACATCAATGGAAGACGGATAACAGATAAGATCTAGCCCCGTCCGAGCGCCCGATCGACGCCATCCTGACAATGATACGATTTATTAGTTGCCGGAAATAACATCGCCCCATGATCGCGAACCTCCCGCCGTGGCTGCTCGCCGTCGGCGTCGGCCTCGCGGCGCTGGTCGGCTGGCTGTGGTGGCACGCCGCAATCGAACTGTGGCAGGGCTGGACGCTGTGGCGCAACGATCCCGTGGCGGTGATGGACGTCGCGAACGTCACCGGCGCGGTCGAAGTCGAGGGGACGGCGGCGTCGGGCGGACGGACGCTGCAGTCGCCGTTCACGGGGACGCCGACGCTCGTTTGCGAGTACAAGATTCAGGAGTGGAAAAGTTCCGGGAAGAACAGCCACTGGGAGACGCTCCACGAGAACCTCAACGCCGTTCCGTTCCTGCTGGAAGACGACAGCGGCAGCGTCGCGATCGATCCCGAGGGCGCCGAGTACTCGCTGGAACGCGACGCCGAGATCGAGTCCGACGGCGGCGAGACGCCGCCCGAGGAGATCCAGGAGTTTCTCGATAGCGTGGGCGTCGAGCGCGAGGAGGGCGGCGAGACCTCGATCGGCCCGCTCTCGATCCACCACGGCGATCGGCGGCGCTACATCGAGCGGCGCATCGACGCCGGCGACGAGATCCACGTCTACGGACAGTCGCGACACGGGCGCTCGATAGGGGACGTTTCCGGGTCCGTGAACGCCGTGATCGGCAGCGGGAAGGCGACGCCGCGGTTCCGCATCTCGAAGGGCTCCGAATCCGACGCGATCCGGCGGCAGGTCAAGTCCGGCGCGACGTACGCGATCTTCGGCGCCGTGATCGTCGCCATCGCCGGGGCCTTCGTCGTCGGCGGACTCTGATGCGGTTCCGAGAACCGATCGGAGCGCGCTGGCCGCGACCACGGGCTTTAACGCTCCCCGCTCCCAAGTGACGCGCATGTCAGCGCTGCGCGAGGCCCTGCGCGACCTCCCCGACGCCGTGTTCGCCGACCTCCTCGAGAGCGACGAGGCGTACAAGCTGGTGATCGACCTGCCGGGCGTCACCGCCGAGACGCTGGACGTGCGCGTCGAGGACGGCCGCCTCGTGATCGAAGCGCGGCGCACGAAGTCCGCTCCCGCGGAGTTTCGCTACCTCCGCGAGGACCGATCCCTGTTTCTCGACGCCGAACTACCCCTGCCGCCGGACGCCTCGGGCGAGGACGCCGAGGCCTCGATGTCGAGCGGCGTCCTCGAGCTCACCGTGCCCAAGCGGGGCCAGGACGTCGAAACTACCATCGAAGTCACCGCCGAGTAGCGCGAGGTGGTGACGCTGGTGAACCTCAGGGCGTACTGGCGCTTTCTCGTCGTCGCCAGGCGCTTTCTGCCGCTGTTGCTCGCCTACGCCCGGGACCGCAACCGGTTCCTGCTGTTCGGCCGCGGTCGGCAGGTCGACGCCGAGACCCGACAGCAGCGCGCCGAGCACCTGCTCGACGCCCTGCTGACGCTGGGGCCGACGTTCATCAAGCTCGGCCAGCTGCTCTCGACGCGGCCGGACATCCTGCCCCCGGAGTACATCGAGGTGCTCTCCCAGTTGCAAGACGAGGTGCCGCCGGCGGAGTGGGAGCCAGCTCGCGAAGTGCTCGAAGACGAACTCGGGCCGATCGACGACCGGTTCGACGAGTTCGACACCGACCCGATCAGCGGCGCCAGCCTGGGGCAGGTGTACCGCGCGACGGTCGACGGCGACGACGTGGCCGTGAAGATCCGCCGCCCCGGCGTCGAGTCGCTCGTCGAGGCCGACCTGCGCGTGGTCAAGTGGTCGCTCCCGCTGCTGTTGCGCTTCGTCGGCGAGGGCCGCTCGTTCTCGCTGCGGAACCTCGCCGACGAGTTCGACAAGACGATCCGCGAGGAGATGGACTACCAGCGCGAGGCCGCGATGCTCACCGAGATCCGCGGGAACTTCTCGGACGACGAGGCCATCAAGATCCCGCCGGTCGTCGAGAGCCACTCCGGCCCGCGCGTGCTCACGATGGAGTACCTTCCGGGGACGAAGATCAGCCGCGTCGACGAACTCGACGAGCGCGGCGTGGACCGAGGCGCCGTCGCCGAAAACCTCCAGCGGGCGTACATGCAGATGATCATCGACGACGGCGTGTTCCACGCCGACCCCCACCCCGGCAATCTCGCGGTGCAGGACGACGGGACGATCGTGTTCTACGACTTCGGGATGAGCGGGCGGGTCGACGCGTTCCTCCAGGAGAAGATCGTCGACTTCTACGTCGCCATCGCCAACCAGGACATCGACGGCATCCTCGACGCGCTCATCGAGATGGGGACGCTCAGCCCCGACGCCGACCGGGCGGTGATGGCAGACGTGATGGAGCTGGCGATCGCCGACGCCCGCGGCGAGGACATCGAGCAGTACCGCGTCCAGCAGATCGTCGGCCAGATCGAGGACTCGATCTACGAGTTCCCGTTCCGCCTGCCGAAGAACCTCGCGCTCGTCCTGCGCGTCGCGACGGTCGTCGAGGGGGTCTGCGTCACCCTCGACGAGAACCACGACTTCATCTCCAGCGCGACGGAGTATCTCACCGAGCAGGGCTACCGCGAGGAGACCGCCCGACGCTACGTCGCGGAGGCCGGCGAGCAGTTCCGCGAGTCGGCCGAGTCGGCCGTCCGCGTGCCGCCGAAACTCGAGAGCGCGCTCGACCGCGTCGAGCGCGAGGACTTCCATCTCCGGGCGGATCTGGAGGATTCGGACGACCTGCTGGACAAGCTGGCGAAACGGATCGTCCTCGGGATGCTGGGCGCCGCCGGAACGCTATCGACGGCGCTGCTGTACGCCTGGGGAACCATCCTCTCGGCGGCGATCGCCGGCGCGTTCACAGTGTTCGTCGTCGCGATGCTGTACCGCTCGTTCCGCAGCAGGCGCGGCATCCGCGCGAAGCCGCAGTTCACCCGCCAGAGCATGCGCCAGCGGCGCGGCGGCGACTGAGGACGTTCGGCACCTCTCGGCTCGTCAGTACTCCCGGAACTGCGCCGACCCGACGTCGATCCGCACGAGCACGTTCTCGGCGTAGGCGTCCTCGCTCGCGCCGTACTTCGCGTTGATCCGACGAGCGGCCTCGCGCGTCGCCGCCTCGTCGTCGACGATCTCGGCGGTGCCGTGGAGCGCGACCATCCACTCGGCGTCGCCGCCGACGGCCTTCTGGACCGAGATCGCCACCTTCGGGTTCTCGCGGATATCTCGGAGTTTTCGGCCACCGGTCAGCACCTCGACGACGCCGTCGGCGTAGTCGTACCAGACCGGCGCGACGTGGGGCCGGTCGTCGACGCTGGTCGCGAGGTGGGCCATCAGCGGCTCGCCGGTGAGCAGCGTCTCGGCTCGTTCGGGAACGGCGTCTGCCATAGCGGGCGTACGACCTCGACGCGGAAAACAGTCAGACTCGCCCTGCAGAGATCACCAGGATGCCGGATCTAGTTCAGCCCGAGTCGCTCGGCGATCGCATCCGAAATGTCGTTCAGGTAGACGCCGCCCCACACCGCCACGATGACGGCGCCGACAGAGTTGTACAGGACGTCCTTCAGCGTGTCGTAGACGCCGTACTGGGTGAGCACCGACGCGGTGCCGAACTCCGTGGCGGCGACGCCGATCCCGAACTCCAGCAGTTCCCACACCACCGCGAACGCCAGCACGAACAGCAGGATGATCACGCCCATGAACTTCGGCGGCAGGAACACCTTCTCGGAGTGCTGATCGACGGCCCGCGCCGTCGCGTAGCCGGCCGCCGCGACGACCGACGACGAGAGGGCGTGTGTGATGTGGTCCCAGTATTCGCTGACCACCGGGACGCCGGAGTAGAAGTTCCCCTCCGTCACGCCCGGGATGCCGACGACGCCGACGCCGTGGAGGAATGCGGCGCTCGTGATCCACAGCGTGAGCCGGGGGTCCATCGGCAGATCGTAGTCACGTTCGAGGATCGGCGGGAGCTGGGTCACCGCCAGACACATGCCGGCGTTGACGATGACGCCGACGCTGCCTCGTTCGAGACCGACGAACAGCAGGCCGACCAGACTGATCTCCATGAAGTACGACAGCTGGCGCTGGCGTCGCTTCGAGGGGAGCCCCCGAGAAAGCAGGTTGTTCACAGGCGCTCACCTCGCTCGTCGCCGAGCACCTCGTCTTTCATCTCGGCGGGCACGCGATCCTCCATGGTGATCCGGCGCCGGAAGTACAGCGTGAACACGCCGCCCGCGAACAGCCCCGCGAGAGTACAGTAGATCCACTCCCACATCAGGTTCGCGTTGGCCTGATCCGGGTCGTCGACGGGGGTGATGTAGCTGGTTCCCAGGTAGATGTCGAATCCCCACTGAACCACGCCCCACAGCGCCGCTGCGGCCATCGTCGACATGACGACGAGCACGACCGCGAAGCCGGGAGAGAGCCGGATCGACGTGAACGACTGGAGTTCGACGGCGATCACCAGCGCGATCGCGGCGACCGCGAAGTACGCCGCGAACTGGCTCGACAGTATCTCGGCGCCGAGTGCGAGTCCGACGACCGGTAGCGCGGCCATCAGCAACACCTCCCAGGGCAGCATTATCCGCGGCGTCCGGTAGGCTGCGGGCGGTATCAGCGCCAGTACGAGCAACACGAACGCGAACAGCGACCAGAGCGCGCCCGCTCTCACGACGACGCCCACGCTCGCGGCCGCCAGCAGCGCGACCAGCAGCCAGGCGATGACCGCGTTTCTGCGGCCGTCGTCGAGCATCTGATCGAGCTCGGAAAGAGACATAGCGACCGTAAGGACTTCCCACATAAAATTATGTGTGGCCGGCAGGCATCGGGGTGGGTCGGTCCGGCTCGCGACGCGGCGTCACGCCGCGACGACGAGGTACACCGCCGCGTACCCGACCAGCGCCGCGGTGATCCCCGTCAGCGCGGTGAACGTGATGCCCAGCAGCAGGGGATGACGCCCGAACTGCCGTCGAAGTTCTGCTGCGGTCGGCACCGCGGTCGGTCGGGTCGAGACGCCCGCACAGATCACGCCGACCGAGAGGATCGAGAACACGAAGTGATAGGACACCGCCAGCGTCGGCGGCGCCATCGCGACCGCTGCGACGCCGTACGCGGCGCCGGCGAGCGCCCGCAGATCGATCAGCTCTCCCATCGAGAACCCCGCGACGCGAGCGATCGTCACGGCGGCGAGCCACGCGACCGAGAGTTCGATCGCGAACGCGCCCAGCAGGTGGAGCGTGGGATCGCCATGGAGCAGCACACGACCGTCGAACACGCCGACGTCGAACGGGTAGAACAGCCGGGGCGGCTCGCCGGTTACCAGATCGCCCCACGGGTGGGAGAGCAGCCCGGCGGTCGCCGCGAGCGCGACGGTCCGCGCCGGGAAGTCGGTCGCGATCCGGCACAGCGTCGCGACGCCGACGCCGGCGACCGCGAACAGCCCCATCACGACGCCGCCGAGCGGGCCGCTCACCGCGTAGGCGGCGCCGACCAGCGCCGCGAGCGCGACGGCGCTGACGCCCCGCCCCGCCGCTCGGGTCAGCTGCGAACCGGTTCGCTTGACCGCCCAGAGGCCGAACGCGGGACCCGCAAGCAGCGCGACGACCAGCGAGTGGGTCATCGTCCGGTGGACGTCCCGCGTCGCGTCCCAGAACGTGCTGGGCTGTGTGATCGAGGCGGCGTTGAGTGCGTCGACGTCGATCGCCACCGCGGCGTACGCGACGTCGACGTCGGGGATCGCGGCGAACGCACCGGCGACCAGCCCGAGCGTCAGCGCCCGCCGAGCCGGCCAGCCTCGCCAGTCCGCGACCAGCGTCGCGAGGGCGAACGCCAGCAGCGCGTGTCCGAGAAACACGTCACCGCGGCTAGGTTAGGAGCGCGTATAAGCCCCTCGCCGGGCGTGTGCGGTGGTGACAGTGCTCCGGCCGCGCCGGTGCGGACGGTTTTAGTTCAGCGGGCGCGTACCGACGACCGGCCGATGACGACGGCTCCGCTCCGAGCCGGACTCGGCACCCGGCGACGACGAGCCCTATGAGTGCCGAGGCCGACTTTTCGACCTCTGGAATGTCGTCGAGCCCGCGGCCCACATTTCGAGAACCAATTTCCGTAATACACGTGGTATTATTCAGCGGTAGAGATGTGACGCAGTTAATATACGTAGCTGAAATTTAATTTTGCTAGATTTAAGCACCCGTTCGTTGACGTTCGAAATAGGCCATGTCCAATGGCAATGGTGGTTACGAACGCGACAGCGGTACAGAGAGCGAAGCGCGCCGCCGGTTTCTCAAGCTGGCGGGCGTGACCGGGGCCGCCGGCATCGTCGGCTCCAACGGGATGCTCAGCGCGCTCGCTCAGGAGGGTGACGACGAGGGGGTCGAGATCGATGACCTTCAGGGTCAGTTGCCGATCGAGGACCGATACCTCCGGATCGCGGTTCTGGCGACGGCGAAGGCGGCACAGCTCCACCAGAACTACTACGGCGAGATCGGACAGGCGGAGGAGAAAGATCCGCAGAACCTCCTCACCCAGGTCGACACGGAGGCCGAGACGCTGATCCGCGACACGATCAGGGAGGAGCTCGGCGACGACTTCGAGGACGAGAACCACGCGCTGTACGGCGAGGAACAGGGCGGGCAGCTCGAAGGCGGGTACGTCTGGATCATCGACCCGCTCGACGGGACGACGAACTTCGTCAAGGGGATTCCCCATTTCGGCGTCAACCTCGCGGTCACGAAGGACGGGGAGCTACACGCCGGCGTGATGTACTACTCGCTCTGGGACGAGGTGTACGTCGCGGTCAGGGACGAGGGCGCCTACAAGTTCCGGAGCGACGGCTACGACCTCGTCGCCGAGGACTCGGAGCCCGCGGAGCTGTCGGTCTCCGACACCGAGGCCGTCGAGGACTCGTTCCACGGCGTCGGCTTCTACAGCCGCGCGACGGCGGACGACTTCGACTACATGGGGCTGTGGCGGTACCTGTTCGCGAACACCCAGGGGACGCGACTGCTCGGGGCCGCCGCGCCCGACCTGGCGTTCGTCGCCGAGGGCGTGTTCGACACCGTCTCGGTGAAGGACCTGAAGCCGGTCGATGTCGCACCGGAGGCGCTGATCGTCCGCGAGGCGGGCGGCACGGTGACCGACTTCGAGGGGAACACCGACCTCGACAGTATTCTGGAGGGGAACGTCGTCGCCTCGAACGGCGAACTCCACGACGACTTCTTCGATCTGCTCGAAGACTCCGGGAAGGACTGGCTCACGAGGCCGATCGACACGCTCGAACGCTAGCCCGCGGTTCCGGTCGTCCGGGGGATGCTTCCGCTGCCTTCGCTCGGGGCGGACAGCCGCCGGTGACAATAAACATATATTAAAATTATTTTATAAAATATTTTATCATGGGGCTCGTTGTCACCGTTCCATGCAATGTTCGAGATTCCCGACATCGACCGGCGAACCCTGCTGAAGGCGACGGGCGGCGCAGTAATAGGATCGTACGTGGGAGGGGCAGCGAATGCAGAGGGACGCGACGACGGCGATTCGCGGGACGACGAGTCGACGACGCTGATCGCGCACCGCGGGTTCGCGGGCGTGTATCCGGAGAACACGGTCGCCGCGGTGGAGAACGCCTCGAGAGGGGGAAAAGGTCGCGGCGCGGCCCGGCGCGGCGCAGACATGATCGAGATCGACGTGGTGCCCTGCGGCGGACGCCCCCACGAGGGCGACGACTTCGAGGTCGTGGTCTTCCACGACGACCGGCTCGCTTCGCGCGACGGCGGAGAGCGGGGGGTCACCGACCACGAGAACACGCTCGTGTGGGACACGCCCTGTTCGGAGGTGCGAAGCGCCGAGGTCCTCGACAGCGGTGAGACGGTGCCGACGCTGCGGGAGGTCCTGTCGGCGATCCCGCCGAGCGTGGCCGTCAACGTCGAACTGAAGAACCCGGGCGATGTCGACGTCCGGTTCGCCGAGAAGCTGGAAGGGGACGAACTGGAGGGCCGGAAGGACGTCTGGCGGCCGTTCGCGCGGCGCGTGCTCGACGTCGCGTCCGAGTTCGAGAATCACGTCCTCGTGTCGTCGTTCATGGAGGCCGCGCTCGCGACGACGCGGGAGTGCGACGCCGACGTTCCGATCGCGTTCCTGTTCTGGGACTCGATCGACGTCGGACTCGAGATCACCGACGAGTACGACTGCGAGGCGCTCCATCCGCCGTACAACATGGTCGAAGGGACGCCGTTCTTCAACGACTCCTACTACATCGACGATCCCGGATTCGCCGACATCGACCTGGTAGAGCGGGCCCACGACGAGGGGCGGGAGGTCAACACGTGGACGGTCGGTACCTGGTACCAGGCGGAGCAGCTCGTCGACGCGGGGGTCGACGGGATCATCGCCGACTATCCCGGCCTGCTCGCGTAAGTCGGCGACGCGGCGCCTCTGAGTCGGCGCTGCTGCTCTCTCGACACCGCCGGGTCCGATCTCGACCGCGAGAGTTTCCCCGTTCTGAACGGTGTCGCGTCGCATTACGGCCGATCCGGGAACAGCGTCAGATGGCCCACGATGATCCGGCTCTCTAGCCTGCCCTCGAGCGGTCCCGGCGGTTCGCTCTCGATCGCCGGGATTTCGTCGGCGATCCCCGGAGCTGCCGTCGGACGTCGACGCCGATCGGCGAGACCGACCGGCGCTCGGCGTCGAACTGGAACGGCGCCATCCCGTCGCCGTTCGCCGTCTCATCGCTATCTCTTCGTCGTCCGCCACCTCTCAGCTCGGTCGACGAGCGTCGGTTGCGCTCCTCCCTGCGAGCGTCGAAGCGTGCGTTTCGGAGCCGGGAGCGCCGGTCGGTGCAGCGACGCGAGCCTCGGCGCCGCTTCCCGACGACGCGAACACGTCAGTCTCGAAGGTCCGGTTGTAGGAGACGAACTCCAGGGGCAGCTCGCGCTCGATCCCGGCGTACTCGACCGTCGCGTTGAAGTCCACCGAGAGTTGCGTCGTCTCGTCGTTCCGCAAGTGCGTGACCCACCACTCGTCCAGCTCGGAGTTGTCGATGGTCGCGTTCGCCCGAATCGTCCGGGTGCTCTCGGCTGGGATCAGGGTCTGCTGGCCGGCCTGCCCTTGCCCGACGACGACCCCGTTCATCCGGACGGTGTAGCTCACGTTCGTGATGGGGAGCGGCGCCGGGAGCGGGTTCGTGACCGTCGCGGACGCGTTGATCGGCGTCCGCTCGGCCGTCGCGTGCCCCCACTGCGCGTCGGTCTCGTTGACGACGAGTGCCGTCCGATTGAACGCCGAGAACTCGCGCGTTTGCTCCGTCTGCAGCGGTTCGAGGAGATCGGTGCGGAACGTCCGCTCGCGCGTCAACGAGTCCGCCGGGACGTCGACGCCGCCGTACTCCAGGGCGACCGTTGGATCGACTCGCACGGTCGTCGTCTCGTTCCGGTTGACGTGGGTCACCCACCAGTCCGGAATCTCGTCGTTGTCGACCCACGTTCGGACCGTGACGACGTCGTCGCGGCCCTGTAGCTGCACTCGCTTTTCCCGCTCGTCGGCGACCCTGACGTCGTTCATCGCGACGGTGTACCTCACGTTCGCCGCACCATCGCTGACGCGGAGCAACAACGGATTGTCGACGGCGATCTCCGTCTCGACCTCGCTCCGATTCTCCTCGACTGTGCCCCAGCTGTTGTCGACCGACTCGACGCGCGGTCTGTCGACCACCACGAGCCCGTACGCGACGATTCCACCGAGCAACGCGATCACGACGAGCGCGGCGACTCCCGATTTCCACCCGAGGGCCATCGATAGTTGGTGACTCGACGGACGTGTCCTTTGACGCCGACGTGGCAGTTGCAAGCCCCTTACGTGCCCCTCGAACTGACCGTGCGCGTCGGATTACCGCCCCGGTTTTAGTTCGCCTGCACACCCAACGTCCGCGCTCATTGACGGCGCCGTGGCAGCGGCTAGTGGATCATGACTACCGAATCAACCGACGAACTGCTCGTACAGGGCCTCGAAGAGCTGTACTACACCGAACAGAAGCTGCTCGACGCGCTCGACACGCTGGCCGACCAGACCGACCACGAGGAGGTCAGTCAGGGATTCGCCGAGCACCGCGAGGAGACCGAGCAGCACGTCGAGCGCCTCGAAAAAGTGTTCGAGGAGATCGGCGAGGAGCCCCAGCGCCGCGAGGAGCGGGTCGTCGACGCGCTGATCCAGGAACACGAGGCGTTCGCCGGCGAGAACGACGGCGAGGTGCTCGACCGGTACAACATCTCGACGGGCCAGAAGACCGAGCACTACGAGATCGCGATGTACGGGAACGTCACGTCGCTGGCGGGCAAGCTCGGCCACGACGAGGCCGCAGACATACTAGAGGAGACGCTGCGCGAGGAAGAGGCGGCGCTCGACGAACTCTCGGAGGCCGGCGAGCAGTTCGATCGGCAGCAAGTCGCCGGCGACTGAATCGCCGAGGCGCCTCCGTGGCGGGCGGCTCCGGCGATCGATCGCACGCTGCTCACTACGCGAGCATCGCGGAAAATCGGCGACTATTCTTCGACAGCGTGTACTTCAGTACACCCGCGTTCACGACGCTTGGCATGGACGACTACCAGCCGGTCGGGATCGCGCGGGTCCCGATGTCGATCCAGACGTCGCCGGGCGCGATCGTCGTCGCGATGCTGGTGTTCGTGATCGGCTATCGTGCGACGCGGTGACGCCGGGCGTGTCGAGACGGAGAGAGGTGCCCGGATCGTCGGGCGTCAGAGGCGGGAACGGATGCTAATCGGCAGCAGGCGACGGGATCGGCTCCCAGCCGAACATCGGGATACAGAAGTACCTCAAATCCATTCGTCCAGTCAGAGCCGGTTCCAGCGACACAGGTGTCAGCTATGACAGAGAAATACGACCTCATCATCGTCGGCGGCGGCATCAGCGGCGCGGCGCTGCTCTACACCGTGGCGAAGTTCACGGACATAGAGCGCGTGGCGCTCCTAGAAAAGGAAGACGAGATCGCGGCGATCAACTCCCACCACACCAACAACTCCCAGACGCTGCACTTCGGGGACATCGAGACGAACTACACCCTGGAGAAGGCCGAGGAGGTCAAGGAGGGCGCGGAGATGATGGCGGGCTACCTCGAGAACGAGGATCCCGACCGCGAGATGCACAGCAAGCGCAGCAAGATGGTACTGGCGGTCGGCGACGAGGAAGTTCAGAACCTCGAGGAACGCTACTACGAGGAGGGCTTCGGCGACCTGTTCCCCAAGCTCCGGGACATCGGTCGCGAAGAGATCGCCGACCTCGAACCGAAGGTCGTCGAGGGTCGGGACCCCGATACCGAGATGCTGGCCCTGCAGACGCCCGACGGCTACGTCGTCGACTACGGCCAGACCGCCAAGTCGTTCGTCGAGAACGCCCGCGAGGAGGAGGGCGTCGACGTGTTCGTCGGCACCGAAGTCACGGACATCGAGGAGACCGACGACGGCTACGTCGTCGACACCGGCGGCCCGCAGTTCGAGTCCGACGTGGCGGTCGTCGCCGCGGGTTCCCACAGCCTCCAGATCGCCAAGGAGATGGGCTACGGCGAGAACAAGTCGCTGCTGCCCGTCGCCGGGAGCTTCTTCCTGGGCGGCGACATGCTCAACGGGAAGGTGTACACGCTCCAGATGAAGAAGCTGCCGTTCGCGGCGGTCCACGGTGACGCCGACGTCCACGACGACGGCGTCACCCGCTTCGGCCCGACCGCGAAGCTGGTGCCGACCCTGGAGCGGGGTCGGATCGAGACGATCGGCGACTTCGCCGACGTGTTCGGGATGAACGTGGACTCGTTCCTGAGCTACGCCAACATCCTCGCCGACCGCATCCTGTTCCCGTACGTCGTCCGGAACCTGATCTACGACCTCCCCGTGGTCGGCAAGCGGGCGTTCCTGCCGAACGTCCAGAAGGTCGTCCCGACGGCCGACGTCGACGACATCGACCGCGCGAAGGGGTACGGCGGCGTCCGCCCGCAGATAGTCGACACCGAGGCCAAGTCGCTGGACATGGGCGAGGCCAAGATCACCGGCGACGGGATCATCTTCAACATCACGCCCTCGCCCGGCGCGTCGACCTGCGTCAAGAACGCCATGCGCGACACCGACCAGCTGCTGGACTTTTTCGACGAGGACTACGGGTTCGACGAGGAAGCGTTCCGCGAGGAGACGATCGAGAACTTCCCGCGGGCGGACTCGGACGACCCCGAGGAGGCCGAAGAGCCCGATCCGGTCCCCGCCGAGGACTGATCGGCGCTCGGAGGGCGGGTGTCACTCAGCGCTCGCTCGCCCGGAACACTCGCAGCGTGTCGCGCTTTGTCGGCCGTGTTTCGACCTGCTCGAAGCCGAACGCCTCGAAAATCTCGCGCCAGTCGCGGTAGAACAGCGGCAGCTCGTCGCGGACGTAGTTCACGTCCGGGTCGTCGTCGCGGTGGTCGCCCTCGTTCTCGACGGTGACGATTCGGTCGCTCGCGATCCGCGCGAGTTCCTCGAACACGTCGGTCGCGTCGGGGTGGACGTGCTGGAGCGTCTCCGCGGAGTAGACGGCGGCGAAGTGATCGTCGTCGAAGCGCTCGACGAGGTCCTCGATCGCCTCGACGTAGAACGTCCCGTCGTCGGCCAGCCCGGGGTAGGCGTCCTCCATGACGTCGAACGCGTCCGCGTTGATGTCGACGCCGTGGAGGGTCTCGAACCCGTGCTCGCGGAGGTGCGCGAGATGACGCCCCGAACTGCAACCTAGTTCGAGCACGGGCGCGTCCGACGCCAGCCCGTCGAGCGCCTCGCGGATCGCCTCGCTCGTCTCGTCGGGGCCGTAGTGGGCGTAGTAGTCCGGCGAGTACTCGCCGCTCCGCTCGGCCCACTGGTCTCGGACGTCGGGAGAGTCCATTACCCGGTAGTCGGCGCCGAGCCGTAAATCCCTCCCGGAGTGAGGACGCCGCCACGGGGCCGTGTCGAGTCGGGTCCGGCGACCGCGAGAACGAATCGCTTTTCCGCGGATCGGAGAAACGGGCGGTATGGAACGGTTACAGCAGTCGCTTCACGAGGCCCCGATCGTCGACAAGGACGGCTACGAGTACCTGGTGCATCCGATCAGCAACGGCGTCCCGATGCTCGATCCCGCACTGCTCCGGGAGGTGGTCGTCGGCGTCACGCAGGCCGCCGACCTCGACGTCGACAAGATCGTCGCGCCCGAGGCGATGGGGATCCACATCGCGACCGCGCTGTCGCTCCAGACCGACATTCCGCTGGTCGTCATCCGCAAGCGCCAGTACGGCCTCGACGGCGAGGTCGCGCTCCACCAGACGACCGGCTACTCCGAGTCGGAGATGTACATCAACGACGTCGAGGAGGGCGACCGCGTGCTGATCGTCGACGACCTGCTCTCGACCGGCGGGACGCTCGCGGCCGTCACCGGCGCGCTCGACGACATCGGCGCCGAAATATCGGATATCGTCGTGGTGATCCGCAAGGTCGGCAGTTCGGCGCTCGACGACACCGACTACGAGGCGACCAGTCTCATCGATATCACCGTCGAGGACGGCGAAGTCATCATCCACTGAGCGTCACGTTCTCAGTGGACATTCTCGGCTGGACGCCGATCCGAAGTTACTCGCCGCGAGCGAAATCGCGGTACGGCATCCCGACCCATGAATATGCACGTGGGTGCATACTTCTCCGCCAGCTAGCATCGAGATGCGCTCGAACACGAAACTATTATTGAACCCGGGTAGCTGGTTGGGTGCATAGATGGCGACAGATACGGAGGGCGAGATCGAGCTCGAATACGAACTCGACGAGCGGCCGCCGTTGCCCAGGTCGATCCTGCTGGGACTGCAACACGTCGCGGTGATGATCGTCCCGGCGACCGCGGTGGCGTACATCGTCGGCAACGCGGTCGGCGGCGTCGACGTGGCCTACATCGTCCAGATGGTACTCCTGTTTTCAGGACTGGCGACGGTCGTGCAGGCGTACACTGCGGGCCCGGTCGGCGCCAAGCTACCGATCGTGATGGGAACGAGCTTCACGTTCGTCGGCGCGGCGACGACGATCGGCGTCGACTACGGTCTCGGTGCCGTCCTCGGCGCGATTCTGGTGACGGGATTCACCGTGGAAGGACTGATCGGTTGGCAGTTCAAGCGGATCAAACCCTTCTTCCCGCCGCTGGTCACGGGACTGGTCGTGGTCATCATCGGCCTGTACCTGATCCCCGTCGCGATCGACTACGCGGCCGGCGGCGTCGGCGCCGCCGACTACGGGGCGCTGCACAACCTCGGGCTCGCCGCGCTCGTGCTGGGCGTCGCGGTCGTGCTCAACCTGTTCGCCGACGGCGTCGCGCGGCTCCTGAGCATCCTCGCGGGAATCACCGTCGGCTACGGAGCGGCCCTCGCGCTCGGCTACGTTGACTTCGGTGCCGTGTCCGCAGCCAGTTGGGTCGCGCTCCCGCGGCCCGGCGCCTTCGAACTCTCGTTTGAGCCGGTGCCGATCGTCACGTTCGCGTTCCTGTTTCTGGTCTCCGCGATGGAGACGGTCGGCGACATGTCCAGCGTCACCGCGGCCGAGGGGCGGAACCCGACCGACGAGGAGTTCCGCGGCGGCCTGTTCACCGACGGCCTCCTGAGCTCGCTCGGCTCGCTGTTCGGCGCCTTCCCCGTGACCTCGTTCTCGCAGAACGCCGGCATCGTCAACTTCACCGGCGTGATGAGCCGCCACGTCGTCGGCATCGCCGGCGCCATGCTCGTCGTTCTGGGTCTGAGCCCCAAGGTCGGCGCTGCGGTCACGACGATCCCGCAGGCGGTCTTCGGCGGCGCCGTGCTGCTGATGGCCGGAATGGTCGCCGCCAGCGGTTTCCGCCTGATCACGCTGCACACCGAACTCGACCGGCGGAACATGGTCATCGTCGCCGCCTCGCTCGGGATCGGGCTCGGCGTGACGACGCGTCCCGAAGCCCTCGCCCAGTTGCCCTCGGGCGCCGAAACGTTCTTCAGCGAGCCCGTCATCATGACGGCGCTGACGGCGCTGGTGCTCAACACGTTCGTTCCCGGCGAGCACAGTCCGCTGTTCGACGTCGCCCCCGAGGAATCGTCGGTCGAGACGCCGAACGTCGAAGCGCCGACCGACGACTGACGCGATTCGGTCGCTCTTTCTTTCGCTCTCTGCCCGTATATAGTCCGTCTGCCCGTATTCAGGCGGTCTTTCCGTCGACCGACACCTTTCGGAGATCGGATTCCAGCTCCTCGACGTGTTCGTTGTACGCGTCGACGAACCCGGAGAACGCGGGGGCGTACTCCCGGATGTCGGCGGCCGACGGCGGTTCGTACTGCGAGAGCACGTAGACGCCGCCCGAGCCGCCGGCCCGGAGGTACTGCGTGCCGTCCGTGTCCCACTTGAGCTCCCAGCGCGTGCCGTCGACGCGGGTCACGAAGGTCCCGTAGTCGCCGCCCTCGTAGCGTTGGAGCTCGCCCGCGATCACGTCGCAGAGTTCGCGGATGCGTCCGAGCACGCGATCGCGCTGGGCGACGACGGCGTCGGTCGTCTCGACGCTCGGGAACTCCGTCGACACGTCGTCGAGGACGCCGTCGAGCGAGTCGACGTGGTCGTTAAAGGCCGCTACGAACGCCTCGTAGTCGACCAGCGCCGTCGCCAGCGGCTCGGGCTCGGGCGGTTGCTTCGTCGAGACGACGTACGTCTCCGAACCCGACTTCGGATCGAATCGGAGGTACTCCAGATCGCCGGCCTCGTACTTCACCGTCCACTCGCCGCGCTCGGTGGCGAACGTCTCCTGCCCGTAGTCCCCGCCCTGGAGGCGGGCGAGCTGGTAGGCGACCCGGCCGGCGTGGTCCTCCACCGCGGCGACGACCTCGTCGCGCTGTTCCGCGACCGCTTCGGCGTCAGCGACGTCTACGTCTGGCCAGTCTGTCACGCGCGAACGGAGGATCCGGGCGGGCTTAACGGGTGCGACTCCGACCCGCACGACGGGAGAACAGCGAGGAGCGCTCAGTAGTCGCTGTACTCCTGCGACGAGTAGTCGCCGCAGTCGTCGCCGTGAACCGTCGACGAGTCGCAATCGAAGTCGCCGTCGACGTAAGCGTGGTCCGAAACGGTGCTTCCGTCGATCCCGACGTCGCCGGTCCCGGCGACTGCACCGTCGACGTCGGCGGCGGATTGGATCTCGACGTCGCCCCCTTCGACGGTTCCCGCGATCGTCGAACCGCTGACGCCGACCTCGCCGCCGGACAGATCGCCGTCGATCGACGAGCCGGTGTCGACGGTTGCGTCGCCCGCGGTGTCGACGTCACCGCCGACGGTCGCGTTCGAGAACGTCACGTCCGAATCAGCCTCGACGCCGCCGCTGACCCGCGAGCTTCCGAGATCGACGGAGCTGGTAGCGTCGACCGCGCCGTCGATCTCTGAGCCGGTGACGGTCAGCGCGTTCCCCGCCACCGCGCCGCCGACCGCCGATCCGGTGTCGATCGTCACGTCGCTGTCGGCGTCGACCGGGCCGCCCACGTCGGTATCGGAGAGATCGAGGCTGCTATCGGCCTCGATCTCTCCGTCGACCGTCGAGGTAGTGAGGTCGATCTCGTCGCCCGCGATACCGCCGCTGACGGAAGAATCCGTATCGAGCGTCACGTCTCCGCCGGCGTCGACCGGGCCATCGACGCTGGCGTTCGTGAGGTCGAGATCGCTATCGGCGTCGACGGGACCGCCGGCGGTCGACGCGTCGAGGTCGACCTCGTCGCCCGCGACGGCGCCGTCGATCGAGGAGCCGGTGTCGAGAGTGACGTCGCCGTCGGCGTCGACCACGCCGGTGACGTTCGCGTCGGTGAGATCGACGTCTTGCGCGGCGTTCACGTCGCCGTAGACGGCTCCGTCGTCGAAGTCGAGTTCCTCCCCCTCTACGTCTCCGACCACCGATCCGCCTCCGATGACGTCGACGTCGCCGCTGGTGTCGACGTCGCAGGCGACCGTGATGCCGTCGACCGTGAGGTCGCCGGTGCCGCCGCTCGTCTCCGATTCGACCCACTCGCAGCCCTCGTCGGGGGTCGCCGGGATCGGATCGGCCTCGAACGTATCGAGGACGTGGCTCTCGTCGGACTCGTCGGCGACCCAGACGATCTCGACTTCCTCCTCGACGGGGTACACCGTCACGGCGCTGTCGGCGCTGAGAGTCCCGCTCTCGACCACGTCGGGGTCGGCGACGCCGCGGACGACGATGCGGCCCTCCTGCTCGTCGAGGTTGTCACCGCCCTGGTGGACGAGTTCGTGGCCGGGACCGTCGTCCTGGGACTGCAAGTCGAGTGCGGTCTGAGGGGCAGACTCCGTCCCGTCGGTGAGACCGCCCAGCATGAACAGCGTGACCGCCGCCAGCGTGACGACGATAGCGATCAGGAGCCCGACGCCGACTACCGGCGCCACCGCGCGCTCGGCGTCGTCCGCCGCGGATCGGTCGAAACCGCGCATGAGCGGTTCGTATGGACTCGGAACGGTTGTAACTTTCCCGAGCTATTGCGGCGTCGACACTGTGCAGTCGGCGCGCGCGAAGATGCCTCGTAGAAATCGAGTTAGTCGATGTGGCCTTCCTGCCGGAGCTGCTCGGCGTCCTGGCTCGTGTACCGCCACTCGATGTTGGCCTTCTCGTCCTGGAAGTCCCAGGGCTCGACGACCACGATGTCGTCTTGCTCGATCCAGGTGCGGTACTTCATGCGGCCGGGGATCCGGCCCATGCGCTCCTTGCCGTCCTCGCAGCGAACGCGGACGTGGTTCCCGCCGTTGTGTTCGGTCACGACCGCAAACAGCTCGTCGTCGTTGGGCATTCGGAGATTCCGACGCCCGCTTTCTTCACTCACAGCCGTAATAGGACCCGCGGACGTTTAAGTGGTTGGTAAGAAACGGTACCACGGCTCACGACGCACGCGGTGGGGCACGTTTTTGTATCCGTCGCTGGATCGTACCGCCGTGACCGGACGATGACGCGAACCCGCAGGGAGTTGCTCGCGGCCTCGCTCGTTCCCCTGGCGGGCTGTCAGGCGCCGACGGAGCGGTCTCCCGGCGAGCCGCTTCGACCGTCGTCGGCCGACCACCGCGTCGGTTTCGTGGGCGATCTGATGTTCGGCCGCGACGTCGACGCGGTTCACCGGGACGGTTCGCCCGCCGACGTCTGGGGGTCGATGCACGAGCACCTGCAGTCGCTCGACGGCGTCGTCGCGAACCTGGAGTGTTGCGTCTCCGAGCGCGGCGAGCGCTGGCCGGACAAGACGTTCTACTTCCGGGCCGACCCCGACTGGGCGGTGCCCGCGCTCGATGCCGGCAACGTGGCCGCGGTGAGCCTCGCGAACAACCACCTGCTCGACTTCGGCGAGACGGCGCTGCTGGACACGCTCGATCACCTCTCGGCGGGCGGGATCGCCCACGCCGGAGCGGGGGCGGACGTCGACGCCGCGCTCGAACCGACGGTCGTCGACGCCGGCGGGCTGCGCGTCGGCGTGCTGGGGCTGACCGATCAGTGGAGCCAGTTCGGCGCCGGTCCCGACAGCCCCGGGACGGCACACGTCGCGCTCTCGGCGGACGATGAAGCGACCCGGCGCGCGGTCCGGAACGGCGTCGCGACGGCTCGAGAGCGCGGCGCCGACCTCGTCGTGGCGTCGCTGCACTGGGGCCCCAACTGGGAGGTCGAACCCTCGACCGATCAGCAGCGGTTCGCCCGCTGGCTGATCGACGAGGGCGTCGACGTCGTCCACGGGCACTCGGCCCACGTGATCCAGGGCGTCGAGACGTACCGCGGGCGGCCGATCATCTACGACGCGGGCGACTTCGTCGACGACTACGCGATCAAGGAGGGGCTGCACAACGACCGGAGCTTCCTGTTCGAGCTTGCGGTCGACGGCAGCGAGCTAACGGCCCTCGAACTCCGACCGATCGAGATCGCCGACAGACGTTCGGAGCGGGCCGGCGACGACGCCGCGGCGTGGCTCAGAGAGCGGATGCGAACGCTTTCGGCGCCGTTCGGAACGACCGTCGAGCGATCGGGCCGCGGCGTCCGGATCCCGCTCGGCGACGCCGAAGGCGAGGAAAGCGCGAGCGGAAGTGAGAGCGGTACGAACGAGAGCGCGAGCGGAAACCGGACCGGTACGAACGAGGGCGATCGAGACGGCGCGTAACGCGACCGACGCCCTCAGTTCGTCGTGACGACTTCGAGCACGTCGCGGTCGTCGAGTTCGTAGTCGGCGCCGCGCTGGCGGTTCGACCGGCAGTCGATCGCGTGGAGGAACCCCTCGCCGATGTCGGAGTGGAGGCTGTACGCGAAGTCCTCCGCGGTGGAATCGGGGGGCAGCAGGTAGCAGTCGGGCAGCACCTCGCCGCGCTCGTTGCCCAGCCCGTTGGCGCCGCCGGGGAACACCGGCGTGACGCCGAGCACGTCGAACAGCGCGGCTTCCAGGGCGTCCTGGACGCCCGTCGAGCCAAAGTCGTCGAGGAACTCGCGGATCTGTTCGAGACCCGCTTCCTGTTCGTCGGAGACGTCGGCGACGATCTCGAACTCGCCGTCGCCGGGTCGGTAGTCGACCGCGCCGCCCTCGTCCGCGGACTTGAGGGCCTTCTCGGCGTGCGCGCTCGCCGGAACGAACGTGAGGTGGTCGTACTCGGGATCGTCGGTGATTTCCTCCCAGTTGGCCTGCGCTTCCGGCATGTCCATCTTGTTCGCGGCGATCACCAGTGGCTTGGTCTCCTTTCGGATCTCGCGGGCGAGCTCTAACTTGTCCTCGTCGTCCCACTCCCCGGGATCGAAGCCGACGCCGACGCGGCGGATCAGCAGCTTGATCTCGTCCTCGTTGGTCCGGAACGCGCTCATCTGCTCGGCCATCTCCTCCTCGATGTCGTCGTCCTCGGTGACGTGGCCGCTCCGGTAGCGCTCGATGCCTTTCTCGAGCACGTCGAGGTACCACTGGTCGAGTTCGGTTTCGAGGAAGTCGATGTCCTCGCGCGGATCGTGGTCCTCGGTGGGCTCGCCCTCGATGTCGGTCTTGCCCGAGAAGTCGACGACGTGGACCAGCACGTCGGTCTCGTTGAGGTCGGTCAGAAACTGGTTGCCCAGCCCGTTGCCCTCGTGGGCGCCGGGGATCAGCCCCGCGACGTCGACGATCTTCGTCGGCACGAAGCGGACGCCGTCGTCGCAGTAGCCGGTGTTGGGCGTGCAGGTCTCGTCGAACTCGGGGGCCGCGCACTGCACGCGCACGTACGCCTCGCCCACGCTCGGGTCGATCGTCGTGAAGGGATAGGCGCCTTCCGGCACGTCGTTCATCGTCGCCGCGTTGAAAAACGTCGACTTGCCCACCGAGGGCTTGCCGACGAGTCCGATCCGGTAACTCATTGCCTGCAATCGTAGAGCGGGGCCTATACGGATTTCTCTCCGTCGGCGCTTCGGTATGCGTTGACGGGGCAGAGGCGGGCGAACGGGCTCCCGTCGCGTGTTCGGACTACAGCACCCGATCGATGGCGTCCATCGTGCGCTCGACGCGGTCCTCGCGAGCGTTGTGGCCCATGTGCCCCACGCGGAGCACGTCGTCTTCCAGATCACCGAGCCCGGTCGCGAGCACGACGCCCTCTTCCTCCCGAAGCCGCTGCTGGAGTTCCTGTGCCCGCCCCTCGACGCGGAACGCGGTGACCGTCGGCGACGCCACGTCGGCGTCCGAATAGAGTTCCAGCCCGATCTCTCGACCGCGCTCCCGGCACAGCTCGGCGGCGGCGTCGTGACGCTCGAAGACGGCGTCGACCCCTTCCTCGAGCAGCAGGTCGACGGCGGCGTCGAGCGCCTGCAGATTGTTGACGGGCATGGTGTAGGGGAACCACTCCTCGTCGGCGGCGGTCCTCCAGGGCGTCAGATCGGCGTAGTACGAGCGGACCTCGGTCGCCTCGATCTTTTCCCAGGCCGCATCCGAAATCGACAGCACCGCGAGCCCCGGCGGCGCGCTGAAGCACTTCTGGCTGGCGCCGATGCAGACGTCGATCTCGCCCGTTGGAACGGGCGTCCCGCCCAGCGAGGAGACGGCGTCGACGACGCTCAGCACGTCGTGGTCGTCGAGCAGGTCGAGCACCGGATCGAGATCGTTCAGCGTCCCGGTCGGCGTCTCGCAGTGGACCATCGTCGCGACGTCGAACTCCCCGTCTTCCAACTCCTCGGCGACGGCGTCGACGTCGATCCCGCCCGTCGAGGGCGCGCGGCAGGTGACCGCCTCGCCGCCGTAGTCCTCGACGAAGTCGGCGAACCCGTCGCCGTACAGTCCGTTCGAGATACAGAGCGCGCGGTCGCCGTCCTCGACGAGCGAGGCGACCGCGGCCTCCAGTCCGAGAATGCCCTCGCCGCCCAGGATCGCGAGGTCGTCGTCGCCGTAGACGGCGGCCAGCTTGTCGGTCAGGTCGCGATAGAACTCGACGAACTCCGGTTCGACGTCCGGGTTCGGCGCGGGCTCGGCCATCCGGTCGCGCACCGCGGCGGGGACGGCCGTCGGCCCGGGCGTCATCAGCAGTGGGTCCTCGTCCATGCTTCGAGGGCGGGCCGCCGCGTGCATAAATGCAGCCGAACTCGTCCGCGCTGGCGGGTCGTCGCGACGTGTCCGCCCCTCTCGGTCGCGGGACGATGCCGCCGTCGATCCCGGTGAAACAAGCCGAACGCAACCGTAACTATCGGGAACGCTCAAGGCAACCGAGGCCAAGTGCCGGAGTGTGCTACGCAGACGGGTCGTTCTCGCGACGCTGCTCGTCGTGACGCTAGTCGGCGGCGTCGCGGCGCCGGTGGCGTCGGCGCCGACGACCGCGGACATCGCGACGGCGTCGACGAGCGCAGACCGCGTGACTGCGTCGGCGTCCACGAGCGCGGATCGTGGGATAGCAGGAGGGAACGCCACGACGACCGCCGCCAGCGACGCCGACACGCTCGGCGCCGAAGCGCGGTTACACCGGCTCCCCGAGCGTCCCGGGACGATCGCAGTCGAGCTCCGGTACGCGACGCCGGACCGACTCGAGACGCTGAAGGTGCAGTTGTTCGACGATCCGACGGTCGAGTCCACCGACGGGTTCTCGACCGGTTCCGGCGGGAACCTGACGTGGGACGGGCGGACCGACGACCCGACGGCGACGTACACGCTCGCGGTGAACCGCACGCTCGACGAGAGCGGGCCGATCGCCGGATCGGGGTCGTACACGTTCGTCGATACGGGCGAGTGGGCGCTCGTCCAGCAGCCCCGACTCTACCACAGCTGGAGCTGGTCGGGCGGCGGACAGGTCGCGATCGATCGCGAGACGACCGTCGACGGATCGGGCGCCGTCGGCGGCCGGATCGCGTTCCTGGGCGCCCACGAGACGATCACGCACGACGGAGATCGCCAGCAGTTTCGTCTGGTAGTCCCCGACGCGGCGACGATGGCCGAGGATCCCGAGGACGTGTTCGACTCGTTGAACCACGCGTCGGACGCGCTCCGGGTTGACGATCTCGACGACGAGGTGTTTCTGATCGCGGCGCCCACCGGCGACGTGGGCTGGGGCGTGCGCGGGCTCCAGACGGGCGACGCCGACGGCTGGGTCCGGGACTCGGAGCGGGTCGACGAACCCGGAAACGTCTGGCTCCACGAGTACGTCCACACGCGTCAGGACTACGAGACCACGGAGGCGACGAGGTGGTTCACGGAAGCCGCCGCGACCTACTACGCCGCGTCGCTGACGCTCGAACAGGATCGGATCGAGTTCGAGCGGTTCCGGAGTCGTCTGTCTGCGGGCCGCAACAGCCGCTACGCCGACGCCGTGCTGTCGGAGCCGTCGACGTGGCCCGACGGCGCCAACTACGACAAGGGCGCGCTCGCGGCCGGCGAGATCGACCGCCGGCTCCGGCTCGCGACCGACAGCGGCGCGACGCTCCAGACGCCGTTCCAACGGATGAACGAGCGCGGCGAGCCGATCTCTCAGGCGGCCTTCCTCTCGATGGTCGGCGACGCCGGCGGCGAGGACCCGAGAGCGACGGCTCGGCGGTACACCGAGACCAGCGATGCGCCCGCGCTCTGGTCGGCCGACGAGCACGAGAAAGCGTTCGGACAGCTGTCGGCGCGGATCAGCTACGAACTGCCCGACGTCGACAGCCCGGACGCGATCCGCGTCGACGGCGAGTACCGCCAGCGCTCGATCGGCGGCGAGCGGCCGATCACGCTCGTCGCGGACGAGCGGCTCTCGCTCGACGCGACCGTCCGGAACGACGGCGGCACCGAGGGGACGTACGACGCCGCGTTCCGGGTCGACGGGACGGTCGTCGACCGACGAACCGGACGGCTGGACGCCGACGCGGAGCGGACGCTGACGTTCGATCGGACGTTCGACGAGCCCGGCGAGTACGAACTCTCCGTGGGCGGCGCCGAGCTTTCCGTGACGGTGCGCGAGCCGGCCGCCGCGCGCGTGACCGACGTGGCGCTCGACCGCGATCGCCTCGCGATGGGCGAGAACGTCACCGTGACCGCGACCGTGACGAACGACGCCGACTACCCCGGCCGCGCGACGCTGACGGTCAGCGCGGACGGCCAGCGGCGAGCGGAGCGCGACGTTCTGCTCGACGCCGACGGGCGACGGACCGTCGACGTGTCGCTGGCGTTCGAGGGCGCGGGCACCTACAGGATCTCGATCGACGACGGGCAGCGTCGCAGCGAATCGACCGTGCGCGTCGCCGAGTCCGGATCGATCGAGGGCGGGGCGGGTGACGGCGGCTGGACCAGCGGCGACGACGGGGCTGGTGGCGGCTGGCCTGGGAACGATACGCTCGGCACCGGGATCGCGGTAGTTGCGGCGTTCGCGCTGCTGGTTGGCGGCGCGTACGCGCTTCGACGCCCCTGACGCCCGAGCCGGGACGCCGCGGCGTCGTCATCTGCCCGTTTCGAAGGGTATTCCTGCCAGTCGACTGGACAGTACAGTATGATCAGCCGCTCGCTCTCCCTCCGCCCCGTCACGCCGCCCGATCGCAGTTCCGTCCGCCAGCGTCGCCGATGACGTCGTTCGACGACCTCTGGTATCTCGCGGACGAAGCGAACCAGTGCGCCGAGCAGGCGCGCCACCGGCTCGACCGGCGGTACGAGGACTACTTGGAGTTCGATCGCACGCGCCGGGTAAGCCGACCGCGCTTCCGAACGCTCGCCGAGCGCATCCGGGACAACGGGACGCCGTACGGCGCCCACACGATCGTCTACCGGCCGTCTGGGGAACTTCTGCTGGTACGCCACGAGGACGTCGACCTCTGGGTGCTCCCGGGCGGCGGCGTCCGCGAGGAAGAGACGTTCCGCGAGGCCGCCGAGCGCGAAGTCGCGGAGGAAGCCGGCGTCGAGGTCGACTACGACGGGCTGGCGATCCTCACCGACGTGCGAGTCGTCGCCGACGACTCCGAGACGTGGGGCGTGCTGCCGGTGTTCGCCGGCGAGGCCGAGACCACCGAGCCGACCGTATCGGATCCCGACGGCGAAATTTCGGAAGCACGGTGGTTCGCCGAGCCGCCCGAGGACACCCGCGACCGCCGGGACATCCTCGCCTGGCGGGAGCGGGCACTGTCGGTCTGAGAGTCGGCGGGACGCCGACCGACGCCGCGGCGTCCTACTCGCCGTGGCTGACGCCGTCGTTGGACTCGGCTGTGAGCCTGCGCAGCGCCGCCCGCGCGTTGCTGGCGTCGTAGCCGAACAGCACCGATTCGCCGTACTCCCCGGCGACGTCGGCGGCCCGGAGCAGATCGTCGATGTCGACGTCGACGGCGTACAGTTCGACGCTGAAGGGCGTGTCCAGGCGGGACTGGAACCCCTTCGCGATCGTCTCGATCCAGTAGGTCGTCGCGTACGCCGTGTCGTACAGCGGGACGACGAACTCGTCGACGTGGGGCTCGATCGCCTCGACGTCGATCCCGGAGCGCTCGTAGAGGTGACCAGGGTAGGGATCGGGATGGAGCGTCAGGTACGTGTCGCCCGGGACCCGATCGGCCGCCTCGGCGACGAACTCGGTGATCACGCTCGCCCGCCACGTCGGCCGATCGTCGTACTCGCTCGCGGCGAACCGCTCCTCGCAGACCTCGCAGTGGCAGTACTCGCCGCGCGGGAAGCCGACGTCGTCGAGCCGAACGTCCCCGCTCGCCGTGGCGGCGTCCTCGACCATCTCCAAGATGCCGGCGCGGTACTCGTCGCGATTGGGACAGACGTAGGTCCAGTCGAAGTACGGCCGCTCGCGGGTCGCGCGCTCGCCGTCCTCGCTGACGGGCACCAGTTCTGGACGCGCGTCGGCCGCCGCGGTGTCGCCGAAACACGAGATCATGTTGACCGCGCCGGCGACGGGTTCGCTGGCCCGGCCGGTGACGTCCTTGACCTCGTAGAACGACCGGTCGAACTCGCCCCACGCCAACTCCTCCTCGTTGCGCGTCACCACGCCGTACATACCCGATGCTGGGCGGGCAGAGGGGTAAGTGATTCGCTCCGAAAAGCGGCGTCGCTACGCGTCGTCGTACTCGACGTCGACCTCGGCGTCGGTCGACACCACTTTCCAGAGGGCGGCGATCACGAACAGTACGAGCAGGACCTTCACCAGTCGCTTCATATTTCTAATTAGTTCGCGTTACACTATAATACTTTCCACTTGAAATTCTGACACTTGTCGCAAGGTCGGCGTCGGTCCCGCAGCGGCCCGACGTTGAAGTTCGAGACTGCCGCTACGTACATCTATGTCGGGAGAATCAAATAGCGAGGAACTGGCAGAAGAACTCATCAGCGCGTGTCGGACGTCGATCGGCGACACGCTGCGCAGTATCACCCTCTTTACCGCGGAGGACTACGACCAGCTCTACATCCGCAGCGACCTCGAGCAGGACGCCGAACTCGATCGATTCGTAGCCAACGAACGTCTCGGGTTCACGTCCCAGCAGACCTACGGCGACTCCGAACTCGGCGAGTACGAGTTCACGATCCGCGCGTTCGAGTACGGCTACGTCACCCGCGTCATCGTCGGCGATCGCGGCGTGTACGTGACGACCGACGAGATGCACATGGACGAGTTCGACGAGCTCGCGACCGCCGTACGTGGGGTACTACGGGAGAACACCGGGGCCGCGTAGCGGTCGACGGTCCCCCGACCGAACGCACACTCATCTGTCACTCGTTTCCTCAAACAAATCCGTCCCGCGAAAGTGCTACCGGTATTTACCGCCGGCGTTCGAGGAGAGTACGCGAGGAGCACATGATCGATGACCATTTTGACGCACTTGCCGACGAGCAGCGGCGCGAGGTGCTGCTGGCGATCCTGGACAAAAACCCGGGCGACGACAGATCCGTGACCACTGCTGTTCGGACGGACGAAGAGCGATCGCGCGCGACGGAACTCCATCACGTCCACCTGCCGAAACTGGAAGACTACGGACTGATCGACTGGGATCGTGAGCGCCACGAGATCACGAAGGGACCGCTGTTCGATCAGATCCGACCGTTGCTCGTCCTGCTCGAAAAAACCGGGACGAGCTCGTCGGAACGCTGCCGTCCGAATGACCGGTCGTCGCTTGCGCTCCTCCCGTCGCTACCGCGGCTGACGGTGCTTTCGGTCTCGTTCTCTCTGCTCCGATATCCGTGTCGCTCGCGGACGCCGTGCGTCCGTGATACTTCGCCGTTCGGCGTCCGGGGTCGTAGCACCACAGTTAGTCGAAACGTGTGATGCTCGGAGTTATAACCGTTCGTCGAGGCGCGTCATCGGCCGTTGACGCGGACGAACCGTCGCAGAAGATCAGTGGTCCGTCACAGTCCGAATCACGCCGAAAACTGCCGGAAATCGGCAGTTCGGCGCGGAGTGAGGTGGTTGGGACCAGTCCTTGCTCCGCGCCGGATGGGACTTCTCCCTCTACACGTATAATGGTACTGTGATTAATCGGGTGACAGCAGCGTTTCCTGTCACTCTTACACCTTCATCCGGCGAGTATCGCTTCCCGAGGGAGAACTGACTTCCGAGTGGGCACGTTAGTGTCGACAACACCGGTTCGCCGGTCGTGTGGTTGGGACCCATGAAGGACATCTCGAGTCACGAACAGTCGGTAGAGTTGCTCCAGCAGCTGGGGCTGAAAGAGTACGAGGCCAAGTGCTTCGTCGCGCTGTCGCGACTGCCGAAAGCGACGGCTAAAGACATCAGTGACGTCTCGGAAGTCCCGCGGACGCGCGTCTACGACGCCATCCGCGTGCTGGAGGCCAAGGGACTCGTCGAGATCCAGCACTCGAATCCCCAGCAGTACCGCGCCGTCAAGATCGACGAGGCGGCGGCGACGCTCCGGGAGGAGTTCGAGTCCCGCACGGAGAAACTTGCCGACTCGCTGGCCTCGATCGACGCTGTGTCGCTGGAGGAGGACGAGGAAGAGGTCGCCCACGAGGTCTGGTCGCTCTCCGGCGAATCGGCGATCCGGAACCGGACGAAGTCGCTACTCGACGACGCCGACGACGAGATCGTGCTGGTCGTCGGCGACGAGAGCAAGCTTACCGAGGATCTTTTCGATCAGCTCCGGGCCGCACAGGATCGCGGAACGACCGTCCTCGTCGGCACAGTGTCGGATGATCTGCGCGACCGCGTCGTTGAGTCGATGCCGGACGTCGAGGTGTTCGTCTCGGAACTTGAGTGGCTCTCGGAGCTCGAAGACGATCCGACCGACACCGTTTCTATCAGCCAGCTCCTGCTCGTCGATCGCAGCTCCATCCTGGTTAGTACGACCTAGCGACCGACGGTGCGCTCCGAACAGCGGGAGAAGGCCGTGTTCGGCAAGGGGTTCGAGAACGGCATCGTCGTGATCGCCCGCCGGCTGATGGCGACGGGCCTGGGGCGCGGCGCCGATCCCGAAAAGAACTGATCCGGCCTGCCGGTTGTGCCGTTGTCCCGTGGTGCTTCCGGAGCGGGCGACGGGCCGATATTTGCTACTGACGATCGGGCATAGTTGCTGATCGAGCAGTGGCTCTCGACATAGTACCGGCGGAATCAGTTGGGCCGGCGGGGCTATCGGCCCGCCCACGGTCGAACCGTGTACTACGGCCGTACCACACTGTCTTCGGATACCAGTCAATGGACGCTCGGTCGGGATTCGGTCGGCGTGTGGTACACCAGCGTGCGCTGGTATTGACCTATAACGACTTGAGAATTATAAATTCATGTATGCCATTGGTAATTAGCGTTAGAAATACTAAATGTGTGAGGAGAAATTTCGTATCACCTCTATGCGGGTTGAGGGCACGCATCTACAGACACAGGTAAAGACAGTGCATTAGGTCCAGTAAACTACTAGATCAGCGAACGGTAGTGTTCGGACTATCGCGAGATAGCAATTCACCAAGCTACCCAAACAGTCGACATTTGATGTGAAATAGGGATTCGCCGCGAGGGGGAACGTAACTCCCAGCTGAACCGGGTTTCTGCCCAGTACTCGCGGCGGTCGGTGAATACAATCAGAACAAATATTCACGCGTGGCAAGCGCGCGCTACGCAGGTCCGCCGAAAGGTAGTTGGTCGGAGAGATTTGAACCGCGAGGACTTCGTTTTGCTCGTCTTGCGCGGTTCAAACCCTCCGACGTGAATACCTCAGGCTCCTCACGTCCGTTTGTCGCCAGAGAGAGTGGGGTCGGAGGGAACCCTCTCCTGAACTGCGATGGTCAGTCGGGCTGTACGAGCCGATTTTTGGGCGAATATCTCACTCATTGCTGTCTTCGATATCAAGTTTCAGGGTTTTCTCTGCGCGCAGTTCCTCGAACCCCTCGCGCTCGGTCGCCTTGTAGTAGTGCCGGCGGATCGTCTCGAGCCGGGCGTTCACTCGCTTGGCGACCGTTTCGATATCGAGCCCACGTAGCAGCTGCCACGTGATCGATCCGGTGCGGATCGCGTGGGGTGACCGCGACGACGGGCACTTACTGGAGAAGTTCCGCCGGGTGTAATCGCACGTCGCGCGACGCTTCCCGTGAGGGCACGCCTCGACGACGCACGGCTGGGTGCCCATGTACGACCAGGCGCGGAACGTCGAATCGGACGGGCGTCCCTGCCGCCCGGAGAACAACGGTTCTCGACCGTTGTCGTCTCGCTTCGCGAATCGCTCGCGTTCGATGTACGCCTGGAGCGCGTCGACGACGGACTCCGAGATCCCGACGATCCGCTCGCCTTCCGTCTTGTTCTTGAGAAGGGTCGGCGGTCGGTGACGGAATTCGAGCGTCTGTCGATCGGGATCGAAGTCCCGGAGGTCGAGCGCCCGAACGCCGCTCATTCGCGCTCCGACGTGCCACGCCACTTCGAGAAAGGCGTGCTTGGGTCGCCCGAAGTGCTTCTGCGACGAACGGTAGAACGACGGGAGCTTCGTCTCGTCCTCCGCTTTGAGTTTCTGGTCGTTCGACGACGCGCTGTACGCAGCTCACGGCACCGAAATCACCTAGGCGTTCGTCGTCACCATGGCGGTGATCTTCATCGCCTGGACCACGAACGGCCAGACCACGCGCGAGGATCTGACCGACATGGAGTTCGTCATCGTGCTCCTGATGGTGATCCTCAAGTTCCAGCTCGACCGGGCGAGCTGGCACGACGCGCGATTCAAGAACGGAACGCCCGTCGAGATCAAGAGCACGATGGTCGAGCACGCCGACGGCCAGCCGGGTAACTTCAAAATCTACCGGTAGTATCACGATCGGCTTCGACGAGCTGACGGCTGGTACTGTTTCGTCGTGTACCGCCCGCACGGCCGAGAGGGCTGTACCGTGCTCGACGACAAGATGGTCCGCGCTGGCGATCTCCCGCTAATCCGGTGGCACGGTGGCGGCGATCACCGCGATACCCAACAGGCGAAACTCGGGATTGACGAACTTTTCTAAGAATGACCGGCGGAACATGATGGTGAGGCGGCGGGGCTATCGGCCCGCCCACGACCGGGGTCGTGCATTACGCCTGTACCACACGACGGTAGATACCAGCGGATGGGATGCTCGATCGGGATTCGGCCCTCGTGTGGCACGCCAGCACTATGCTGGTATCGATCCTACGGGCTTGAGAAATATAAATTCATGTATGGTATTGGCAATTGGTGTTGGCAATTCGATATCTATGAAGTAATAGTTCACTACAGATGTGAATGAGTGGCGGGCACCCACCCGCCCACAGGAGCTCCCGTGTATTACCCTCGGTATGCCAATGAATCGACGAGCGGCAGTTCCAAAACCACCGCGAAGTAATAATTCGTTCACATGTCCAAAAAGGTTGTCTTTGAGTTTGATGTGAATGTTCATCCTCTCGTCTGTAATGAATTGGTTCTCTCGCCTGCCATGCTGTCCGGTGTTTCATTTGGAATCCCGCGGCGCGGAGTACTTTTTCCGCCGGGTTCCCTTCGGCACACTTCCTAAGGGGGATCTCCCGCACAGCGGGAATCGCCCGGCGTCAGCTCGGAGCCGATCGCGTCGACGCCGCTCGACGCAAGTATCCCTAACTTGTCCGTAACCACCCAAGAATAGCAACTGAACTTGTCGAAATCGGACCGTAGAACAGTGTTGCCACTACGAGGGGCCGCGCTACCGGGCGAGCGTCGATAGCTTCGAGCGGCGTCGATCACGTCGGCGATATAGGGGAACGACGTAGATTTGAGTTCGCCCAGGAGCGTGTCAATTCGGATCGTTCGCCCCGCGCGGTCCTCGTCGAACTCGAAGGTGGCGGCGTACTTCTGCATCCCTTCTGGAACGCGCTCGACGCCGCTTGCCGGGCGTCGACGTCCTCAACTCGCGAGCGTCGGCTTTCGGCAGCACGAGGCGGTGGTTGTAGCCCACGATATCTTCGTTCGGCCCGTCGTTGCTCGGCTTGTACACCGTGTTCGAGCCTTCCTTCTGCGCCAGGAGGACGTTCACGGCGATCGACCTCCGGCCCCGCTCTCATTCTTTACCTCCACTGCCGGGTACTCGTTTATCCGCATCACCCCGGTCAGCGTTCGGATCGGGTTCCACCACGTCGCCGTCTTACAGCGGTGACAGGCGTGTTTGAACGACGTAGGGTTCTCCGGGTCCTCGTCAGCGCGCTTGACCCGGACCTGCCCGCACCCGGTACAGACCGCATCGAAGGATGCCTCGCTCGCCGGACTCCGGTGCGTCGAGTTCGGCGGTACGGTCGCGGTCGGCTGGCTCCCTCGCCACGCCGATCACCCTCTGGGCCGGGACCAATCTTATCGGGATTCCTCTTCTCCTCGTAACCGATTACTGTTCCAGATGATGAACGGTACAAATCCTAAGTGTAGAGGCTCCCGGACAATGGAATACATAGCTATCTAGGGTGAACCTTTGAGACGCTCTGGTTGAACTACTATGAACAGACAATGAGTGGTCGCTCGTCTGAGGAACGGAAGGATAATTATCAACACCATGGTGAACGGGTTGTCCAGCGCTATCTCCAAGAGGAGATACTGGAGGATGACGAACTCGAAGCGACCGTTGAGGATCTCTATTCGGACGGGAAGATCTGGGAAGCTGTCGATCTAATTCTGGAAGGCGTCGAGCAGCAGCGAGAGGAGCGGGTAAACTGACTTCCGCACTTGCGTACCATTCACTCGTCACGCCAATCACCTCCAGGGCCGGCGCCGATCTCGTCGAGCGAGGTCGCCGCGACGAACTTCAGCGCGAGGACCGATCGGTCGGGCGTCGGCTCACAGACCGCGAACAGATAGACGCCGGCGTCAGCACGAACCTGCTCGTGTTGCTCGCGTCGGAGGTAGAACCGCCCATGCCCACCGCTTTCGAGGCGGACCATCGCGCTCTTGATCTCGACGAGCGTTCCCTGTTCGACCACCGGCAGCGCGATGGTCGGCAGCCCGGCGCGGGGCGATATGGTAGTCTCGACCTCGGCGTCAGCGTGCTCGACCTCGGTATCCGGCAGGTAGGTGAGTTCGGATACCGCGTCGATCACGTTGGACTCCGCGCGCTCGCCCGCTCGCTTCGAGCTGGCCGATTGCATCGACGGCGTGCTCACGCCGACCACCCCTCCGCCGGATCGTTCCCATGGCAACCGGGCGATGTTTCAGGGTCAGGCGTCCGGACGTCGAGCCCGGCAGCGCTCCCTTCGAAGAGTCGCACCCAGGTATCGCACTGTGGGCAACGATGGGCCTGGTCGTCAGCGTCGCCGTAGACCCGCCGGAAGTCGGCTAAAACGTGAGCCTCGCAGTTGAGACAGTCGGTACTGGAGGGTGACGACCAGGGGGCGATCGTCACGCGGACCACCCCCTATAGAAGTTGTGTCGAGAACGTGGTAAAACCGTCCACGTCCTTTTTATTTCAAGTGGGGTCGGAGGGATTTGAACCCCCGATCGACTGATATCTCCGAATCGCCTCGGTACTCCAGAGCGTCGTCAACGCGAGCGATGATCAGTCGCCCGCTCGGCATATCAGTGGAGTTCGTCACCGGGCGGATATCTCTGGAGTCAGTCGCCATCCCGGACTTGGCCACGACCCCTCGGAATTTCGTTGGCCCGACCGCCCTAAAGTGGTTTCGATTCGGGTCAGTCCCGCTCGGTCTCGGCCCAGTCGCAGTCCTGGCATTTCCGCCCCGTGACGAGTTCGGTGACGCCGGGCATGTAGACGACTTCGAGGACGTCGCCGCCGCAGTCGGGACACTGGCGGTCGGCCTCCTCGATCGCCTCGGCGTCCATGACGTCGTCGTCTTCGATCAGTTCGGCGAGGCTCAGTGGCGTGACCATGCGACCCTGGACGACGCGATTATCGCTCATACCTCACCGAAAGAAGGGCGCGCGTGTAAAGTCTTGGAACCGCGCCGCGGCGTCGTGACGCCGCCGCGTCTCAGAGCCAGGGTTCGCGGCTCTCGCCCGGTCCGTCTTCGGCGTCGTCCGCGCCGACGGTGTCCCATCCCCGGCTGCGGTCGCCGCCGTCGGGGACCTGCGGGTTCGCCGCGGCCAGCGGGTGGTCGTCGGTGCCACCGACTTCGGCGGGAGTCTCACGCGATCGTCGCTCCGTCCCGCCTTCGCTCGTCGACGCCGAACCGACCGCCGCGTCGCCCGGCGGTTCGGCGTTCGGGTCGAGCGCGAACAGCGTCGTCAGGCCGAGCACCGCCAGCGGCGCGTAGTCGCCGAACGGGTAGCCCAGCAGCGACAGCGGGAGCAGCCCCAGCGCGACGGCGCTACCGAAGCGGAACCGGTCGAGGTGGACCAGCTCGCGCAGCGTCGGCGCCAGCAGCGCGACGGCGAGCGCGAAGCCGACGCCGACGCCCGCCGCGGCGACGCCGCGGGCGACCAGCTCGGGGTCGGTCACCAGCGCGACCTGCAGGCCGCCGACGTCGAGGCTGGCGAACAGCCCGAGGCCGACGATGACCGCCGGTCGCGGCAGGAGCTCGCCGATGCGGGCGCTGGCGGTCTGGGCGGCGACTGCGAGGATCACCAGCGCGGCGAAGCGCTCGAAGATCACCATCTCGAGGACGCTCTCGATCGTCGGCGCCAGCGCCGCCTCGATCGCAGCGAGCGCGAGCAGCGGGACGCCGACCAATAACACGGTCGTCGCCTGCTCGCGCGGGCCGCCGTCCATCTCCGCGAGGATGACCGCGACGGTCGCGCTGCCGCCGAACACCAGCAGGCCGACCTGCAGGATGCCGGCGGTCGAGTCGAGGGCGCCCGCGAGCACGAGCGCGGGGAAGATGCCATCGAGCAGCGGCAGGAACATGACGGTCGCCAGGAGTCTGGTCGAGCCGCCGACCAGCTCTTCGATCTCCAGGGCGACCGGGTGTTGGGAGCTACTCATCGCTCACGTCGGGTGGCCGTGCCCCCTGGCCCGCGGGTGGTCGGCGCCGCGTTGCGGTCCCGCCCGGACGCCCGTTGCGCCGGCGAACCAGTTCGCGCCGTCCGTCCGATTTGTCGCCAGTTTGCTCTCCATCGCGGCTGTAAAGCAGTGGTCCGCGTCCGCGCGCGGCTGACCAGCGATGCTGGCTGCGATGGAACTGGCGACGTCCATACTACATAATCTATCAGGTGGAGCCATAAACGTTCCGTGAGACGCGGACACACGCCCCGAAACGCCCGATACGGGCGAGTACACTCGTCGATGTTCAACTTCGTACACCGATGCGTGGACGTTCGTCGACCGGGCTCTTGAGCACCCAATCGGGCGGCGAACGCCGCGCAGGCGTGACAGATCTCCCCAGTGGAGCGGCGTCTCGCAACGTTTTTGGGGCGGCGCGGCGGACCACTGACATGGCGAACGACGTTCCCGACGACGGTCCATTCTCGGAGAAACTTCGCGTACCGGAAGCGCTGACGTTCGACGACGTGCTGCTCCGCCCCAAGGAGAGCACGGTCGAACCGGACGAAGCCGATCTCGGCACGCGAGTCTCGCGTAACGTCGAGTTGAACGTCCCCGTCCTCTCGGCGGCGATGGACACCGTCACCGAGAGCGACATGGCGATCGCGATGGCGCGCCAGGGCGGACTCGGCGTCGTCCACCGCAACCTGGATCTCGACCGCATGGTCGAGGAGATCGAGAAAGTCAAGCGAGCCGACGAACTGATCATCCGCGACGTCGTCACGGCCGAGCCCGGTCAGACCGTCCGGGAGGTCGACGCGATGATGGAAGGGGAGGGCGTCAGCGGCGCTCCCGTCGTCGACGACGACGGCGAGGTGCTCGGGATCATCTCGGGCACGGACATCCGCCCGTACCTCGAAGTCGGCGAGCACGACGAGGTCCGCGAGGCGATGACCGACGAGGTCATCACCGCGCCCCAGGACGTCACCGCGCGCGAGGCGCTCGAACTGATGTACGAGCACAAGATCGAGCGCGTCCCCGTCGTCGACGACGAGAACCGCCTGTCGGGTCTCGTCACGATGCAGGGGATCCTCCAGCGCCGCGAGTACGGCGACGCGGCCCGCGACGAGAACGGCCGCCTGCGCTGCGGCGTCGCTGTCGGCCCGTTCAACCTCGAGCGCGCCGTCGCCGCCGACGAGGCGGGCGCCGACGTGCTCTTCATCGACACCGCCCACGCCCACAATCGGAACGTCGTCGAGGGATCCCGCGAGATCAAAGAGGAGGTCGACGCCGACGTCGTCGTCGGCAACATCGGCACGCGCGAGGCCGCCGCCGAACTCGTCGAGTTCGCGGACGGGATCAAGGTCGGCATCGGGCCCGGCTCGATCTGTACCACCCGCGTCGTCAGCGGGGCCGGGATGCCCCAGATCACCGCGGTCACGCAGGTCGCGGACGTGGCCAGCCAGCACGACGTGCCCGTCATCGCGGACGGCGGCATCCGCTACTCCGGCGACGCGATCAAGGCGATCGCGGCCGGCGCGGACGCCGTGATGCTGGGCTCGTACTTCGCGGGCACCGACGAGGCGCCGGGCCGCGTCGTCACGATGAACGGCAAGAAGTACAAGCAGTACCGCGGGATGGGGTCGGTCGGCGCGATGTCCGCCGGCGACGACGAGGACAACCGCTACCTGAAAGAGGAACCAGACGAGGAAGACGAGTACGTCCCCGAGGGCGTCGAGGCGGCGACGCCGTACAAGGGCAGCCTCGCCAGCGAGCTCCACCAGCTCACCGGCGGGATGCAAAGCGGGATGGGCTACGTCGGCGCCGAGACGATCCCCGGCTTCAAGGAGCGCGCCGAGTTCGTCCGCGTCTCGGGCGCCGGCCAGCGCGAGAGCCACGCCCACGACGTCGTCATCACGGACGAGGCGCCGAACTACAGCCCCGACGAGTAACTACTCGCAGGTCGGGCTGCAGGCCTGCTTTTCCGCGGCGTTGGCGTCCGGGTACGCTTTGAACTCGCTACCACAGGAGTCACAGTCGTACGTTTCGAAGTCGGACATGCCAGTCCGAACTACTGTTCGGCGATCCAAAATGCCTTACGGCGTCGCGGTGCGTCGTCGGGAACCGTCGCTCGGATTCGCGTCGCTACCGCTCCGTCATTCGACCGACGCCAGCACTCGCCGGTCGAACTCCCGGGACGGCGAGTACGTGGTTACCCCCGCGTCGGAATCGTAGTCGACGACGCCGTACTCGTCGAGCATCGGGAGGTGTTTGTGGTGAAGCGAACACTCGACGCGTCGAACGACTTCGTCGGACGCCGCGTCGGCGCCGGCTTCCGCCGCCGCGATCCGACGGGCGATCTCGCGTCGGTCGAAGGTGCTCGCGTCGGCGTTTTCCAAGATCTGGATCATCCGACGCCGTCGTTCGTGGCCCAGCAGTTCGAGTTCTCGTTCCAGCACCGCCGCGTTCAGCGGCCGGTCGTCCGTCGCGCTCGAACGCCTTTCGCCCCCGAGTACCGGACTATGGTCGTTAGCCATTGCTATCGGATTCAACGACGAGCACCTACATAAGATTTGGTTGCTGTACCGGAAACTGCATGCCCGTTTTATTACACTAATGTATAGCGGGATAATACCGGCGGGCGATTCTCGTGTCCGCTACACTGTACGACCGCATCGCACCGGTCGACAGTTGATACTACCACGTGAATGATCGCGGGAAAAGCGGGCCGGACGCGATTTGAACGCGCGACCGTCTGATTAAGAGTCAGACGCTCTGCCGGACTGAGCTACCGGCCCTCCTGCACTTTCGGGTTACCGGGGTACAGTGAAATACGTTGTGTTTCAACTTCGTGATTGTGGAGCGGTGACGAACCGCCGCACCGACCGCCCGCGCTCACATCCCCCATCCGAACAGCACGCCGCCGACGAACAGGGCGGCGATGCCGACGCCGAGCTGTCCCGTCGCGAGCAGCCCCAGCGACCCGATGCCGAAGACGGTCCCGATGAAGAGCGCGGCCCAGTGGGGCCCGCTCCGATCGTCTCGCCTGTCCAGCGCCGCATCGAAGATCGCGGAGCCGGCGATCTCGATGACGTCGTCGAGCATGTCGAGACGTTTCCACTCCTCCGAAAAAGTAGTTATCACCCGATCGACCGGCGAAGCGCGCTCGGTGCGAGCAATAACTTTCCGGTGCGTGGTTCCACAGAAGGATGCTCCATCTGGGATTTGAACTCGATGGCGAGACTCGCTCCGCTCGTCTCGCGTAGTTCAAATCCCAGCGAGTTACATTCCTCTCGCAAACGTTGCTCGCGACACAGCGGTCGCTCGCCGGTTTGCATCGAGAGAAGTGCTCCGTCTGGGATTTGAACCCAGGTCATCGGCTCGAAAGGCCGAAATGATTGGCCGGACTACACCAACGGAGCGCCGCAGACCGCCTCGCGATCAGCGAAGCGTACTCTTGGGTATCCGGCTAATTCGCTTAAAGGTGTCGTTCCGAAGGCGCCGTGGGAAGGCGTTTCGGGGGCCGACTCATCAGCGGCATTCGGGCGAAAGCGGCGTCCCGACGCCGACGGAACGCGGTGCCGGATGTCGAACGTTTAACGCGCTGGCCGACCGACGACGGAGCATGAAGTACGTACGCTTTCGGGACCCTGCGGGGTCCGTGCGACGCGGCGAGTACCGCGACGGGACGATCCGCTTCGGCGGCAGCGAGTACGACCCGGAAGACGTGGACGTGCTCCCGCCGACCGATCCCTCGAAGGTGGTCTGCATCGGCCGGAACTACGCCGAGCACGCCGACGAGCGCGACGAGGACGTACCGGATCGGCCGCTCCTGTTTCTGAAACCGCCGAACGCGCTGGCGGGCCACGGGGACGAGATCGCGCTCCCCGAGGGCAAAGAGCAGGTCGAACACGAGGCCGAACTCGGCGTCGTGATCGGCGAGCAGTGCCGGAACGTCGACGCCGACGACGCTCTGGACGTCGTCGAGGGGTACACCTGCGTGAACGACGTTTCCAATCGCGACGACCAGCGGGTCGAACAGAACTGGGTGCGAGGAAAGGCGTTCGACGGCGCCGCGCCGATGGGCCCCGTCGTGGCGACGCCCGACGAGGTGCCCGACGACGCGAGCATCACACTTCGGGTCAACGGCGAGACGCGCCAGGACTCCTCGACGGAACTGCTGATCTTCTCGATCCCGGAGCTGATCGAGGAGATCACCGAGTACATGACCCTCGAAGCGGGTGACGTGATCGCGACCGGGACGCCCGCCGGCGTCGGTCCGCTCGCTGACGGCGACACCGTCGAGGTCGAAATCGAGGGCGTCGGGACGCTCGAACACGACGTTCGCGCGCCCTGAGCGGAGAGCGCCCGAACGGTCTCCGAACGAGCGCCGATCAGTCCTGACGGGCGGCCTCGAACACGTCGCGGTGGAGCTCGTCGGTGACGGTCTCCATCAGCTCCTTGAGGTTGACGGCGTCGTCGCGGTTGTAGGATACCAGCGTGTCCAACGCGTCGTCGTCGCCGTTCTCGTACTCGCGCCAGAGGCGGACGGCGTCGCGACCCGAGAGGTCCGGGCGGTCGCGCTCGATGCCGACGTCCTTCTCGACGGTCTTGAGCCCGCCCGAGTAACCCAGCTGCTTGCAGGTGTACATCAGATCGACGTGGGGCTTGTCCAGATCGAGGTCGAACGACGTCTCCAGGAACGGGACGTCGAAGCGCTTGCCGTTGAACGTCACCAGCAGATCGGCGCCCTCGAACTGGCGGGCGAGCGCGTCGGCGGTCAGGTTCTCGCCCTTGACGAGCGTCGTCGTGTCGCCGCCGCGGTGGAAGCTCACGGTCGTCACCGAGTCGCGGTCGTGATCGAGCCCGGTCGTCTCGATGTCGAAGAAGCAGGCGTCCGATCGGAAGTTCTCGTACAGCCGCCAGCGCTCGCCGGAGGGCAGCGCTCGGTCGAAGTAGCGGGCGTCGCCGCGGTCGAGGCGCTCGTAGGCCTCGGCGATGAACGACTCGATGGCCTCGGCGCGGGTCGGGCCCACGACGGAGCCGTCGAACTCGTCCCAGTGGGTCACCCCGGCGCGCCAGAGCTTTCGCTCGGTCGCCTCGCCGACGCCGCTGACGGGGATGAAACTGTTCTCGATGCGCACGTGTCGTCTGGAGCGCCGCTCGGTCGTAAACGTTCGCTTTCCGCGGGCGGGCGAGGGGTGGACGCCGCCGTCAAGCCGGACGCGCCGCGGCGGTCGGCGTCGGGATCGCGCGGCCGAGAATCGCGGACGAACGCGGCGCGAAAGGCGAACTTACCGCGATAGGACTGGCGAGTCGCCGCTCCCGCGTCGCAGGGCTGCGCTACCCACCCCGACGACCGAGCAGTTAATGCGTCCCGAGGACGTTCGGATGGTAGATGACAGAGGGGGTATCGATCGCGATCGATCCGCACGTCCACTCCGAGCAGTCATACGACGGCCGCGAACCGGTGGAGATGATTCTGGCGCACGCTCGCGCGATCGGGCTCGACGGCGTGGTGATCACCGATCACGACGAGATCGAGGCGTCGCGCCGGGCCGTCGAGCTGGCCGACGAGTTCGGCCTCGTCGGCATCCCCGGCGTCGAGGTCTCGACCGCGCAGGGCCACCTGCTGGCGATCGGCGTCGACAGCCGACCCGCCAAGGGGATGGACCTCGACAAGACGATCGAGGTCGTCCGGGACGACGGCGGCGTCGCGATCGTCCCCCACCCGTTCCAGCGCTCGCGCCACGGCGTCCGCAAGCGCAACCTCGACGACTGCGACGCGATCGAAGTGTTCAACTCGATGGTGTTCACCGGCTACCGGAACCGCCGCGCGCGGACGTACGCCCGCCGGCACGACTACCCGCCGATCGGCGCCAGCGACGCTCACTACCTGCCGTTCGTCGGGCGCGCGTACACCGAGATCACGCTCTCGGACACCGAGATCGCGCGCCCCGACGTCGACGGCGAGGTCGTCGTCGACGCGATCCGCTCGGGCGCGACGAGCATCAGCGGCAAGCGAACGCCGATCACCCGCAGCGTCCGCCAGTACGCCAACGGCGCCCTCAAGAAGGCGGCCTACGGCGTCGCCGCCCGCATGCCCGGGCTCTCGGTATCGCCCTATAGCAGCGGGTAGCTCACTCCGCGAACTCGCCTTCTTCGTCCAGGTCGTCTTCGTCACCCGTTTCGTCCTCGACCGGACTGAGCTGGCGCTCCCGGGTTCTGATCCTGGCCGACTTCGCTCGCCGCACCACGCCGGCGCGCCGCGAGGACCTGACGACGGCGACCGGGTGACGAGCGCCCCGCTCCTCGGCGATTTGCAGGGTTCGCTCGAACAGCCGATCGGCGTCGGCGTCCATCCGAGCGCCGGAGTACGCGAGCAGGTACGCCGCGACCAGCGCCAGCGCGGTCAGGAGAAACAGCGCGGTGCCGAGGCCGGGGAGAACGGCGACGCTCGCGAGCCCCGAAACCCCCGCGAGCGCCGCGATCCAGCCGCCGGCGCGCCACCGGATGGAGCTCTCGGACGCCGCGGCGAGCGGATGTCGACCCGACGCGACGACCGGCAGCCCGCGCTCCGCGGCGACGTCCTCGACGGCGAGATGGACGAACCTTCTCCCCGCGGTTCCGTAGAACGCTCGATCTCGGAGGGCGCCGAGCGCGACGACGAGGCCCCAGAATAGCAACGCCGGATTGCGCAGGTAGCCGATCGTGCGCTCGTCGAGCGAAAGCTTCTCGGCCGGCCGATCCAGCACCAGCAGATCCGCGTCGTCGGGGAGTTCCGAACGGAGCGTCGCCGGGACGCCGTCGTCGGCCGGCTCGACGCCGAACACCGTCAGCTCGCGCGGCCGGTCGACGGTGTCGGCGTTCTCTGGCCAGGGGCCGTCGGCTGCTGTTGGCACGAGTCGTCTGCAACTGTGAGTACCGGATACTTGAATGAACTGCAGGAGTTGCCCAGCGGGCACGCCGAAAACAGCGGAGAAAGCCCGGCTTACTCGTCGGCCAGCCGCTCGACGACGGGATCGAGGTGATCGCGGCCGACGACGGCGACGACGCTCTCCTCGTCGCTCCGGTCGGCGATCGCTTCGGCCATGGCGGCCTCGCGAGCGCGGTCGCGCAGCGCCGTGGCGCCGCCGCCGTCGAGCGCGCCCAGCAGCGCGACGCTGCGGCGGATCTGCCGGCGCTCGTCGGTCGCCTGCGCCTCGGGCGCGTCGGCGTCCGTACAGCCGTGGTCGGTCGGCGCGTCGAGCTCGAACTCGACGTCGGTCCGGTGGGCGACCGGCGCGGCGAGCCGGGACGCGAGCGCGCGTTTGGTCACCGTCGCGAGGCCGCGGACCACGCGTTCGACCTCTTCGCGACCGACGTCCTCGGATCGGCTCTCGCGGACGAGTGCTCGCAGGAACCGGCCGCTGGGGGCGTCGATTCCGGCTATCTCCGCCCCGTCGGCGGCGTCGATCGCGGCGCTCATCTCGCCGCCGCGGTCGACCGACTGGTCGGGGTTCTCGACGTACGCTCGGTACAGCGGGACGGCGAGTTCGGGCAGTTCGAGCGCGACGACGTCGGGCGCGACGGCGTCGACGAGCGAGCGCACGCGGTGGACGCTGGCGGGGTGGTCGTGGACGACGCCGACGACGAACACGTCGCGCGCGCCGGGGACGCGGCGGACGTGCTCTGCGTCGAGGCGGGGATCGTCGGGGAGGCGGTCGATCGGCGAGGGCATCCTGTCGTGTCGCTAGAGCAGACTACCGGGGATAAATCTGGCGCTAACCAGGTTTAGAGAGCGTATACTGTATGATTTGGTTACCTGTGCGTCTGTGTATCTGTCCACGTGTCGACCGATGAGCGTCGGCGTCGAGCGGCGGTGCGGCACGCTTACCCGGCCCGAACTCCTCGCTTCGATCGAGTGATGCAGGTGACGACTGCGTGACGGACGAGGCCGACCGCGCGGCAGACGATGCGACCGAGAGCGCCGCAGACACAGCCGACAGCGACACTGACGCTGCGTCCTGGTGGTCGATCGAAGGCGAGACGACCGGCGAGCGGGTCCGCGACGGGCTCCCCCAGCTCGCGATCATCGTCGTGACGGTCTGGCTGGGGACGTCGATCGCCTACAACGTGCTCTCGGCGGCGTTCGATCCGATCTCGGCGACGGCGTCGATCGCGATCGGTTCGCTGTACGTCGGTCTCCGGTTACGTCGGTGGCTGACCGTCGACGGCGGTGACGCCGAGAAACGCGAGGACGAGTCGAGCGGCGACGCCGCTGACGAACGCGAGAACGCGTCGGACGTAGACGCCGCTGACGAGCGCGAAGACGAACCGGACGCCGACGCGGCGCCGGCCGAATAGAGAAAACGAGCGCCGTCAGGCGGACAGTTCGGATTCGCGGAGTTCGTCGGCGAGGTAGACCGCCGCCGGTACCTGCTCTTCCTCCTCGAAGCGGACGATCTCCTCGCCGTCGCGCTCGACGACGATCGTGGCGATCAGCTCGACGTCGTACTCGTCGGTCAGCGGGCCGTTCTTGTCCTCGTCGACCGGGATCTCCTCGACGCGATCCGCCGGGAAGCCCGCAGCGTCGAGCGCGGCGCCGAAGTCGGGCAGCTCGGCGCGGCAGTCCTTGCACCAGTCGCCGCCCCACACTTTGATCGTAACCGATTCGTCCTCGGCGAGCTCCGCGAACACGTCGACCGTGTCCTCGTGGGCATCCTCGTCCCACGTCGGCGTGGGCTCCATCGTTTCGAGACTCATACCCGCCCGTTGGGTTCGAGGGGGCTTAACCGCCTCGCTCCCGGTATCGATTCGCGGGCGGTAGGTGGTCCGCGAGCGGGGGCTGCGCGAGTGAGCGACGCGCGCACGGATCCATCAGTCGTTTACGTATCTGGCGCGTACGACGCGCCAATGAAGCGTAGCATTCTGGACACCATCGGGTCGCCGCTGGTACAGGTCGAGTCGCCGGAGGGCGCCACCGTCGCCGCGAAGGTGGAGTCGTTCAACCCCGGCGGTTCGGCCAAGGACCGGCCGGCCCGCCAGATGGTGCTGGCCGCCGAGCGCGAGGGCGTCATCGAACCGGGCGACGAGCTCGTCGAGCCGACCAGCGGGAACACCGGCATCGGCCTCGCGCTGGTCGCCGCCGCGCGGGACTACGACCTGACGATCGTGATGCCGGCGGGCAAATCCGAGGAGCGCCAGCAGATCATGCGCGCCTACGGCGCCGACCTCGAACTGATCGACGGCGACATGACCGACGCCCGCGACCGGGCCGACGAGATCGCCGCCGAGGGCGCCGTCCAGCTCGGCCAGTTCACCAACGCCGCGAACCCCGAAGCCCACTACCGGACGACCGGCGAGGAGATACTCGAGCAGGTCGGCGACCGCGAGGTCGACGCCTTCGTCGCCGGCGTGGGAACGGGCGGAACGATCAGCGGCACCGGCCGCCGGCTGAAGGAGGAATTCCCCGAGATGGACGTGATCGCGGTCGAACCCGAGAGCAACGCCGTGCTCTCGACCGGCGAGTCGGGCGACGACGACTTCCAGGGGATGGGGCCGGGCTTCGTCTCGGAGAACCTCGACGTCGACCTGATCGACGAGATCGAGACGGTCCGGCTGGAGGACGCCGAAGACGAGTGTCGGCGTCTCGCCCGCGAGGAGGGGATCCTCGTGGGCCAGTCCTCGGGCGCGACCAGCATCGTCGCCCGGCGCGTCGCCGAGCGCATCGCCGAACCGGAGCGGGAGTGCCCGCCGTCGCCCTCGGAGCTGACGCCGGCGGCAGACGCCGGCGACGAGCGTGCGAGCGGTGTCGACGACCAGCGCGCCGACGGCGGCGACCTCGATCCGACCGACGGCGCGTACGACGACTGCCCGCTGGTCGTCACCGTGTTCTGGGACAGCGGCGAGCGCTACATGTCGACGGGTATGTTCGACGCCGAGTGACGGCGCCGTCGCTGATCCCCGCCTCGATAGTGTCGCTTTCGAGGTGATTCCGGATCGCTCCCGCGGAGATGCAGTGTGACGTAATCCTTCATCAAAATTTTTAATTACCGTGGTGGCAGTTACCATCACAGTGCAACGACGTACGTTTCTGGCGAGCCTGTCCGCCGTCGCCGGCGCCGCGAGCGTCGGCGTCCCGGCGAGCGCGGAGCACGACGCCAACAAATCGGAACTCGATCTAGTGAGCGGTGACGGCTCCAGCCATCCCGGCCCGCCGCGGTTCACCTACGTCGGCCAGGGGTTCGTCAACCCCGACGGCCAGCAGGAGCAGACGCGCAACGACCTCGCGCCGTGGAATCCCGACGGCGACGCCGAGTACTCGTGGTCGGTCGTCGAGGCGCCCGAGGGCGCCACCGCCGAGCCGACCGACGCGCCGGTCGCCGAGTTCGAACCCGACGTCCCCGGCGAGTACACGCTCGCGCTCGACGCGCCGGACGGCACTCACAACCTCACCGTGCGGGTGTTCGACGAGGAGAACGACTTCATCGGCGGCGAGGGGATGGAACCCGGCGACGCCGACACCGATCCGAGACCCCGGATCGACCTCGACGCGTCGGTGGAGGGCGAAGAAGTGATGCTCTCGGCGACGACCGAGATCGTCGAGGAGGCCGACGCGAGCCCCGAGGAGCTCGACGTGGAGTTCTACGTCGACGACCGCGACCAGGTCGCGCTCGGCGAGGGACCGTCGGTCCCCGCCGACATCTCCGAGACGGTCCGGATCCACGCCGTCGCGGTCGGCGAGCGCCACTCCGTCGCCGACGCGATCGACGTCGTGCCGGGGGACGACGGCGTCCGGATCGAGCACCCCTACGAACCGCCCGAGTGGGCGAAAAACGCCGTCATCTACGAGATCTTCACGCGCCGGTTCCCCGACCAGGACGACCACACGTTCGACACGATCGCCGAGCGGCTCGACCACGTCGAGGAGATGGGCGCCGACGTGCTCTGGATGACGCCGTTCGTCGCGACGGATCGCGGCTACGGGACGCCCGAGAACCTCGGCGGTCCCCACGGCTACCACACGACGGACTACTTCGAGGTCGATCCCGACCTCGGGACGATGGAGGACTTCGAGGCGATGGTCGACGCCGCCCACGAGCGCGACATCAAGGTCGTGTTCGACCTCGTGATCAACCACACCTCGCACCTGCATCCGTTCTTCCGGGCCGCGAGAAACGCCAACGCGGAGAACCACGAGAAGTACAAGGACTGGTACCGGTGGCGCGACTTCGAGCGGCGACAGCAGGACGTCTACTTCGGCTGGAGCGATATTCCGAACCTGAACCACGAGAATCCGGAAGTTCGGGAGTTCCTGCTCGACGTCATCGACTTCTGGGTCGAGAAAGTCGACGGGTTCCGCTGCGACGTCGCGTGGGGCGTCCCGATGAGCTTCTGGAAGGAGATCTACGACCGCGTCAAGTCCCACGATTCGGAGTTCTTCCTGCTCGACGAGACCTGGCCCTACGACATGGACATGGGCGAGGGGCAGTTCGACGTCCACTACGACAGCGAGCTGATCGAGGCACTCGTGAACGCCCCCGAGAACGCGGAGGGCATCCTCGACGCCGTCCACGAGCGCCAGTATCGGGGTGCACACCCCGACTCGGTGTTCATGCAGTGGGCCGAGAACCACGACACCGACCGGTACAAGGAGCGAACGAGCAGGTCGGCGCAGATGGCCGCGGGCGCCGCGACGTTCACGCTGCCGGGCGTCCCGGTGATCTACGCCGGCCAGGAGACCGGCATGGACGAGGCCAGGACGCCGATGAACTGGGGCGACTTCGACCAGGAGCTCGTCGAGCACTACAAGAACCTCGTCGAGCTCCGCAAGAGCCACGCCGCGCTGCAGACCGACGCCGAACTGGAGCGCATCGAGTACGGCGCCAACGCCGACGACGTCGTGGCCTACGCCCGTCACGACCCCGAGTCGGGCGAACGCGTCGTCGTCGCGCTGAACTTCGGGACGAGCGCGCGGAACGTCCGTCTGAGCGGCACCATCGGAGAAACGGACCTGATCACCGGCGACGGTGCGGACGTCGCGTCCGGCGACGGCCATGTCGACGTGACCGTCGACCACGCGGCGGTGCTCCAGGCCGACGAACTCGCCGACGACTCTCTCGACGCGCCGCCCGAGGCGTCCGAGGGCGGCAATTCGATCCCCGGCTTCGGCGTCGCGGCCGGGGCGGCGGGCGCGGCCGGCGCTGCGGGTGCGGCGGCGCGGCTCGCACGTAACGGGACCGACGACGACAGCGACGGCGAAGGAGCCTGAGCGGCGACTGGCGGAACTCTCTTACTCGCTCAGAAACTCGCCGAGGATCTCGTTGAACCGATCGGGACGCTCTCGCGGGACCCAGTGGCCGCAGTCGTCGATCAGTTCGAGGCGAGCGCCCGGGATCGCGTCGGCTGCGACCTCGGACCACTCGGGCGGAACGAGCGAGTCCTGCGCGCCGTGGAGCAACAGCGTCGGCATCGACAGCTCGCCCAGCCTGTCCGAGTAGTCCGTCCGGACGCCGTTCGGCCGGAACTCGTCGCGCATGAACGCGAAGAACGCGTCGCCGGCGCCCGAGCGGCCGAGCCGCTCGTTGACCTCCGCGACGAACTCGTCCGAGAGGCCGGCCGGATCGTGGACGAACTCGCCGACGGCCATCCGGGTCGCGTCGGCCGACGAGCCGGCGAACTGGCGGCCGAACACGTTGGCGAACGGGGTGTTCGCCAGCAGGTACGAGCCGACGCCGCCGGGCACCGCGTCGCGCAGGCCGTAGCTGTCGACGAGGACGAGCCGTTCGACCAGGTCGGGCCGAACGAGCGCGACGCCCAGCGCCGCGGCGCCGCCCATCGAGATGCCGACCAGCGCCGCGCGGTCGAGCGCGAGCGCGTCCAGAAACTCCGAGAGCACGCCGACGTAGTACTCGGTCGTCATCGCGCCGTCGGGAGCGTCGCTCTCGCCGTAGCCCGGCCAGTCGAGCGCGTAGACGCGGCGGCCCCGTTCCTCGGCGAGATATTCGATCGCGTGCTTCCAGGAGAGCGCGGCGTCGTCGATGCCGCTGCCGTGCAACAGGACGATCGGCGGCCGGTCGTCGGCGTCCGAACGCTCGCTGTCTTCGTCGTCCTCCTCGCCGCTACGGAGCATATCGACGCCGGCCTCCAGATAATGGACTCGCCGGTCGTCGACCGTGACGTACCGGGAGTTCGCTGTCGGGACGCGCTCGCTGCGGATCACGTCTCGAACTCCGACTCGGTCACCCTGACGACGACCGTTTCGTCGACGTCGCGCAGGTCGTACTCGGGAACAGAGCCGTCGGTCCGGCGGACGTACAGCGGCTCGACGAGCTTGCCCGGTTCCGTCCGGGCGGCGCCGGCGTCCGGCTCTGACGCCGCGTCGGCGGCGTCCGCGCTCGACGCCGCTACGGGGCTGGAACCGCCGGTTCCGCCAGTCTCGCCCGGCGCGGTAGCGGCGTCGGGGCGTTCGGGGTCGGCAGCTCCATCGTCCTCGCGAGTGACGCCGTAGATCTTGAGGAACGTGCCGGTGTCGGCGGGATCGACGCCGTCGTTCCGGACCGCCTCGGCGAGCTCCCGGGAGAGCCACTCGTCGGCGTCGATCGACGGCTCGCGGACGAACGCGGCGTCGACGAACCGGGTGAGATACCAGTTGAGGTCGTTCAGAAGCGAGACGGCGGCGCCGACGCTGACCGTCTCCAGGGCGATCGCGTTCTCGAACGGCTCCGAGAGGTCGTACGTGGAAAGGGCCTCCCGGGCGGTCTCGCGGGAGAGCAGCTCGTAGCGCAGCACGACATCGGGCGAGCCGACGAGACAGACGCGTGTCACGGTACCGATTGCGGTCCCCGTGGTATTGGGGATTTCGGCTCGACCGGGTCGACGACTACTCAGGTATCCCGGAGCCCGTGAGATACTTGTATCCTGAAATTGGAGGTCTGCACGAAACCGATGGAGCTACCTTCGGATCCGAAACTGCGAACCGCAGTCGTCTACCTCGGCGTCGGAGCGGTGATCCTCGCTCTCGTGGTTCTGTCGGCGATCGTCGTCACGGGGCTGTACAGCCCGGAGTTCGCGACCGCACAAATCAGACGTGGCGTACTCGTCGGCGCGACGGTCGCGCTGGTGGCGCTGTACGCCGGAATCTACGCGGTCGGACGCCGGTTCGTGAACCGCTAGCTGGCGTCCCGGTTTAGAACGTCGTCAGCTCGCCCTCGATCACGCGCTGGGTGATGCCAGTTACGTCGGCGAGCTCGCGGTCGACGATCTCGGTGATCTCCCCTTCGACGTCGCCCAGCTCGACGCCGTCGTCGGTGACGACGTGGACGTCGGCGACGTGCGGTTCGTCGATCGGGCGGCCGATCTGGCTGAGCAGGCGGATCCGCAGGTCGCGGATGCCGTCGACGTCGGCGACGACCTCCTCGGCGATCTCGGTCGACAGCAGATTGTAGATTTTCCCGATGTGGTTGACGGGGTTCTTGCCGCTGGTCGCCTCCATCGACATCGAGCGGTTGGGCGTGATCAGCCCGTTGGCGCGGTTGCCCCGACCCACGGAGCCGTCGTCGCCCTGTTCGGCGCTCGTGCCCGTGGTGGTGAGGTAGATCGAGCCCTCCTCGTAGTCGTCGGCGGTGTTGACGTGGACCGACACCTCGCGGTCGGTGCGCTCGGTCGCCAGCGCCTCGACGTGGTCGTGGACGGCCGTGACGGCCTCGTCGTACTCGTCGAGATCCTCGACGTACCGGTCGACGATGGCGGCGGCGACGGTGATGTCGATCCGGTCGCCCTCGCGCTTGCCCATCAGCTTCACGTCGGGGCCGAGCTCGGGGTGTTCCTCGGCGTAGGGGCCGTTGAGGCTGCGCTCGGCTTCGAGGACGATCTGCTCGGTCTCGGTCAGGGGTGCGTGGCCGACGCCGAAGCTCGTGTCGTTGGCCATCGGCACGGTGGTACCCTCCTCGCCGAACACTTCCTGCAGGTCGCCGCTGCCCTCGCCGAGCTTGACGTCGATGACGACGTCCGTGCCGACGTCGAGCTGCGGGATGTTCTCCTGGAGGTACTCGCGGGCGGCCTCCAGCGCGATCGTCTCGGCGGGGATCCGGGTGCCGTCGTAGCGCTTGGTCGCGCGGCCGACGATCAAGAGGTAGATCGGCTCCTGGACCTCGCCGCCGCCGAACGCGGGCGCCGCGTTGCCCGCGACCAGCTGGGTTTCGTCGGTGTTGAAGTGCAGCACCTTGCCGACGCGGTCGATGTACTCGCGGGCCAGCGCGCCACAGACCGCCTCGGCGACGCCGTCGCAGATCGAGTCGGGGTGACCGATCCCCTTTCGCTCGACGATCTCGACTTCCTGGTCCTCGACTGCCCGCCGGTCGATCGGCTCGACCCTGATGTTCCGCTCTGTCATTACCGAGTAATTATCTTCGCCCCGTTCTATAACTTGCGGAAACCAGTACGGACGCAATCATGCCTGGTAGTTATCCGGGGTCGCAAAGATTCGCCCGGTTAATGGACGCCGTCCGTCTACTGCTCGCGTAGCAATTCGATGCCGCGTTCGACGACGGCATCCGTGACGAAGAGGCTGGTTTCGCGCTGTAGGGTTCGCATGATCGTCGCCGCCTCGTCGCAGTCGAGATCGCCCCGAACATTCCCGAGCGCGACGACACCGATGGAGCCGTGGACCTCGACTCCGCGCTCGGTGGCTTGCTCTCGGGCGTCGAGATCGTCGGTCAACAGTACACAGTCACGCTCCCGTGCGATCGCCAGTGCAGCAGTTTCGCCGGGATCGAGATCGACCTCGGGCAGCGAGTCGAAGTCTGCGGTCACGACGTTGAACTCCAGGTCGTCGAACTCCGCCGGTACGCCGCCGGCTTCCAGTTCCTCGATTACCGTTTGGGGGACGAAGAGACGATCCGGGAGAGATAGCAGTTCGAGCGCGCCGGCTTCGGAGAGATGGATCAGCGGCCCAGTGTCCGTCACCGCGACGACGGTCACGCGTTGAGGCCCCAGTCGACGTCCTCCTCGACGACTTCCCGCTCGCGTTCGGCGCGCTCGAGTTTGGCCCTGCCGACGAGCTTGACCGCTTCCTCGCGAGAGATGTCGTCCCGGAAGTACCGCGAGAGCACGACGTCGTCCCAGAGTTCGTCAAGCCCACGCTCGAGAGCCCGCTCGAAGACCGCGGACTCGGGAACGTCCCGTTCCTCGGCGATCTCGCGGACCCGATCCGATAGGTCGGCGGCCATACCGTCCAGTTGTGCGTCATCGTTCATAAATCTGCGTCGGCCGACGACGGCTTCGGTTATCAGATCACACGTCCTTCTCGGCCAGCAACAGTCCGAGATACGACGTCCGGATCTGCTCGTCGGCGTCCAGCCCGAGGTCGCCGAGCAGGTCGCGGGCTCCGTCGCGTGCCTCGGCGATATCGTCGGTCTCCCGTTCGGTCTCGACCTCGACGAACTCGCCCAGCCCGTCGACGGCGTCGAGCGTGACGTCGTACCCCGCCAGCTCGTAGCGCTCGCGATCCTTCTCGACCGTCGCGGCGGCCTCGAACCCCAGACGCTCGAAGATTTCGGTCGCCGTCGCGCCCTCGTCGACGCCGGTCTCGAACTCCTCGCGCGATTTCGACTCGGCGTCGAGCAGCGGTCCCTTGTAGGTAATCCGGGCGTCCTCCTCGCCCGCCCCGTCATCGGGTGCGCGGACGCGCCGAACTCGCAGCGCCTCGTCGGTCTCGGCGAACTCGCGGTGGGGCGCGTCGAAGTAGGTGTCGACCTGCCGGACCCGCTCCTGGCGGTCGGCGTCCAGTTCGGCCAGTCGCTCGCGGACCGCCTCGTGGTCGGCCCGAACCTTGATCTCGACCTCGTACATGCCAGAGACGTCGGCGCGGGGATCCAAAAGTGGCGTCGTCTCGGTTTCGGTGGCCGCCCCTGCGCCCGTCCGGGTCCAAAACGTGATTGTTTTAAGCCGAACGGGCGACGTTCGAGGTATGAGCGACAATCAGGAGGCCGAGGCGGCCGACGAGCAGGAAGCCGAGACAGAAGAACAGCAGGAGGGGCTTCAGGACGGAGACTTCGTCCGACTGGACTACACCGCTCGCACCGTCGACGACGACCAGCTCGTCGACACGACCGACCCCGAGATCGCCGAGGAGGAGGGCGTCGACGACCAGCAGCAGACGTTCGAGCCGCGCGTGATCGTCATCGGCGAGGGCCACATCTTCGGCGCCGTCGAGGACGACCTCACCGGCAAGGAAGCCGGCGACTCCGGCTCGGTCACCGTGCCCGGCGAGGAGGCGTTCGGCGAGCGCGACCCCGACGAGGTCCGCACCATCAGCGCCGAGAAGATCCCCGAGGACGACCGCTACCCCGGCGCTCACGTCGACGTCGACGGCGAGCACGGCCACGTCGAGGCGATCATCGGCGGCCGCGCGCGCGTCGACTTCAACCACCCGCTGGCCGGTCAGGACATCGAGTACGAGTACGAGATCCTCGACGAGGTCGAGGACGAGGTCGAGCAGGCCAAGGGCCTGATCGGCATGTACGTCGACGAGGACCTCGAGATGTGGATCGAGACCGACGAGGAAGAGGAGGAGGTCGTCGTCGAGCCCGACGATGACGACGAGGACGCCGAGCCCGAGACCGAAACCGAGACCGTCGAGAAGGAGACGCTGTACATCGAGGCGACGCCCCAGCTCTCGATGAACCAGCAGTGGATGTTCTCCAAGCAGCAGATCGCGCAGGACGTCACCGAGAAGCTCGGCCTCGACCGCATCATCGTTCAGGAGACGCTGGGCGAGGGCGCCGGCATGATGGGCGGCATGGGCGGCATGATGGGCGGCGGCATGGGCGGCGGCGACATCGAGGACGCCCTCGAGGACGCCGACGTCGACGCCGACGAGATCGTCGACGAGCTCGAAGACGTCGAAGAGTAACTCGATGCCGAGGCGGACGCGCCGAGCGTTCGCGCCGTCCGCGACGACATTTCTCGGCGGTTTCGCCGGCTGTGCCGCGTTTTCTTCCGACTCCGATCGGCCGACGAAGACCGCCTATTTTGCCGCCACCGATCGCGGGAGAGCGCGAAGCGTCGGACCGCTACGTGCGTTGATGAAATTGATCGACAGGCACCCCCGCCCTAAACGTGTCACGGGGTCCTACTGCATCCCATGGGGGATTCGATTTCTCGACGGGCGGTCCTCGCGGCGAGCGCCGCGGGCGCGAGTGCGCTCGCCGGCTGCGGGGGACAGGGCGGCAACGGGGGAAACGGCGGCGGTGGCGACGACGCACCGCTGCTGTCGACGCTGCGGCTCGCGAACTCGACGGATCAGGCGCTGACGGTGCATCTCGTCGTCGAGCGAAACGACGACTTCGTCCACTGGTCGACGCAGCGGCTGGGCCCGCAGAACGGCGGCGCCGACGCGGCGCCGGCGGAGACGACGGTCGAGCGCACCTGGTCCGACGACACCGGGGAGTTCGTCATCAACGCCCGACTGGACCAGCGCTCCGAGGGACGGACCGTCGACCTGTCGGAGCTTTCGGGCGATCCGAACTGCTGGGGGATCGAACTCGAAGTGACCCGGAACGGCGACTTCAACGTCTGGACGACCGAGGACCCCGAGGGCTGTCCGATCGGCGGCGGGAACGGGAACAACGAGAGTTAGTCGGAAAGCGGCGTCCAGCGCAGGTGATCAGGCGATGTCGCGGCTCGTGTCGATGTCGACCTGGTCCTGCATCTCCAGCTTGATCGTCTCGGTGAGGGCCTGCCCGCCGCGGAACTTCGGCACCGACAGCCGGTTCTCGAGGTCGGTGCCGCGGACGGTCGTCGTCAGGTCGAAGATGATGTCGGCCATGTGCTGGGTGGTGTCCCTGTTGTCCGGGGGTGCGGTGCCGTCCAGACAGTGCAGGATCGCGAGCGAGCCGGTGTTGACCATGTGGTTCTGCAGATCGTTGATGAAGTTCCGGTAGCGGCTCTGCTCGCGCTGTTCGAGCACGTCGACCGGGTCGATGATCAGGTTCGCGCCCTCCGGGAGCGCGCGGATGAGGCGGTTGGCCTGGTCGAGCGGCTCGCTCCCGCTGATGTCCCTGACTGTGGGGCTCCCCGTCGGAGCCGCCGTCGACTCGATGGCGTCCCGTACCGCCTGATCCGAGCGCTGGGTCGTCAGGTACAGCGACCCGCGGGCCGCGGTCAACTGGTACAGCAGAAGTTCGGACTGGCTCGCGGGCGACGCCGTGAAGGCGATGATGCTCCCCGGCGGGATCCCCCCGTCCAGCTTCCGGTCGAGGACGTCGATCCCCGTGTCCAGCCGACCTTCCATGCGTTCGAGCCATCTATGTCGGATTGCTACATAATTGTTTGCCCCGGCTCCGGATCGTTCCAGCGTCGCCGAGATTCAATCAACTGGCGTGCGGTTGGCGGAGCGATCTACGAGGTCGGCCAGCTCGGCGCTGGCCCGCCGGACGCCCTGATCGTCGAGCGGCGCATCGGCTTCCGGAACCGGGACGAGCCTGTCGGTGCCGAGCAGTCGGCTCGCTCCCCCCGGAACCGTCCGCGTGCGGGTGACGGCTGCGGCGAGGATCGGCGTCCCCAGCGTCTCGGCCATCGCCGCGGTCTTGGCGGCGTCGCGCAGGCTGGCGGGCGCGGCCGTCGAGACCAGCACGACGCCGTCGGCGACGCGCAGCGGACGAGCGGCGTCGCGCCCCGCACCCGCCGGGCAGTCGACCAGCACCGGCGCCCGCCTCGTCCGATCGCGCAGTGATTCGATCGTCCGAGCCTGTCGCGCCTCCGCCTCGCCAGTCGGCGCCGGGAGAACGCCGATCGGCGGGTCGCCCACGAACTGTGCGACGGCGCGCGGCGACGCGGCGTCCCCGAGCGCCGCGAGCGACGGCGTCGATGTCGCGCCCGCAAGCGCGTGGAGGTTCGGCATGTCCCAGTCGGCGTCCGCGGCCAGCGGCGTCGCGTCGCGGCGCCGGGCGAGCGCGCGAGCCAGCGCTACCGTCGTCGTCGTCTTGCCACAGCCGCCCTTGCCGCCGGCGATCGCGATCACGCCGGGTCTGGCGCGGCATCGTACAAAAACGTCCGGGCGACGTTACTCGTCGGTCTCGACGGCGCCGAGGTCGCGGTCCGCGTCGCTCGACGCCCTGTCGTCCGATTCGCGGTGACCGTCGCCGATCTCGTCGACGACGCGCTCGTGGAAGTTCCGGAGGACGGCGCTCTCGTCTTCCGCGAGCACGACGTCGCTGGCCATCAGCGTCGCGAGGCCGAACGCGCGGGGCGACGGCGAGTCGACCGGCCGTCGGACGACCTCGATCTCGCCGGCGCCGATCGCGTCCAGCACGGTTTCGATCCCCGCGAGGTTCAGCTTGTCTTCGAGAATCTCGCGGTACGTCTCCTCGATCACCGCGAACTCCTCTAGCTCCTGTGCGAACCCCAGCAGCATCTCGCTGGACACCTGCTGTTGGCTGGCGGACTTCTCGGTCCCCTTGTAGCGCTTGAGGATCATCAGCGAGCGGGTGGCGTTGATGCGGAAGTACCGCTGGAGCAGATCCGTGCCGTCGAGGCTCTTTCGCAGCAGTTCGCGCGCGTCGTCGGCGTCCAGGTCCTCGATGATCCCTTTGATGTCGATCTTCCTGTTCAGCGGCATCGAGAGCGTGAAGCCGTTGTCCGCGACCGCGACCGAGACGTTGGCGTTGGCCGCCTGCGCGCACCGGTAGGCCAGCAGGCGCGAGAGCCCCTCGTTGAACCGGCGGCCGTAGTTCGAATGGACGTAGTAGTTGCGCTCGTACTCGTCGCGGTCGCGCTCGACCTCGATGGCGAGCCGATCGGTCGTGCTGACGCTCTCGACGCCCGCATATCTGATCTGCTGGTCGAACATCCGGGCGAGCGCGCGGACGCTGTCGTCGTCCAGCGGGAAGTTCCGGAGCCAGCGCCGGACCGACGCCGCGCCGCCCGCGTCGTAGCGATCGAGCAGTTCGCCCTGAAAGTCGAGAATCTCCCGGCCCAGATCGTACGCCAGCGGAAGCCGCTCGGAGTACCACGAGGGGACCGTCGGCGCCGCCGACGTCCGGTCGACGTACACCTTCGAGCCGCGCCGATAGCGGTACTCGAAGTGGTCGCCGCCCAGTACGAACACGTCGCCCGCTTCGAGCGTGTCGAGGTACTCCTCGTCCAGTTGGCCGACCCACTCGTCGCCCGCGCGGGTGAACACGTCGCAGCTGAAGGAATCGGGGATCGTCCCGATGTTGGTCATGTAGATGACGCGCGCGAGGCGGCCGCGCTTGCCGATCAGCGGCTCGCCGACCGGGAACTCCTCGTAGTGGTGCTCGCCGCCGGGCGGGTCGTTCGTGTCCCGCCAGATCTTCGCGTACACGTTCCGGTCCTCCATCCCCTCGTAGTCGGCGGTGAGATACCGGGCGAGCTGCTCCCAGTCGGCGTCGTCGTAGTTCCGGTAGGGGTAGGCCCGCCGGAGAATCCCCACGACTTCGCTCTCCGGTCGGATCTCGGCGATCGCCATGCCGTACACCTGCTGGGCGGCGACGTCCTGGGCGTTCTCGGGGATCGAGACGCCGTCGACGAACCCCTCGTCGGCCTTCTTGAGCATCACGGCGCACTCGACCAGTTCGTCGCGATCGAGCGCGATCACCCGGCCGGTCACCGTCTCGCCGACGCGGTGGCCCGCGCGGCCGACCCGCTGGAGCAGGGCGGCGACGGACTTCGGGCTGCCGACCTGCACCACCAGGTCGACGTGGGGCATGTCGATGCCCAACTCCAGGCTCGTTGAGGACGTCACCACGTCGAGCGAGCCGTCCTTGAGCCGCTCCTCGACGTCCTCGCGGACCTCCTTCGAGAGGCTGCCGTGGTGACAGCCCGAGTTGTCCTCGTCGTAGTCGTCGAAGCGCTCGCGCAGGTTGTGGAGGATGCGCTCGGCGCCCGAGCGGGTGTTCGCGAACACGAGCGTGTTCGTGTGGTCCCGGATCTGCTCGTGGAGGCGCTCGTAGAACCGCTCCTGAATCACGTCGCGGGGCGTGTGGATCAGGTCGTCGGTCGGGCACTGGAGTTCGACGTCGAACTCGCGGGCGAACCGCGCGTCGACGATCTCGTACTCCCGAGGCGAGCCGTTCGGTTCCTCGCGGCCGACCAGAAACTCCGCGACGTCCTCCAGGGGCTCGATCGTCGCCGAGCAGCCGATCCGCGTCGGCGAACCCTCCGCGAGCGCCTCCAGGCGTTCGAGGCTCACCGAGAGGTGCGTGCCGCGCTTGCCCGCCGCCAGCGAGTGGATCTCGTCGACGACGACGTACTCGACCGTGCGAAGCTTCTCGCGGAACTTCGGCGAGTTGAGCAGGATAGCGAGCGTCTCCGGCGTCGTGTTGAGGATGTGCGGCGTCTCCTCGAGCATCCTCTGACGGTCGCTGTCGGAGGTGTCTCCGTGACGGATCGCGTGGCGGATGCGGTCGACCGCGGCGGCGTCGGCGGTGACGTCGTCGTCGGTGCCGCTTTCCGCGTCGTCACCGACACCGGTGCGACGCCGCTTTGCAATTTCGCGGATCCCTTCCAAGGGCTCGGTCAGATTTCGGTGGATGTCGTTGGCTAGCGACTTCAGCGGCGAGACGTACAGGCAGTAGACGGAGTTGTCGAGCCCGTCCTCGCGCTCGCGGCGGAACAGCTCGTCGATAATAGACGTAAAGCTCGCGAGCGTCTTTCCGGACCCCGTCGGCGCGCAGATCAGCGCGTTCTCGCCCTCGTGGATCAGCGGGACGGCCCGTTCCTGTGGCGGCGTGAAGAAGCCGCCGTTCTCCGCCACGTACTCGCCGAACTGGTCGATCCACCACTCCTGGACCGACGGTTCGAGCAGATCGAGAACGTCACCGTCGGCGACTGCACCCGGATCGGCGTCGATATCGGCCGATTCCAGCCGCTCTCTCCATCCCATCAGGGATCACTCGGGACCAGCCGCGTAAGTGCGTTTGGTCCCCGATCCTTTGGGTTTGCCGCGGGACGGCGGCGCGCTACGATCGTTTTCGAGGGATTACTCGGAGTTCTCGTCGGCTGCGTCGGCGTCGGCGGCATCCTCGCCGCCGCGGGCCAGCGCCTCGCCCGTCTGGGCTCCACTCTGCGTTTCGAGACGCCGTTCGATCAGGGCCTCGAAGTCCGGCGACGTGTCGTACTCGTCCCGACAGCGCAGCGCGACGCGCCCGCGGTCGGTGACCTCGTACAGTCCCGAGCGCTCGGCCGGCCCGATCTTGCGGACCAGTCCGTAGTCGTCGAGCACCGGGAGACGATTGTTGACGTTCTTCCGGCTCTTTCCGGTGATCTGGGCGAGGTTCGGTGCGACGTTTCGCCCGTACGCGTGCAGCGCTTCGAGAATCAGGAAATCTGTTGGTTGACGGAGTTTCACGGTGTCGCTCCCTGGAATAGAGTACGTTCCCCACCTGATAAGTAAGCTCCCCTTTAGTCCCGGCAAAAACGGGCAAATACAAAACCGAACGCGATTGCCATCGGTAATTATAAGTGGAAATCGCCGTATGAACTGTTCATGGCCGGCGATGCCGAAGCCAGCCGCAATCGGAGCGCTGAACCGGCGGCGATAACGGCTGTAGCGGGCCATGGAGCGGTCATGTCAGAGCGCCGGACGAGCGGGTTGCGGTGCGAGAGGCTATACTGTGACTGAAAACGTCTCGACGAACAGACGGTCGGCGGCGCGCGACGGCGGATCCCGGGGCGAACCGAGGCGTATCGCCGTCGCCAGCGGCATCGACGACGCCGATCGGATCGCCGCGATGGCGCCCGACGAGTGTGCGGTTTCGCTGGGATCGCCCGGCTGTATCGACGGCGTCGATCTGTGGATCGCGGACGACTCCGCGCTCGAATCGCTCGAAGACTTGCCCCCGAGCGGGGACGGCGTCGACCCGTCGATCCTGTTCGTCGTCGACGACGAACAGCTCCCCGACGACTGCTGGTCGACGATCGACGACGTGGTCCGGCGGCCGCTCCGACCGTCGGTGGTTCGCCGGCGCATCGAAAACGTGCTCGGCGTTCCGGGCCCGGACGCCGCGGCGTCGACCGCTCCCGCGACCGAGCGGGTCGGGATCGACTGCGTCTCCCAGCCCGTCGTGACGGCGCGCATCGAGGACGGCGAGCGCCTCGTCTGCGGGGTCAACCCCGCCTTCGAGGAGCTGTTCGGTTACGACGCCGACGCCGTCGTCGGAGAGCGGCTCTCGGAGTGGGTCGTTCCGGTCGACGACCGGTCGGCCGCCGCGGAGCTGGTCGAGCAGGTCGATCGCGGTACCCCGGTCGAGCGGATCGTCACGCGTCGGACGGCGACCGGTCGTCGCGACGTGGCGCTCAAGATGCTCCCGGCGGCCGGCGGCCCTGTCGACGCGTTCGTCTGTTACGACGACGTCACCGACGAGCGGTGCCGAAAACAGCAGGTGACGGTCCTCAACCGCGTCCTGCGGCACAACATCCGCAACGGGATGAACGTGATCCTCGGTAACGCAGAGCTGCTGGCCGGGCGGGTCGACGACCCGACGACGCTCGAAGCGGTGCGCTCGATCGAAGACGCGGCCGAGGATCTCGTCGAACTCGGCGAGACCGCCGGCTCTCTCCAGACGGCCTGGGACGGAACGGAGCGCGGCGTCCTCGACGCCGTCCGACTCGTCGAGCGCGTCCGAACGAACCTTCGCTCCGACTCGTCGACGTCCGGAATCCGCGTCGAGGCGCCCGAGAGCTGTCCGGTGCTCGCGGACGCGCACCTGGAGACGGCCGTCCGCGAACTCTGCGAAAACGCGCTTCGCTACGCGGGAGAGGACGCTCCAGTCGTCGTTCGTGTCGACCGGCGGAGCGCTTGGACGGAGATCACCGTTTGCGACCGCGGTCCGGGGCTCCCGGAAGCCGAGCGGGCGGTGCTTCGGGGCGACGACGAGACGCCGCTCGAGCACGGGAGCGGGCTGGGCCTGTGGATCGTCAACTGGATCGTCACCAGTCTGGGCGGCGAGATCGCCGTCGCCGACCGGGAACCGAACGGGACCGCGGTGACGCTGTCCCTGCCGTCGGGCCCCCGTCCGGCCGATCGGCCCCCCGCCGAGGTCACCCGCTGACGCTCCCGCTTTGCAGCCGACGATTCCGTGTTTCCGCAGACGGCGCGGGGATTCCGGGCCGCCCCGGTCGTAACTGGTCGGTACCTTTATTCTCGCGCTACCCGTTAGCTACACCTCGAATGGACGGTACCGCCGGTTCCCTGTGGGGGGTGTCACTGCAGTGAACGTCGCGTTCGAGCCGCTGTCGGCCCCCGGCCTCGAGTTGATCGACCCGATCGAACGGGTTCGGTACTCGCTGCTGACGGACGCGCCAGTGACGCCCTCGTCGACCGACCCCGGCGCCTTCCGGTTCCCGGTCGACGACGCGGTCGAAATCGAGTGCTCGGCTATCACGCTCCCGACGGTCGCGCCCGTCATCGTCAGGAACGAGGCTGGCGAGGTCGTCGCGAGCGCGGAACACTTCTCCCACGAGGAACTCCCGCAGGGAACGTACAGCATTGAGGTGTCCGTCCAGCTTCGGATCTACCTCCAGGTAGAGAGCGACGTCACGATCTCCTCGGAGACCGAGCGGACCTCGATCGAGTTCGGCGAGCCCACTCGGGTCGCCGTCGGCGGGCGGTCGAAGCACGAACAGCCCGCGGCGACGCTGACGACGACCGACGATCCGGAGGACATCATGCGCGCGGTGACGGCGCTGAGCTCGTCGCTCAAGACGACGACCGCCGAGCGCTCGCTGCCGACGCTGCGCGGGCATCCGCCCGCGATCGAACTCGGCGACGAACTCTCGATCCCCGAGGAAATCGAGCCGGCCGACACCGGCGTCGCGATCGAGCTCCCGCCGACCTACCGCCACATCTACCCCGCCGCGACGCTGGCGTACTACCTCGGCGCAGAGCTAGTGCCGGGCGAGACGGCCCGAATCGTCACCGACGACGGATTCGAGCGCGATCTCGACGGGCCGGGCGGATTCGAGCGGGAGGTCGTCCGGGCGCTCAAACAGGTGTTCTTCCTCGACTGCGTCACGCGCACCGAGGGGCTGTACCCGATCGACCTCCACGAGCGCCAGCTGCTGGAGCACGAGGTCGACCTCTCCTTCCCCGAGCTGTACGAGGCGCCGCTGTCCCGGCAGCTCGAAGCGTATCTCGACGTCCCCTACGAGGCTGTCGAGGAACTGCTCCCGCAGTGGAAGCTGACGACCCACGTCTCGCCGACGCCGGAGAGCATCGAGACGCTGCCGTACCTGGTCAACGATCTGGCGGTCATCCGAACGGCGGAGCCCCAGCAGGTGTCGGCGTCGTCGGTCGAAGAGACGGGAATGGGGGCGTACACCCGCGGAGCGGCCGAGACGTCGGGCGGCGACGCCGGCGACAACACCTACGTCCAGGTCGAATCCGACGACGCCATCGAGCAGGCGTGGGTCGGCGACGAGACGCCGATCGGCGTCAGCAAGGCGACGCCGGAGGCCTACCGCAACCGCTTCGACCGGGAGCCCTCGACCGGCGACATCGCGATCACGGTCGTCTGTAACGACGATCGCATGGACGAGGAACGCGACATCGTCGACGAGGTGTACGGCTCCCGCGCGGACCTGCCCTTCGAGGTGGCCGTCGAGCGCGACCTGCGAACGGACGAGCTGGCCGACGTGTTCGCCGAGCCGGCGGAGTTCCTCCACTACGTCGGCCACATCGACGACGACGGGTTCCGCTGTGCCGACGGCACGCTCGACGCCGGGTCGCTCGACGAGATCGGCGTCGACGCGTTCCTGTTGAACGCCTGCCAGTCGTACGACCAGGGCGCGAAGCTGATCGAGGCCGGCGCGATCGGCGGCATCGCCACGCTCAGCGACGTGATCAACAGCGGCGCCGTCCGCATCGGCTCGACGGTAGCACGCCTGCTGAACTGCGGCTTCCCGCTCCGGGCCGCCCTCGAAGTCGCGAAGGGCGAGAGCATCGTCGGCAGCCAGTATTTGGTGATCGGCGACGGCGGGCTCACCATCGCGCAGGCGGAGAGCGGGACGCCGCTGCTCGCTCGCATCGAACCGGCGGACGGGGATCGCTACGAGCTGACGTTCGAGGCGTACGCGACGACGTCCGGCGGGATGGGCGGGATGTTCATGCCGATCATCGAGTCGAACGAGAACTTCTATCTCAACTCGGGGGACAACGCGTCCGTAACGGTTTCAGAGCAAGAGCTACTTCAGTCTCTTGAGCTTGAAACATTGCCCGTCAGAATCTCGGGCGGACTACACTGGAGCGACGAAGTCGACGCTGAAACGCTGAATTCTTAATCGATCGTCATCGCGATCGCCGCCGAAGCACTCCCGACTTGCGTTAGCGCCACCAGCGCAGCGAACAGCACGCCGGCCAGCCGCGGGTGGTTCTTGAGGAACGACGCCATCTGACTTCCATTGCCGTTGGACATGGTACATCGCTACAAAAATGGCGAGAGAATATAAAAATATTTAAATAATAAGTACATTAAACAAAGTGGATTTTGTATACTATTTTAGAAAATATCTCGCTAGGGGCGCGAGCGGGCGTTTACGGGGATTGGAGCCCGTAGTTTCGAGATAGCTACGGGATAGTTGCGACTCGCGGATGTGGTGCTACTAGCAATAGCGCGTTGCTATTCGGTCGTCCGGACGATCCACTCCCCGTCGAACCGCTCGACGACGCCGTCGAACAGCGCCGCGAGCGTGTTGAGGTCCCGCGGCTCGTGGGCGGTGGGATCGATGTGGAAGTGCGCGACGGCGTCGGCCGCGCGGACGCGGCCCGCGAGCACGTGGAGAAAGCGGAACGCGCGTTCGAGATCCGAGTGGTCTAACAGGTCGGTCAGCGAGTGAAAACACAGGATCGTCTCGCCGCCGTCCGACAGAAAGCCGCTGATCTCGATGCCCAGCGAGGAGAGGTCCGCGGGATCGTCGATCGAGACGACGTCGACGTCGCCCCGCGACGAGCGAACGTCGCCGTGGTCGCCGACCGCGAGGAGGCGTTTTCGTCCCGTCGAGGGGTGGTTCGCGAGCTTGTCCAGACAGTCGGCGGGATCGGGGGAGAACTCGACGACGAGCACGTCACCGGTCGGGTCCGCGCTCGCGGCGAGGTCTCCGCAGAGTCCCGACGGCGTGTCGTCGCCCGCGTCGTGGACCAGAACGCTCGCTCCGGGGTCGAGCGCTCCGGGAACGACGTCCTCGCGGGGCGTCTTCGGTTCGCGTCCGGCCATAACGGAGCCACGTGACGGACACTCATATAATTATCCGTACGACGAAACAATTCGTGACGAAGGACTATTATCGCCCCTTCCAAGGAGACACATATGGAGGAGACGAGCGGGCACGACGCCGCGGAGCAAAGTCGTTCGAGAGAGGGCGATGCCCTCTCTCGTGATCACGAACGATCGCAGAGCGATCGTTCGGACGACTCCGCGAGCCCTGACTCGCAAACTCGTCAGGACACCGGTGAGCGGGGCTCATCGAGCCCTAACTCACAAGCTCAGCAGGATGCCGCGGAGCAAAGCCCTCGTTCGCAGACTCGTCACCACGCCGAGCGCGTCACCCTCGCACGTTTGCCCTCGGGCGTCGAGGTCGCGACGACCGTCCACCGCTACGACGGCGCCGAAGCGGGACCGACGGTGTACGTGCAGGCGGCCCAGCACGGCCGGGAGATCAACGGCTCGGAGGTACTCCGTCGAATCCACGATCGACTCCGTCGCGACGCGCTCGCGGGGACGGTGATCGCGGTACCCGTCGCGAACCCGCTGACGTTCGATCGCGTCTCCTACACCGCTCCGGCGGCGCTCGACAGCGTCAACCCGAACATGAACCGCGTCTGGCCGGGCGACCCCTCGGGATCGCTCCACCAGCGGATGGCCGCCCGGCTCTGGGAGTACGCCGGCGACGCCGACGCGATCGTCGATCTGCACACCGGCAGCCCGGACATGCTTCCGCACGTCGTCTACGCCGAGGGCGACGCCGACGCGCGCTCGCTCGCCGCCGCGTTCGGGACCGACCTGCTGCTCGCGGAACCGGCGGGCGACGACGCGCCCGACGAGTGGCGTGCTCGCGGCTTCGACGGCAAGCTCCGCGTCGCGGCGGCCCGCGAGGGGATCACCGCGATCACGCCGGAACTGGCCCACAACAAGCAGCTCGTCGATCCCGCCATCGAAACCGGGGTGACCGGCCTGCTGAACGCGCTCCGGCACCTGAACGTGCTCCCGGGCGACGTCGAGGACAACGGGACGCCTCGCCGGGCGCGCAACCACCTCGGGAGCGTCGACGCCGAGGCCTCGGGGCTGTTCCGGGTGACCGGCGAGTTCGCCGTCGGCGATCGGATCTCCGAGGGGACGACGATCGGGACGGTGTACGACCCGGCGACCTACGAGTCGCTCCAGACTGTCCGGGCCGGCCAGGACGGTATCCTGTACGCGCTCACGCGCGAGGCGACCGTGACGGCGGGCGACCGGCTCGCGGGGATCGCGCTGGTCGACGGTTAGAAAATGTTCGCCTGCCGGTAGACGTTGATCCCCTCGTTGGTGATCTCGTAGGGCTTGGTCTCGCGGGAGTGGTTCGCGTCGCGGATCTTCTGGATCTCGATGGCCAGCCGCGTCTCCCTGAAATCCGAGGGTCGGACGTACTGGAGGACGAACACGGCGTCGGTCAGGTACTCGACGATGCCGTGCCGGGACGCGAACGCCGAGTCCTCGCTGGCCTCGCTGGTCAGCAGCGTCGTGACGCCGGCGTCCTTGAGGCTCCGCGTGAAGTCGTAGATCTCGTTGCGCCGCACCGCGCGGTCGTCGTACATCATCTCCAGGAGCGACACCGAGTCCAGCACCAGCCGCGAGGCGCCGAAGTCGCGGATCAGCCGCGGCAGCTCGCTGCGGATGCTCTGGAGGCTGTTTGCCATCTCGACGGGATCGATGTCGACGACGGCGAGCTGGCCGTCCGCGGCGTACTCGTCGTAGGCGAACCCCTTCTCGGTCGCGCTGCGGATCACCCGACTGCGGGACTCCTCTAAGGTGATGTACACCGCTCGCTCGCCCTGTTCGAGGCCCCGCTCGAGGAACTGGAGCCCGAGCGTCGTCTTCCCGGTGCCGGCGCTGCCGATCGCGACCATCAGCGACCGCTCGGGGACGCCCCCCTGAATCATCGCGTCGAGCCCCTCGACGCCGAGTTCGATCCGCGGGATCTCCGACTCGTGGGCCTCGTCCTGCTGCTCGAAGTCCGAGCCGGCGCCGGGCGCCCCCACGTCGTCGAGGTCGCCCAGCGCGCCAGCGTCGTCGGTCGCCATGTCGAACTCGCCGCCACCGCCGCCGAACTCGCCACTACCGCCGCCGCCGAAGCCGCTACTACCGCTCCCGAAGCCGCCGGACTGTCCGCTACCTGATGGTCCGCCCCCGGGTGATCCCTTGTCGGACTCGCCGGGCAGATCCGGCGCGTCGCCGAGCGCCGACGCGAAGTCGGTGTCGAAGAGGCCGCCGTCGTCTCCCTGATCGTCGCTCGGTTCACGCTCGTCCGTGGGCGTGTCGGCGCCCGAGACCTCGGAAGCCGGCCGCCCCGCGTCGGCGTCCGGGGCCTCGGAATCTGGACGCCCCGCGTCTGCGTCCCGACGAGCCTGCGAGTCGGGGCTCGAAGCGCTCTGCGCGTCGGCGTCCGCCGGCTCGGCATCGGCGTCCGCCGAGTCCGCGTCCGTCGTCCGGCCTCCATCGAACTCGTCGTCCTCGCCGGGTTCCGGCAGGTCGTCGAACGTCGCGTCGTCGTCCGGCTCCGGGAGATCGTCGAACGCGGCGTCGAACTCGCTTCGCTCGTCGTCGGCGATATCCTCGAACGCCGCCTCCAGGTCGTCGGCGCCCCGATCGGCCGACTCGCTCCGCGCCGCCGCGTCGGGATCCGGTAGCTCGTCGTCGAGGTCGTCCGGCGCCCATTCGCCGGAGAAAAGGTCTTCCCCGTCCTCTCCGGCGTCGCGGAGCGCCTGCTCGAACCAGTCCTCTTCGGCGTCGCGCCCCCCGTTCGCGGGCGCTTCGGCGTCGCCTTCTTCGGGAGTCTCGTCGTCCCGCCCCTCCGGATCGTCCGCCCGGTCGTCACTCACTCTGCCCACCTCCGGGGAGGGTGTCGGACCGTCTCGATTTCGGAGTGGGACTCTCGCACCGACTCGGAGCGGCGGCTGGATGCGCGCCGACCCTCGGGCGGGAGTGTTGGCTATCCATGGTTCGGTGGACGCAGGACCCGCCCGGCGTACTACTCCGGTCGAGCCGTGTGCTACTCAGTAGCCATTCGCCCCAGTCAAATTAAGGTTGCTGCCGGGGTGGTCGGACGAGCCGCCGCTCCGGGACGTCGCAGTTCGGTCTGCGGCGCCGATCAGCGCCGTCGCGACGCCAACGCGGAGTTTTTCAGCCCCCGGCGCAACGTCGAACACATGAACGTCGGGATCGTCGGGCAGAAAGGCAACGAGCAGGCCGCCTCGCTGGCCGGCGAGATCGCGGCCACGATCGGGGACGACGGCGTCGAAGTGCGCCTCGACGAGGCCACGGCGGCGGCGCTCGATCGGCCGGGCGTCGACGTGTCTGCGATGGCCGACTGCGATCTCGTGGTGTCGATCGGCGGCGACGGGACTTTCCTGTACGCCGCGCGGGGCGCCGGGACGACGCCGATCATGGGCGTCAACCTCGGCGAGGTCGGCTTTCTCAACGCGGTCGCGCCGGTCGACGCCGTCGACGCCGTCACCGCCGAGGTGGATCACGTCCGCGAGACCGGCGAGGTGCGCTTCCGGGAACTCCCCCGCCTGCGGGCGAGCAACGACGACTGGACCCTGGAGCCGGCGATCAACGAGGTCGTCGTGCAGGGCCCCCAGCGCGGCCACGGCAACGGCGCCGAGCTCACGGTGCGCGTCGACGGGTCGACCTACTCGACGGGCCACGCCGACGGCGTGCTCGTCGCGACGCCGACCGGCTCGACGGCCTACAATCTCAGCGAGGACGGGCCGCTGGTCCATCCCGAAGTGCCGGCGATCGTCGTCACCGAGATGTGCGGCGCCGAGTCGATGCCGTCGCTCGCGGTCGACGTCGACGCCGACGTCGAGATCGAACTAACCGACGCGCCGAGCGGGTACGTCATCAGCGACGGACGCACCAGGCGGGAGATCGACTCCGGGACGACCGTCGCGGTCACGGCCGCCGAGGAGCCGGTGCGGATCGCCGGCCCGCGGGCGAACTTCTTCGAGGCGCTCGCGAAGCTGCAGTGATCCGACCGGTGTCGTGACGGGGAGCGCTGGCGGTCGCGCGCGTCGATATTCGCGCTATCGAAAGGCCTAATCGCGTACCGTCGTAACGGCGATTCAATGAGTGAGCAACTGCCGGACGTACAGGCGACCAGCCCCGACGTGGCGGTGGGGCTGAACCGCGTGGGAGTCACCGGCGTCGAGAAGCTCGTGAAGATCGCCCGGCCCGAGAAGCGTCCGATCGTGCTGATGGCCGAGTTCGAGGTGTTCGTCGACCTGCCCTCCTGGCGCAAGGGCGCCGACATGAGCCGCAACATGGAGGTCATCGACGAAACCCTCGAAGCCGCCACGCGCGAGGAGGTCCACCGCGTCGAGGACGTCTGCGGCGAGGCCGCCGAACGGCTGCTCGACAAGCACGACTACACCAGCGAGGCGATCGTCTCGATGGAGGCCGAACTCGTCCAGCGCGAGCAGACGCCCGCCTCCGACCGGGAAACCCAGAGCACCGTCGACATCCAGGCCAAGGCGACGGCGACGGACGAAGGCACCCGCGAGGAGATCGGCGCCACCGTGACCGGCATGACCGTCTGTCCGTGCTCACAGGGGATGTCGGAAGCCCGGGCGCGCCAGAAGCTCGAACAGCTCGGCATCGAGGACGAGACGATCGAGGAGTTCCTCGACGAGGTTCCCCAGCCCGGCCACTCCCAGCGAGGCCACGCCACGCTGACCGTCGAGAGCGACGGCGCACCCGACGTCGATCTCACCAATCTGATCGACGTCGCCCGCGACTCGATGAGCGCCCGGATCTACAACCTCGCCAAGCGTCCCGACGAGGACCACATGACCTACCAGTCCCACGCCGACGCCAAGTTCGTCGAGGACTGCGTCCGCGCGATGGCCGACGGCGTCGTCGACCAGTTCGACCAGCTGCCCGACGATGCCGTCGTCACGATGAAACAGTCCAACGACGAGTCCATCCACCAGCACAACGCTCACGCCGAGCGACGCGTCGAGATGGAGCAGCTGCGGGAGGAAGTACAGAGCTGAGCGCTTGGGGTGGCTCTCTGCGAGCCGACACCGAGATCGTCAGGGCGTCGGGTCGCAGTCCGCTGATTCTCACTAGTTTTCATCCCGTCAGGAACGATAACTGAAGCTGGCTTTAAATTGTCAAGAATGCGTTGATCACGTATGCCTTCTGTCGACGTGGTCGAGGAACCGATCCGGGAGCGGGTCGGATCGGACCTCCGCGCGATCATCGCGTACGACGGTCGCGAGTACGACTGCACGCTCCGCGACGATCTGGCGGAGCAGTACTCCGAGTCGGAGATCAGGCGGATCGTCAACCGGTCGATCGTCATCCAGCTCGGCGTCAGGGACCACCCGTCGAGCCTGAAGACCGGCGACCTCGACGCCCTCGTCAGGACCTACGAGGACGCCTGGCTCGTCGGTTGTCCGGCGCCGAACCGACGCAAGTCGGGCGTGCTGGTCTCCGTCGCCCGGAACGGCGGGGACGCCACGTTCGCGGACGTCGACGAATGCGTCCGGGTACTCGAAGACGCCGTCGACGAGGCGATCGCGTAGCTCTCGGCCGCCGAATCGGCCTAAAACGACAGCGTCTCGGCCGCCCGCCAGCGCGGGACGAACTCGTCGTGGACGTCGGCGGCGAACTCGGGATCTTTGAGATCGATCATCGCGAACGCCTCGTCGGCCGCCAGCGGGTGGGGCACCTGAACGCAGACTTCGACGCCGTCTAACAGGTTGAACGTCCCCGTCACGTCGGGGCTGACCCGAACCTCGTAGTTCTCGGAGGGCGAGAGCGTCTGCCGGTGGCGTCGACCGACGCTCTCGGGCAGCGAGTCGACCAGTCCGGGCGTCAGCAGTACCTTGACGTCGACGCCGCGGTCGATCGCCTCCTCGAACTGCTCGGCGACGAGGTCGCCGATCTCGTCGAGTTCGAACAGCGAGGTCTGGTCCGAGGCGACGAAGACGATCCGCTCGTCGGCCGCCGAGAGTCGCTCGACGAGCAGGTCGGCGGTCTCCTCGGCGCCGACCGCCGCGGTCCAGAACTGCTCCTCGACCGGGTCAGCGGCGTCCAGTTCGTCCGAGAGATCGTCGACGATCTCCTCGTACTGGTCGGCCTTCTCCTCGAGCTCCCGTTTCTTGTCGTCGAGCAGCCGATCCAGCGCGGTCGCGGGCTCGACCGCGACGTACTTCTTGGGCCGGCTCGCGGTCTGGCTGCGGACGAGGTTGTACTGCTCGATGCTATTGAGAACGTCGTAGATCCGCCCCATGGGCACGTCGCTGGCCCGGGACAACTCTTTGGCGGTTGTGGGACCGGTGTTCAGTAGCGCGCGATACGCGCGCGCTTCGTACTCGGACAGCCCGAGGTCCCGCAGACTTGCCATACCGTCCTGTCACTCTCGAAGGGTTATAAACGCACCGGAGGTTTTCGGGGGTGCCGGTGCTGGTTCGGAACCGCTCGTCGGCGTCGACGCGGCGCTGGACGTCGGGTTCGTCGTCCGGACGTCGACAAGTAGATCGGACGCCGCCGGGAAGTTGACGGGACGCCGACGGTCAGTTTGCTTCGGACCGCTCGTCGATCAGATCGCTGACTCGCGCTTCGAGCTGCTCGGGCGTCTCGGCCGGTTCGGCTGTCGCCGCGGCGTCCTCGCGAGCCTGCGAGCGAGGGCTCGACGAACTCCGTTCGTCACCCGTCACGATCGACGCCGCGGCGGTACCGTCCTCGACGCCCTCGGCCTCGGGAACGACGACCTTCTCGTGGTCGCCCATCCGGAGCGCGGCGCGGTGGAGATCCGAGCCGGCGTCGTCGCCGACGCGGATCACCAAGGTTCCGTTGAGCAGCCGCGAGGCCGCCGAGCCGTAGCCGGCGACCTGCGGGCCGAAGCGGTCCCACGCGCCCGCGAACGCCTCGATCGTCTCGCGGGCGACGTCGCGGTAGCGGTCCTCGCCAGTGAGAACTGCGAGGTCCAGCAGCGCGTCGGTCATTTCGACGTTGCCGTCGAGCGGTCGGAGCGGCCGGTCGAGCAGCCCCTCGCCGTTCGCGGGGCCGTCGCGGAACGAGCCCTCGTCGTGGAGCTCGTCGATCGCGGCGTCGGCGACGCGCTCGGCGAGTTCGATCGCTCGGCCGTCCAGCGCGTCGGCACCCAGCACCTCGCGGGCGGTCGTCAGCGCGGCGACCGTGCGAGCGTGATCCGCGAGGAGGAGCGCCTCGCCGACCTCGTCGGCGTCCTCGGGGTCGCGGAAGTGGACGACTTCGCCGTCGTCGATCAGGGTCTCCGCGAGGTAGTCGAGCGCTCGCTCGGCGTACTGACGGGCGGCGTCGTCGTCGGTGTAGGCGTGATACGTCAGCAAGGCGTCGACCGCCAGCGCGTTTCGGTCGGCGAAGGGCGTCGGGTCGACCGGCGGCTCGTCGGCGGCCTCGCGGTCGGTCGGCTCGCGCGCGTAGAACTCGGCGCCGGGGCCGGCGGACTGGCTCCCGGCGAACGCGTCGCCGGTCCACAGCGTCGTGGTGAGGTACTCGATCGTGTCCGCGGCTGGCTGGCGGTACTCCTCGCGCCCGGTGTAGAGGTAAGCGTTGGCGAACGCTCGCACGAGTGCGGCGTTCGTGTCGAGCATCTTCTCGTAGTGGGGCTCGCTCCAGTCCCCGCCGGCGGCGTAGCGGTAGAACCCGCCCGCGTAGTCGTCGAGCAGGTTCGCGCCGACGGCGTCGAGCGTCCGCAGCGCCTGCTCGCGCTCGCGCTTGAGCGCGAACTCGATCGTCCGGGGCATCGGGAACTTGGCGTCGGCGCCCCAGCCGCCGGCCTGCTCGTCGTACGTTTCGTGAAGCGCACCCAGGAGCTGCTCCTCGATCCTCGGGGTGAGCTCGCCCGCCGGCGTGGCCTCGCCCTGGAGGCTCCTGGGGACGCGTCCGGCTTCCGCGCCCTTGCCGTCCCACATCTTCCGCACGCTCGTGATCACTTGGCGCATCCCGTCGGGGCCCAGATAGCCCGCGCCGGTGAGCTGCTCGCCCTCCGGCGTCAGGAACACCGTCGAGGGGAACCCGCCCATGTTGTAGCGCTCGCGCACGCGGGGGTGGCGGTCGACGTCGACGCGCACCGGGACGAACCCGTCGTTGACGTTAGCGGCGATTCGAGGCTCGCTGTACGTCTCCTCGTCCATCTCGTGGCACCACGAGCACCACGTCGCCGACAGCGACAGCAACACTGGCTTTCCGGCTCGATCTGCGATCTCGAACGGCTCTGGACCCCACTCGTGCCACTCGACGCGGGTCCGCTCGGCGCTCTCGTCCATGTCTCTGGCTACGCTCGCGCACCGGTAAGCGCTTCGGGATCTAGCAGTTGTGATCGTAATCGGGCGATACGTCGGACGAGGGTTGTGACGAGAACGTTTGCAATCGCTCTCGGTGAGATTTTTCGATCCGACCCGGCCGACAACGCCCTGAAAGCCCCCGCCGCGCTCGACCGGTTGCGGCTCGCTGCGCGCTTCGCTCCCTCCGGTCGCTCCAGTGCTTGCTTCGCCTCACCGGCCGAGCGCACCGGCCCCTTTCATTCCCACCCACCGCAACCTCGTCCTCCCCAACCGATTCGCTCGCTCTGCTCGCTCATCCCTCGCGCGCTACTGTCTCGCCATGAAAGGCTCGACAGCACGCGCCACCGCAGCCCCGCGGCCGGGCGCGGCCTCGTGGCGCGCCGACGGGGAAGGGCCGGGCCGCGCGTGGTCGCCCGTGGCGACCCGCGCAATGCGGTAGCGGTGTCCTCGGCGGACTGAAAGGGCGAGGTTCGGTCGGCGGCGGTCCGGCGGCACTATCCGAGCGTAGCGAGGATATCCGCCAGAGCGCCGCCGAGCGGGCCGAGGGCTTTCGAGGTGGTCCCAGTCGGTGCTGCCGCAATCATCCCTGAGAGCGAGCCGAAGGCCTTCGAGTCGGTCACCGTTACAACGTCATCCGAGCCAACTAATCCCAAACACGCTACCGACGGAAATCACGCGAAAGAGGGCGGCGCGATTCGTTGCGTTTAAGTACGGCACCGGGGAAGGTAGGGCTGCAATCAGATGTAGGGGCGATCGGGTCCCGAGTCCGCAAGGGCGACAGTACAAGCGAGTCGTGGTAGCCAAGCGGCCCAAGGCGCATGGTTGCTAACCATGTGGCGTAAAGCCTCCGGGGTTCGAATCCCCGCCACGACGTGAAGACCGTCGGTCGAGACGTGTACGAGCACGATTCGTCGCCGGCGGACCCCAACGCACGCGTCGCAAGGCGCGAGTGCAGATCCAACCCACACATGAGTGCAGAACAACCAGACGAACCCGAAGACGACGAGGACCTTCGGTACTTCGTCCGCATCGGGCAGACCGACCTCGATGGGACGAAAGCCGTCGAGCGGTCGCTCATCGAGATGAAAGGCATCGGCCGGCGAACGGCCCGAATTATCGCGGAGAAGGCGGACGTCGACCGCACCGCGACCCTCGGTCGCCTTGAGGAGGACGAGATCGATCGCGTCGTCTCCAAGGTCGAGGAGTACGCCGACGAGGTTCCCGAGTGGCTCACCAACCGCCAGAAGGACTTCTTCTCCGGCGAGACGTCCCACAAGGTCGGCAACGACCTGCAGATGAAGCGGCGTCACGACATCAACCGGATGAAGATGATCGACTCCTACAAGGGCACGCGCCACAAGCGCGGCCAGAAGGTGCGCGGTCAGCGGACCAAGTCCACCGGTCGTACGGAGGGCACCATCGGCGTCAACGTCGAGGAGATCCGCGAAGAGCAGGCCGAGGAAGAGGCAGCGGCGGGCGGCGACGAGGACGAGGGAGGTGAAGAATAATGCCGCTCGGTAGCAAGACGAAGGCCTACGAGACGCCGAACCATCCCTTCCAGGGCGAGCGCATTTCGTCCGAACACGATCTGGTCGGCCGCTACGGCCTCCGGAACAAGGAAGAGCTCTGGCGCGCCCAGTCCGAGCTTCGCAGCTACCGCCGCGAGGCCCGGAAACTGCTCGGTCGCGCGCAGGGCGACGCCGAGGCCGCCGGCCGCGAGGGCGAGGAGTTCCTCGCGCGCCTCAAGCGCTACGGCATCCTGAACGACACCGACGGGCTCGACGACATCCTGTCCCTGGAGATCAACGACGTGCTCGAGCGTCGCCTCCAGACGGTCGCCTACCGACGCGGACTGGCGAACACGCCGCAGCAGGCGCGCCAGTTCATCGTCCACGGGCACGTCGTCGTCGGCGACCGACGCGTGTCGGTCCCCTCCTACAAGGTCGAGGTCGACGAGGAGGAGACCGTCGAGTTCGACGAGACCAGCCCGCTGGCTGACGAACTCCACCCCGAACGAGCGGAGGAGCAATAACATGGCAGAAAACGAGGGAGACAAGTGGGGCGTAGCCCACGTGCACGCATCGTTCAACAACACGCTCATCACGGTCACCGACCAGACCGGCGCCGAGACGATCGCCAAGTCGTCCGGCGGCGCCGTGGTCAAGCAGAACCGTGACGAGGCATCGCCGTACGCGGCGATGCAGATGGCCGAGACCGTCGCCGAGGAAGTGCTGGCGGCCGGCATCGAGGGCGTCCACGTCCGCGTTCGCGGACCGGGCGGGAACCTCCAGAAGAGCCCCGGCCCCGGCGCACAGGCGACGATCCGCGCGCTGGCCCGCGCCGGCCTCGAGATCGGTCGCATCGAGGACGTGACGCCGATCCCCCACGACGGCTCTCGCGCACCCAAAGGAAAGAGCGGATACTAACGATGGCAGTGGACTACGACGTCGAGTTCGTCGAACGCGAGGACCGGAACGCACGGTTCCTCGTCCGCGGGGTCACCCCCGCGTTCGCGAACGGCGTCCGCCGGGCGATGATCGCCGACGTGCCGACGCTGGCGATCGACACCGTCCGCTTCGTCGAGAACTCGTCGGTGATGTTCGACGAGCAGCTCGGCCTGCGGATGGGAATGATCCCCCTGACGACCCCGCTCGGCGAGTTCGAGCTCGGCGACACCGTCACCCTCTCGATCGACGTCGAGGGGCCCGCGACGGCCTACTCGGGCGACCTGGTCAGCAGCGACGACCTTGTCCAGCCCGCCGACGAGAACGTCCCGATCATCGACCTGAAGGACGATCAGCGACTGGAAGCGGAGGCGGAAGCGGTCGCGATGTCCGGCAAGGACCACGCCAAACACCAGGGCGGGGTCGCGGTCGGCTACCGCAACCTCCAGCGCGTCGAGGTCGTCGGCGACCGCGGCGAGTTCGAGGACGCCGAACCGCAGATCGTCCGCGGCGTGATCGAGCACGACGGGGAGCTGATCCCCGCCGAGGAGTTCGACAACGACCTCACGCAGTACGAGCCGTTCGAGGGCAAGGAGCTCGAGGTCCACGACGTCGAGAACGCGTTCGTGTTCCACGTCGAGACCGACGGCTCGTTCACGGTCGACGAACTCGTCACGCAGGCGGCCGACACCATCGAAGAGCGAGCGAGCGAGCTCGAAACGGCAGTACAGCTATAGCATGATCGCCCCCACGAACCACACCCTGACGTCCGCCCGGTCCGGCAGCGAGAGCGCCGGCCGGGCGACGACGCCCGCGGCCGAGTCCGCCGCCGGCAGCCGATTCGACGCCGTTCGATGCGAGGTCGAACCGGTCCAGATCGAAAGTGGTTTTACGGGGCGTCGAGTAACCGGAAGTGCGAGCAGGGATAGCCAAGTTTGGCCAACGGCGCAGCGTTCAGGGCGCTGTCTCGTAGGAGTCCGCAGGTTCAAATCCTGCTCCCTGCATCACACTTCTCACGCGGTCCTAACAGGAGGAAAGTTATGAGCAAGACGAATCCGAGACTGAACAGTCTCATCGCCGAGCTGAAGTCGGTGTCCCGCAACGGGGACGCCGACGTCTGGAGCGACGTCGCGGACCGGCTCGAGAAACCCCGCCGCACGCACGCGGAAGTCAATCTGGGGCGGATCGAGCGGTACGCGCAGGAAGACGAACTCGTCGTTGTCCCGGGCAAGGTGCTCGGGAGCGGCGCCCTGCAGAAGTCGGTCACCGTCGCGGCGGTCGACTTCTCGGGCACCGCCGAGACGAAGATCGAACAGGTCGGCGAGACCCAAGAGCTAGAACAGGCGATCGAACAGAATCCCGACGGCACGAACGTGCGGGTGATCCGATGAGTTACGCGGAGTTCGAGGCCGACGCGGTCGTGGACGCGCGCGACTGCATTCTCGGTCGCGTCGCCAGCGAGGTCGCACAGCGCGCGATCGACGGCGAGCGGGTCGCCGTCGTCAACGCCGAAGACGCCGTCATCACGGGCAGCGAGGACGACATCCTCGATACCTTCGAGACGCGCGCCGAGATGGGATCCGACCGGGGCCCCTACTACCCCAAGCGGCCCGACCGGATCTTCAAGCGCTCGATCCGCGGGATGGTCCCCTACAAGACCACCGCGGGCCGCGAGGCCTTAGAGAGCGTCCGCGTCTACGTGGGCAACCCCTACGACGAGGACGGCGAGGTGCTCGAGGGCACGTCGCTGGACCGGCTGTCGAACATCAAGTTCCTCCACCTCGGGGAGGTCAGCGAGAACCTGGGTGCTAACGTCACATGGTAACCAACACGAGCGGCAAGAAGAAGACCGCCATCGCCCGCGCCACGGTGCGGGACGGTGACGGTCGCGTGCGAATCGATTCCCGACCCGTCGAACTGGTCGAGCCCGAGCTCGCCCGACTGAAGATGCTCGAACCGTTCCGCATCGCGGACGACGTGCGCGACGGCGTCGACATCGAGGTCAGCGTGCAGGGCGGCGGCATCTCCGGGCAGGCCGACGCGGTCCGCACCGCGATCGCCCGCGGCCTCGTCCAGCACACGGGCGACGCCGAGCTCCGGGACGCCTACATGGAGTTCGACCGGTCGCTGCTGGTCAACGACGTCCGGCAGTCCGAGCCCAAGAAGTGGGGCGGTCCCGGCGCCCGGGCCCGCTACCAGAAGTCCTACCGCTAAGGTGATTCAAGTATGATGGTACCAGTCCGGTGTTTCACGTGCGGCAACGTCGTCGGTGAACACTGGGAAGAGTTCAAGGCGCGAGCCCGCGAGGGCGACGAGGACCCCGAGCAGGTGCTGAACGAGCTCGGCGTCGAGCGACACTGCTGTCGCCGGATGCTCGTCTCGCACAAGGACCTCGTCGACATCGTGGCCCCCTACCAGTAACCCATGTCCCAATCACAGCGATTCACACGGTACGAGAAAGCGCGGATCCTGGGCGCGCGAGCGCTCCAGGTCTCCTACGGGGCACCGGTGCTGATCGACACGGACCAGACCGAGCCGATCCTGGTCGCCGCCGAGGAGTACGACGCGGGGGCGCTCCCCTTCACGGTCAACAGAGGCGACACATGACACTGATCACCGACATCCGACTCCGGCGCGTCCTCGACTCGCGGGGCAACCCCACGGTCGAGGCAGACGTACTGACCGAGAGCGGCGGCTTCGGCCGCGGCGCCGCACCGAGCGGCGCCAGCACCGGCGAGTTCGAGGCGATCGAACTGCCGGCCAACGAGGCCATCGCCGCCGCCCGCGAGCACGCCGTCCCGCGCCTCGTCGACGAGGTGTACGCCGGCGACCAGCGCTCGGTCGACGCCGCGCTGCGGGCCGCCGACGGCACCGAGGACTTCTCGGAGATCGGCGCCAACAGCGCCGTCGCGATCAGCATGGCCGCCGCGAAGGCCGGCGCCGACGTGCTGGGCGCGCCGCTGTTCCAGCATCTGGGCGGCGCCTTCCGCGGCGACAACTTCCCGATCCCGCTGGGTAACGTGATCGGCGGCGGCGAGCACGCCGCCGACGCCACGGACATCCAGGAGTTCCTCTCGGCGCCGGTCGGCGCACCGAGCGTCGCCGACGCCGTGTTCGCCAACGCGCAGGTCCACCAGGAGATCCACGACATCCTGCTCGACCGGGACGTTCCGTCGGGCAAGGGCGACGAGGGCGCCTGGGCGCCGTCGATCGACGACGCCGAGGCGTTCGAGATCGTCGAGGAGGCGACCGACGCCGTCGCCGACGAACTCGGCTTCGAGATCACGTTCGGGCTCGACGTCGCCGCCGCGGAGATGTACGACGAGGACGAAGGCGGCTACGTCTACGGCGATCAGGTCCGCGACACCGAGGAGCAGATCGACTACATCGCCGAGCTCGTCGAGGAGTACGACCTCGCGTACGTCGAGGATCCCCTCGACGAGAACGACTTCGACGCCTTTACCGAGCTCACCGACCGCGTCGGCGACCAGACGCTGATCTGCGGCGACGACCTGTTCGTCACCAACGTCGAGCGGCTGGAGCGGGGCATCGAGCAGGACGCCGCCAACAGCATCCTGATCAAGCCCAACCAGATCGGCACCCTCAGCGACGCGTTCGACGCGATCGAGCTCGCCGCCCGGAACGAGTACGGGACGATCGTCTCCCACCGCTCGGGCGAGACCGAGGACACGACCATCGCACACCTTGCCGTCGCGACCGACGCCGAGTTCATCAAGACCGGCGCCGTCGGCGGCGAGCGCACCGCAAAACTCAACGAACTCATCCGCATCGCGGACGACGCAGCATGACAGACAACGACGCAGAACAGGAGGGCCTCGACGCGGCGCAAGAGGAGGTCGACCAGGAGCCGGAACCCGGCGCCGGTCCGGCCGCCGAGCCCGACGAGGCCGAGCCCGTAGAGGGCGACGATGAATCGACCGCCGACGCCGAGGAGGCCGAGGCCGAACCGCAGCTCGACGAGGACGTCATGTCCGACGAGGAGGCCGACCTCCTCATTCCCGTCGAGGACTACCTGGGCGCCGGCGTCCACATCGGCACCCAGCAGAAGACCGCCGACATGGAGCGGTTCATTCACCGCGTCCGCACCGACGGTCTGTACGTGCTCGACGTCGGGACGACCGACCAGCGGATCCGCACGGCCGCGGACTTCCTGGCGAACTACGAGCCCGAGCAGATTCTCGTCACGTCGTCGCGCCAGTACGGTCGCTTCCCCGCCGAGAAGTTCGCGGAAGCGGTCGGCGCGCGCGCCCGCACCGGTCGCTTCATCCCGGGCACGCTGACGAACCCGAAGTACGACGGCTACATCGAGCCGGACGTGCTGGTCGTCACGGACCCGATCGGTGACTCCCAGGCTGTCAAGGAAGCGATCACGGTCGGCATCCCCGTGATCGCGATGTGCGACTCGAACAACTCGACGAGCAACGTCGACCTCGTGGTCCCCACGAACAACAAGGGCCGCAAGGCGCTGTCGGTCGTCTACTGGCTGCTGGCCAACGAGACGCTCGACCGCCGCGGCGCCGAGCCCGCCTACGCTCTCGACGACTTCGAGAGCGGCATCTGACGGGCCGGTCTCTCTTTCGATCGGTGCGGTAACTACCCGTTAGTACTTCGTAAACACCGTTTTACGGCTCGGTCGCCTTCGTAGATCCATGTTCTCGAAACTGGGACTCGCCGACGGGGAGCGCCGCGGAGGGAACCCATGAGTCAGGTCACGGAGGATCAGGTAGACCTCTCGCCCGACCAGATCTACGAGATCCTCGGGCACGCCTACCGCCGACATACGCTGTGCGTGCTCCACTCGCGGGCCGGCGCCGTCGACCTCGACGAGCTGGCGACCCAAGTCGCAGCGCGGTGCCGGGACGAGCCGGTGGCCGAGATCGACGAGGACGACCGGGACGCCGTGCTGGTCGAACTCCATCACAACCACATCCCGCGGCTCAGTAGTGCGGGCCTCGTCGACTACGACCCGGGCGCGAGCGGCGCGGTCGAACTGGTCGGCGACATCGAGCCGCTGCTGCCGACGCTCCGGTCCGGCGGCGAGGAGCTGCGGGAGTACCGCCTTGACTGAGCGACGCCGTTAGAGGTCCATCCCGCCGTTGACGTCGATGACCTCGCCGGTGATATAGGACGACTCCTCGCTCGCCAGGAAGCGCACGGCGGCGGCGATGTCGTCGATCTGCGCGAACCGGTCGAGCGGGATCTCCGAGCGGATCTTCTCCTGAATCTCGTCGTCGACCTCGTCGAGCATGTCGGTCTGCGTGAAGCCGGGGGCCAGGCAGTTCGCCGTCGACCCCGAGCGGGCGAGTTCGAGCGCGATCGTCCGGGTGAACCCGAACAGTCCGCTCTTGGCGGTCGCGTAGTTGGCCTGCCCGAAGTTCCCCTGCTTGCCGACGATGCTGGAGATGTTGATCAGTCGCCCCTCGTCGGCCGATTTGATGTCCTCGAAGAACGTCTGTGTCACGTTGAACACGCCGCCGAGGTTGACGTCCATCACCTGGTCCCACTCCTCGCGGGTCATCTCCTCGAAGCGCGTGTCCTGCGTGATCCCGGCGTTGTTGACGAGCACGTCGATCTCGCCGAACTCGTCGTGGATCAGGTCCCGCATCGCCTCGACCTCGCGGCGGCCGGTCACGTCGGCCTGCGCTTTGATCGCGCTGCCGCCGTTCGAGCGAATCTCCTCGACGGCGTCGGCCGCCTCCTTCTCGGAGGCCCGGAAGTTCACGACCACGTTCGCCCCCTCCGAGGCGAGGTGCTCTGCGATGCCGCGTCCGATCCCGCGCGATGCGCCCGTCACGAGGCAAGTTCGCTGGTCCATGGGAATCACCGTAGGTGGCCGGGGTCGCGCCCCGCCCGCATTATCTAGCGCTTCGCTAGTCGTTGTGATAAAGGTGGGCGCCTCGAAGCATCGGTGCGGGAGAGCAGGCGGCGAAAAATCAGCGTTCGAAACTGGGGCCGCGGCGAATCGGGCCCGCGTCGTTCAGTTCTCGTCGCGGTACGCCTGGGCCTGGTCGACCCAGTCCTCCAGGCGACCGACCGGGACGTCCGTCGACTCGGCGATCGCGACGACGTCGGCGTCGGCCAGCTCCTCGACGGAATCGATCCCGGCCTCGCGGAGTTCGTCGGCGTAGGTCGGGCCGATGCCGTCGAGCTCCTGCAGGTCCGTGCCGGCGAGTTCGCCGCCGTCCGTCTCGCCGTTCTCGGCGTCGCTCTCCTCGTCGACACCGGCCTCGTCGCCCGCCACGTCCTCGGCGAGCGCGGCGTCGGCGTCGTCCTCCGTCGTGGCGCTGCCGTCCGATTCTGCTTCGGCGTCGTCCTCGGTGACGTCGTCGACGATCTCCTCGTCGACGTTCATCTCCCCCGGCTCGGCGGGCTCGTCGTCGACCTCGGCCTCGCCGCGCTCCTCGATCTCCTCGTCGAAGCGATCCTCGCCGGGGAGGTCCTCCTCGACCTGCGAGCGCTCCTCGAACCACTCGCAGACGTCGGGCCACAGCTCGGCGTGCGAGCGCGAGGAGACGCTCATCCCGATGTGGCCGGTGCGGAACTCCTTGATCTCGGTGTCGTCGCTCGGGACGACCTCGTTGAACGGCTTGGAGGCCTCCGGCGGGATCAGGTGGTCGTACTCGGCGACGATGTTGAGCACCGGCATCTCGATCTCGTCGAGGTCGACGTGCTTGCCGTCGAGGTAGAGCTCGTTGTTGTACAGCTTGTTCTCCTGGTAGATGTCCTCGATGAACTCCTCGAACGTCTCGCCGGCGACGTCGATGCCGTCGCCGAGCCACTCCTCCATCCGGGCGAAGTTCTCGACGAAGTCCTCGTCCTCGACGTTGTCGTAGAACCGGACGTACTTGGTGAGGTAGTTCTCGACGGGGTCCATCAGCGCGAAGCCGACGTCGAGGAAGTCCGAAGGAACGTTGCCGAACGTGTCGGTGACGGCCTCGGGGTCGAAGTACTCCTCGTCGCCCCACATCTCCAGCAGGCCGCCGCTACCGGAGAAACAGAGTCCGGCGGCCATCAGCCCGAGGTTGCGGACTTTCTCGGGGTGGAGCGCGGCGTACATCACGCTCATCGTCCCGCCCATGCAGTAGCCCAGCAGGTTGATGCTGTCCTGCCCCGAGCGCTCGCGGACGACGTCGACGCAGTTGTCGACGTAGCGGTCGACGTAGTCGTGGAGCTGCAGGGACCGATCGAGCTGGGAGGGCTCGTCCCAGTCGATCAGGTAGACGTCGAAGCCGTTCTCCAAGAGCGTGCGCACGACCGAGCGGTCGGGCTGCAGATCGAGGATGTACGGTCGGTTGATCAGCGCGTAGACGATGAGGATCGGGACGTCGTGTTGCTCCTCGGTCTGGGACTCGTAGTGGTAGAGCTGGAGCTTGTTCTCCTCGTAGACGACCTCGTGGGGCGTCTCGCCGACGTCGACCTCCGAGATGGTCTCGTTGGCGTCGGGCGCCGCACCCGATTTCTTGACGACCTCGGCGGCGGACTCCCAGGTCTGGCGCTGGAGGTCGAGCGTCGCGGTGAATGGGTTCATCATGTGTGGGAATTTCCGTGGGAGCTCACTCTTCGAGGTGCTCGAGCACGCGGTCGAGCTTCCGTTCGACCTCGTGCTGGCGGCGTTCGAGTTCGACCAGGCGGTCGCCGATCTCCTCGACGTCGCTCTGGGTCGGGATCCGGAGCTGGCGGAGCGTCGCCTCGGCGCTGTCGTCGGCCATCTGCCGCACTTCCATGGCGTCCTGGACGGTCTCGCCCGTCGCTGCGGCGAACGCGCTCGTGGACATGACCTCCTTGAACGCCTGGTTGGCGCTGTTGAGCCAGACGTCGCGGAACTCCTCGACGTCGACCTCCTCGCCCTCGGCGGCGTCGGCGGTGCGCTCGACCATCTCCTGGGCGGCGTCCATCCAGACCTGGTAGGCCTTGGCGTACCCCTGGACGCCCTCGCCGAGTCGCTCGTCGTCGGCCGACGATTCGAGTGTCTCGGACCAGGACTCGACGAACTCGGCCTGGGCCTCGACGTTCTGTTCGAGGGCGTCGACGAACTGCTCGTTCATCTCTTCCATGAAGGAAGTCCAATCGTGCTGTGCGGCGTCTGTGGTGGATGAGTCGTTCATTGTCCAAAAATTGCGGCTGCTGTCGGAAAAGCGATTCGCCGATTTACGCGGCGGAGACGTCGATCTCCTCGGCGGCGTCGACGGCGCTGGATTCGACCTCTTCGTGGGCGTCGAGGAAGGTGTCGAAGGACTCGTCGACGGCGTCGACGTACTCGTCGGCGAACTGCTCGAAGCCGTCGGCGCTCTCGGCGAGCGCCTCGTGGACGGCCGACCAGGACTCGGCCTGGGCCTCGTCGTAGGCCTCGAACTGCTCGTCGACGAGCTCGCGGGCCTGGTCGAAGTCGACCTCGGCGTCGGCGGGCGTCGCCTGCTCGACGGCGTCGAAGTAGGCGTGGAGGGCCTCCTTGGTCAGGCGGGCGTTCTGGTCGGCGAGCGACTCGGCGGTTTCGGCGCCGTCGACCATCGCGTTGACGGCGGCCTTCTGGGCCTCGACGGCCTCGTGGGTGACGTTCTGGGTCTGTTCGAGGGCGGTGCGCTGGAGGTCGAATGCGGTCTGGATGGGGTTTGCGTTACTCATTGGTATCACCTAGGGGGATGACGATCGTCTGGACGATGTCGCCCTCGTCGATGTCGAGGGCCTCGCGTTCCGCGTCGGGGATGCTGATCCGCCCGCCGCTCTGCACGCGGGTCTTGAACGTCGCGGTTCCCATCGTCATCGCGGGGAACTGCGAGAGGTTCCCTCCCGCGCCGGCGTTGGCGGAGAGGAACTGCTTCATCAGCTCCTGCTGACTCTCGACGGCCTGCTCGCCGGCCTCCTGCATCTGCTCTGCGAACAGCGCCGGCGGCCACTGCATCCCGCTGGAATCGTCCGTCATCACTACTGTGTACTCGGCGGGCGCTAATAAGCCTTGCCCTCAGATGGTTCTCAATGGTATCAGATGGTATCGGCTGGAACGAGGTCGCTCGGCGCCGATTTCCGGCCGTTCCGCGCGGCGGTGATTCGGCCGATTGCGATTCGGCGTCGATCCGACGTCGGCGCGACGCCGATGTCGGGCCGACGAACCCGAGCGCTGCCGCGGCCAGAGGACTGATAACCCCTGGGTTGCTTCGGGCGTCTATGTCCGACAACACGACGCCCGCAAATCCGCTGTCGGCGATGACCGACGCGTGGGTGCAGATGACGCAGACGGCGATCGAGAGCGCGACCGCCGTGAATCGCGCCGCCCTCGGCACCTACCAGGACAGTAACGGCGACGACCGCCCGAACGACGCCGTGAGCGACGGGGGCGCCAAAGCCGAGTCGGCGCCGGGCACGGAGCCGAGCGAGCTCCCCTCGCTCGCGTTCGAGGACGCCGAGTGGTCGTTCGATCGTTCAGCCGAGGATGCCACCGCGCTCGCGGTCGGCGACAGCGTCACGTTCACGAAGCGGATCACCGCCGAAGACGTCGAGCGGTTCGCCGCGGTCAGCGGCGACACGAATCGCCTGCACCTCGACGACGAGTTCGCCGAGGACTCGCGCTTCGGCGGCCGCATCGCCCACGGGACGCTCGTCTCGGGACTGATCAGCGCCGCGCTCGCGCGCCTCCCCGGGCTCACGATCTACCTCTCGCAGGATCTGGAGTTCCGCGGTCCGGTCGAGCTCGACGACCGAGTCAGCGCGGTCGTCGAGATCGTCGAGGATCTGGGCGACGGCCAGTTCCGGCTCGCGACGACGATCGAGAACGCCGAGTCGGGGACGACCGTGATCGACGGCGAGGCCGTCGTACTGATCGACGAACTACCCGTGTAGGGGCCGGCTCGTCCGACCAGCGAACGGCCCCCGCGATCCGGCGCGGCGGGCGACCGAAATGTTTTAGGAAAACCTAAAGATATATCTACGGGAGCAACGCCTCTCAGCAGTCGGTCCCGTCGGGCGCCGACGGTTTCGACCGGGAGGCAGGCGGCTCGTCCGTCGGAGGCAAAGGATGGCAACTCAGGGCACACACAGTTCGCGGACGACCGCGGAGAAACGGGATGCAGACGAACGGGAACGAGCGGCGTCGCGAGGCGAGGCCGCCCTCTCGATCGAGCAGGTCACGAAATCGTTCGGCACCGAACTCGCCGTCGAGGAGCTGTCGCTGTCGGTCCGACGGGGCGAACTGCTGACGCTGCTGGGCCCCTCGGGCTGCGGGAAGACGACGACGCTGCGCCTGATCGCCGGGCTCGAACAGCCCGACGAGGGGCAGATCGCGCTGGGCGACCGCGAGGTCTCGAGCGACGAGACGTTCGTCGCGCCCGAGGACCGCGACGTCGGCGTCGTGTTCCAGGGGTTCGCGCTGTTTCCCCATCTCACCGCCGCGGAGAACGTCGCGTTCGGGCTGGACGACTACGACGCCGACGCGAAGGACGCCCGCGTCGAGGAGCTGCTCGAACTGGTGGGGCTCGCCGATCAGGGCGACGCCTACCCCAACGAGCTCTCGGGCGGCCAGCAACAGCGGATCGCGCTGGCGCGCTCGCTGGCGCCCGAGCCCGAGATCCTGCTGCTCGACGAACCGTTCTCGAATCTCGACGTCGATCTGCGCGTCGAAATGCGCGAGGAGGTCCGCCGAATTCTCAAGGAGGCCGGCGTCACAGCCGTCTCGGTCACGCACGACCAGGAGGAGGCGCTGTCGATCAGCGACCGGGTCGCCGTGATGAACGACGGCCGAATCGAGCAGGTCGGCCGTCCGGAAGCGGTGTTCCAGCGCCCGACCTCGCGGTTCGTCGCCGGCTTCCTCGGCCACGCGAGCTTCCTGTCGGCGTCGGTCGACGGCGAGGACGTCGAGACGCCGATCGCGACGATCGACCGCGACCGGATCTACGGGTTCGCACCCGAGTACGACGACGCCGAGATCGACGTGCTCGTGCGGCCCGACGACCTGCTCGCCGTGTCGGCCGACGATGACGACGCCGACGGCCGGATCACCTACCGGCGGTATCTGGGGCCGTCGGTGCTGTACCGCGTGGAGCTCGACGCCGGCGGCACGATCGAGTGCATGCACAACCACAGCGAGACGCTCGATCTCGACGAGCGCGTCTCGGTCACGCTCACCGCGGACCACGAACTCGCGTGGTTCCCCGCGGACGCCGCGAGCCGGTAAGCGCGGACGCCGCGAGCCGGTAAGCGCGGACACCGCGAGCCGGTAAGCGCGGACACCGCGAGCCGCCGAGCGCGGACGCCGAACCTTCATTCTGCAGCGCGACCGAACTTATTTGAACGGTCAACGGGTTCGAGGTTGTATGAACGTGCGCCGCGCAGCGGCGGCGTCCGGGCTGATCGCCCCGGTCGTCGCGGCCCTCGGAATCTTCGGTGCGACGATCCTCGACCCGTCGTTCGCGTGGACGACGAGCGCGCTCTCGGATACCGGTGCGCTCCCCGACGGCCGGTCGGTGACGTGGTCGTTCGTGAGATCGAACCCGCAGTTTCCGGTGTTCAACGGCGGGCTGATCCTCACCGGGATCGTCGGGCTTCCGTTCGCCGCGACGCTGTGGTCGCGCGCGGAGAACGTGCCCCACCGGATCGGCGTCGCCGCGTTCCTGGTAGCGATCGTCGCGCTCGGACTCGTGGGCGTGTTCCACCTGCCGCGGCCGCCCCACGGCGCGGTTGCGATCACCCACTACCTCGCGGCGACAGTCGCGCTCTGGACGTTCGGCACCGGCTCCGCGCTGGCCGGCGACGTCCGACGCGGGCTGGCGACGATCTGGCTCGGGATCGGGCACCTGCTGTTCTGGCTCGTCTGGGCGGCGGTCCTCAGTTCGGGACCCGTTCCCGGACTGGCGATTCCCGAGACGGTCGGCGCGGCGATCTTCGGCGGCTGGGTCGTCGCGACGGCGCTCGAAGAACTCGGCTGGTGGCAGCCGACTCGGTCGATCGACGGGACCGCCGATCGGCTGTGACGCCGCCGTGCACTCGTCTGACCCGCGAACTGGGGCTGTGAACGTCGTTCTCGGCGCCGGTGCCGACGGTAATCGATCCGGGACGATGTTACCGGAACAGTAGTAATTCTTAACTCCGGGACCCCCTTACGTTCGCTCATGCACAAAGACGAGCTTCTGGAACTCCACGAGCAGATGGTCATCATCATGGAGAACTTCGCCGAGCGCGACCACGTCGATCCCGAACTGTTCGAGCCCTACTACAACCTCGACGTCGACCCCTCGCACGTCCACAAGTCCAAGAGCGAGCACAAGCACGCCGTGTTCGTGCTCGGCAACGCGCTCGCGAACGCGATGAGCGACGACGAGTTCTCCAGCGCCGGCCGCATCGGCAAGCGGATGCAGGAGCTCGCCGACGACGCCGAGTCCAAGATATAGGGCCGCCCGCTCGGTGACGCGCTTTTCTCTACGTCCATTTCGCTCGGCGCCGCATCGGTACCGGATCATCGTCGGCGGGTCCGGCCGGCGCCCACGCCGGAAAGTATTTGGTGCGCATGTGGCTTGTAGCCGTATATGAATACGCGCACGCAGGAGCGCGTCGAGCGGTGGGAGTCCCGGTCGTTCTCTGGCGGTTACGGGGGGCTACGCGACCTCTCGGACTCCGACTTCTCCGGCGCGGTCGAGGCGGCGGGCGCGTGGCTGTTCATGCTGAACGGCCGCGTCGTCGGCATCCACGAGGGTAGCATCGAGGACTTCGAGGACGCCAGCGGGACCGCACACGTCGCGCCGGACCCGGCGCTCCCGCTGCTGTTCTCGATGTGGGAGACCGGCGGCGAGACCCAGGGCAAGTACTACACGGAGGACACCTCGGTCTCGGAGGTCGACGACACGTTGACCTCCGGTTCGTTCACCGGCTACCTCGAACTGAGCGAGAACGTGCTTTCGGGCGACTACTACGTCGTCTACTACGGCGGCCGCTCGATGAGCGCCGCCTTCGTCGGCAACAAGGAGGAGCTGCTCGGCGGCGACGAGGCGTTCGAGCGCGCCGACGACGAGGTGGGCATCTACGAGGTGATCGACGTCGACGTCGACGTGATCGAGATTCCCGAGCCCGAGGGCGCCGACACGACCGACGAATCGGCGACGAGCGACGACGCCGCCGTCGCCGGCGGGCCGGCACCCGCCCCCGACCGCGAGGACGCCTCGGCGGCCGGGGCGGACGCGCCCGCAGCGAACGACGCGTCCGCACCGAACGACGCGTCCGTGGCTGCGAGCGCGTCGGACGACACGGCCCCGGATGCGACCGAGGCCACCGGACACGCCGAAACTTCGGCCCCGGATCCGACCGTGAACGACGACGATCCGGCCGGTCGGGAGTCGGTCGCAGACGATCGCACGGCCGACGCGGACGCTCGCACACTAGACCCGGACGATTCCGCCACCGACGCCGAGGAGCGCATCGCGGGCTACGAGGACGTCGAGTTCGACGGCGAACCCGGAGCGCCGGCCGACGACGCGGACGACGCGATTCCCGGCGGCGATCCGGACGGACTTCCGGACGAACTGGTCGACGACGTCGAACCGGCGCCGTCGTCGGACCCCTCCCGGACGGCGTCGTCGAGCGAAGGCCGGGTGTCGGCCGACGATGCGGCATCGGACGACGACGCCGAGAACCGAGTTGACGAGCAGTCGCAGGCCGACGAACGATCCGCCGTCCGTGACGCCACGCGCCCCGACGACCGCGGCGGCAGTTCGAGCGAGCCCGAACGCAGTGGATCTCCGGCCGATCCCGATCGCGGTTCCGACACGCGGACCACCCCGACCGAAGGCGACGGGCGCACCGATCGCGCTGGGACCGGTGAAAGTTCGAGCCGATCGTCCCAGCGCCGCGACCGCGAGGAGGTCGCCGACGGCGCCGTGAGGGATCGGTCTCCAGCGTCAGACGGTAGAGATGCGGCAGCCGATGCCGATCCGTCGTCATCCCAGTCCGCCGACGCGTCGGCGGGTCGCGGCCGCTCGGCTCCTGACCATGCGACCGCTTCGGCGGGTGCCACGCCCGAGGACGACGCTGGGGACGACTCGGAGATCGACTGGGAGAACGTGAGTACGATCCCCTCGCTCGACCCCGACCACAGTTCGACGCCGGAGCCGGCAGACGCCGGCGGCACCGCGGCGTCGACGGCGTCAGGATCGGCCGGCGGACCGTCGTCGCCGAGCGCAGCGGCGTCCGGATCGAGTTCGTCGCGTTCCGACGAGCCCGGCGGCCGCGCCGGGCGAAACGGCGGAACCAGCGGGCGCGCGAACGATGCCGACCGACAGTCGTCTCGCCGACAATCCACCCAGGACGCCGACCGACGGTCGCGACGGGACGCCGACGGACGATCCTCGCAGCCGTCCGCCGGTCGAGCGGCAGAGAGCGACCGCCGGCAGTCCGCGCCCGCTCGTTCCGCCGAAGCGAACGCCGGGCCGTCGCAGGCCGATCTCGAGGAGCGCGAGGAGCGGATCGAGGAGCTCGAAGCCGTCGTCGAACGCGTCCGCGAGGAGCGGGACGATCTGAAGAGCGAGCGCGATCGGCTCGAAGGGAAGAACGAGTCGCTGCAAGACGAGATCGCGCAGTTAGAGGGCGAGATCGAGCGCCTGGAGTCCGAAGTAAAGCGCCTCGAAACCGCGCTGGAGGACGCCGGTGTGACCGCTCACGACGCCCCGACGCAACTGCACCCCTCCGAGGCGATCGCGGGGACCAACCTGTTCGTCCGGTACCGGTCGAAGGGTGAGGCGACGCTCGAGTCGGCCCACGCCGGCGACGCCGACGCCAGCGCCGTCAACGGGAACGTTCGCCTCGAACGACACACCCAGTTCGACGCCGACGACGCCGCGGTGAACGGCCAGCCGTACGGCGAGTTCCTCGAATCGACCCTGGAGTACCAGTTCGTCCGCTGGACGGTCGAACAGCTGCTGTACGAGATCCGCGACACCGGCCACGCCGGGGGACTCAAGGATCTCTACGACGCGTTGCCCGACGTCGACCGCGCGGAGCTGGGCGGCGAGGTCGACATCGTCTACGAGGAGGACGGCGAGCAGATCACCGAGCAAGCGACGTTCGACGTCGTGCTGCGCGACCGGATGGGCAACCCGCTCGTCGTCGCCGATCTGAACGACTCGCGGGACCCCGCCACCGAGTCGATGCTGGTCGAACTGGAATCGGCCGCGAGCCGGATCAAGCAGGCGAACGAGGAGCTCTCGGCGGCGTTCCTGGTGACCTCGTCGTTCTTCGAGCCCGGCGCGCTGGAGGCGGTCGCGGAGGCCACCAGCGGCAGCCTGCTGAGTCGTGACTCCCGGGAGAGCTTCGTGAAGCTATCGCGAAAACAGGGGTATCATCTCTGTCTCGTGGAGGCTCGCGACGACGAGTTCCACATCAACGTGCCCGAACTCTAAGGTGGCGTGCCGGGGGTTCGAACGTTAGCTTTCGACTTCGACCGCGTCGTCGATCTTCATCTCGTCGAGCTTGCCGACGATGTCGTCGAGCTTCTCGTCGAGTTCGTCGACGAACTCGGCGGTGCGCTCGGTCGTGATGGCGCCCTGGCTCGACGGCTCGATGAGGTTCTCCTCCTCGAGCACGCGCAGGGAGTAGCGAACCTTGTGGTGCGGGTAGCCCGTCTCGTTGGACATCTTGACGATTCCGATCGGCTCGTTCTCGATGACCATCTTGAGAACCTGCAGATGGCGCTCCAGCATGTCCACTTCCTTCTCAAGTCTGTCTATCATGGCATTTGTTAACTTGTCTTTGCGGGGTTTAAATGTTACCCTCTCCCCGCCCCGTCGAGTAGGACGTTTGACGTGGTGGGAGTTAACACGTTCGGTTTTGGCGGTCGATCCGAGCGACTTCGACGATGCGCACCGTCTCGCCCCCGGCTGGCGGACGCGTCCGCGCCGACGCCGCGTCGTCGGATCGGTCCTTACCGGGCAAATCGTAATCGGTTTATCCGGGCGCTCGGAATCGGTCCCTGTTATGACCGTTACCATCGTCGGGTCGCAACTCGGCGACGAGGGGAAGGGCGGCGTCGTCGATCTTTTCGGCGAAGCCGCCGACGTGATCGCCCGATACCAGGGCGGCGACAACGCGGGTCACACCGTGGTCGAGGGCGGCACCGAGTACAAGCTCTCGCTCGTGCCCAGCGGCGCCGTGCGCGGGAAAGTCGGCGTGCTCGGCAACGGCTGCGTCGTCAACCCCAAGACGCTGTTCGCCGAGATCGACGACCTGCGCGAGCAGGGGCTGGACCCCGACGTTCGCGTCGCGCGCCGCGCCCACGTTATTCTGCCCTTCCACCGAGTGCTCGACAACATCGAGGAGGACGTCAAGAGCGACACCGACCTGAAGGTCGGCACGACCGGCCGCGGCATCGGCCCGACCTACGAGGACAAGATGGGCCGCCGCGGCGTCCGGATCGGCGACCTGCTCGATCCCGACGTGCTGCGCGAGCGCCTGGAGTACGTGATCCCCCAGAAGCGCGCGCTCGTCGAGGACGTCTACGGGATCGATCTCGAGGAGGTCGACGACGTGATCGAGGGGGTCGACGTCGAGGACGCGTTCGACGTCGACGCCGTCTACGAGCAGTACGAGCGCTTCGGCGAGCGGTTCGCCGAGGAGGGGATGACCGTCAACGCCGGCGAGTTCCTCGCCGACACGATCGACGACGGCGGCGAGGTCATGTTCGAGGGCGCCCAGGGGACGCTCATCGACATCGACCACGGCAACTACCCCTACGTCACGTCCTCGAACCCGACGGCCGGCGGCGCCGCGGTCGGCACCGGCCTCGGCCCGACGACCGTCGGTCGCGGCGAGGTCGTCGGCGTCGTCAAGGCGTACCTCTCGCGGGTCGGCTCGGGGCCGCTCCCGACCGAACTCGGCGACATCGACGAGCAGGAGGAGGGTGCGGGCGACACGGAGGCCGACGAGATCGCGACGTACATCCGCGACGAGGGCGGCGAGTACGGCACCGTCACCGGCCGTCCGCGACGGGTCGGCTGGCTCGACCTGCCGATGCTGCGCCACTCGACGCGCGCGAGCGGCTTCACCGGCCTCGCGGTCAACCACGTCGACACGCTCGGCGGGCTCGACGAGCTGAAGGTCGCCACCTCCTACGAGCTGGACGGCGAGGAGATCGACACCGTTCCGTCGACGACCGAGCGCTGGGCCCGCTGCGAGCCCAACTACCGCACGTTCGAGGGCTGGGCGGACGTCGACTGGTCGGCCGTCGCCGAGGAGGGGTACGACGCGCTGCCTCCCGAGGCCCGCGCGTACCTCGAATTCCTCGAAGACGAACTCGACACGCCGGTGTACGCCGTCGGCGTCGGCCCGGACCGCGAGGACACGGTCGTCCGGGAGAACCCCTTCGAGTAACGTCGACGATCGGTCGCCGATCGGCAGCGGTTTTTCGGTCTGTGCTCCGCGCCCGCGTGTAGGCCGCTTTTCTCCTCGCAGAGCTAAGTGGCTCGCCGGCCAACGTCTACGCGTAACCTCGTGTATCCGGAACTGGTCGGTATCGCCTGGGTCGTCGCCGCCGTCTTCGCGTTGCTCGTCGCGCTGCCGGTGCTCCGCGACGTCGCCGTGGACGGGATCGAGCACCACCGTCAGATGCGCACGCGCGGCGACGACTCCGTCGACCCGAGATCTGACGTGGAGGCATCCACGGAGCCGTCGAGCACCGAGGAGTCGGCGGTCGCTTCCTCGAGGCCCGACCGCGAGTGCCGACACTGCGGCGCCGCGAACGACCCGACCTACCGCTACTGCCGTCGCTGCGGCGAACGGCTCTGACCGGCCGAAACCCCCATGTTTTTCTCGCTCGCCTGCTACCGTCCGAACATGAACGCGGGTGAATCCCAGTGAAGGAGTCGCTGCTCGACATCGTCTGCTGTCCGCTGGACAAGGAGGAGCTGGACCTGGAGGTCGACGAGCGCGAGGACGGCGAAGTGCTCGCCGGGACGCTGACCTGCACCGAGTGCGGCGAGACCTACCCGATCGAGGACGGGATCCCCAACCTGCTCCCGCCGGACATGCGCGAGGAGTCGCCCGCCTGACCGGTCGGTATCAAAGCTTTTGTCGCCGCGGCGCGACCGAACTGTCGTGACAGACGAGGTAACGGTTCACGTCAACCGGACGCGCCGGCACGCCATCGCGGTCGCCGACGATCCCTTCGTGACGGCCGGTTCGTTCGACGTCGTCCTCGTGAACCACGGCGAAGGCGCCCACGTTCATCTCGGCCTGGACGGCGACCTCGCCGCCGCGGGCGAGGTCGAGGCGTCCGCGCCGTTTCTGGACGCCGACACCACGGAGCGGGTGGCCGTCCGCGTGAACGCCCGGGGACCCGTCGGCGGTGCGCTGACGCTCTCGGCGGGCTACGGAAAGTCCTCGATCGAGGTGCCCGTTCGGATCGACCCCGACGCCGGGCCCGACGTCGACGCCGCGCCGGAGCGAACCGCCGCTTCGACGTCGCTCCCGTCGTTCGTCGAACCGCTGGTCGACCGTCTGTCGACGGTCGACGGCGTCGACGCCACCGACCCTGCGACGCTCGGCCTGATCGCGCTTGCGGGCGGGGCGCTACTGGTCGCCGCGCTCGTCGCGTCGCTGGTCGACAGCGGCGTCGTGTTCGCCGGCGTCCTCGTCGTCGTGGCTGCCGTCGCCGGCGCGCTTTCGTTGCTGCTTCTCCGATCGTGACGTTCGTCCGGCTGCAGTAATCGGCGTATCGACGGTTAAGCGCGCGTGAACCGGCGGTCTACCACTCGATCAGCTGAATCGGACGAGCGATTACGGAAAACAGGATTGCCGACCGTGCCGCGACGATTCCGTCAGTCCTCGTGGTCGTCGTGGCCGTCGTGGTGGTCGACCTCGGTGACGTCGAACTGCCCCTCCTCGTCGAACCGCTTCGCGCGCAGATACCGCGCCCGATAGCGGTTCGCGCCGTCGTACACGTCGGCTTCGCGAATCTCGTCGGTTCGGCCCTCCGCGACGGCGTCGATTATCTCCTCGATCTGGCGGAGCTCGCTCAGCGTCAGGTCGAGCTGGTAGGTCCGCTCGGTCTCGTCTTCGAGCGTCGTCCACTTGCGGGCGGCGGCGACCACTAACGAGCACGGCTCCCGGCAGGGGAACGTGCCCGTCCCGCCGTCGGCGGCCAGCTCGTGATCCTCGTCGAACTCCCACTCGCGCCGGCGAAGACACTGGGAGTCGTCGCAGCAGGCCTCGGCGATCCAGTCGACCGCGTCGGCGTCGAGCTCGTCGAGGACGTCGTAGATGCCGGTCTGGCGCTCGGCTGTCTCGCGCCAGTGGGTCACGTCGAGCCGTCCCTCGCGCTCGCGCTGCCAGTTCTGGACCGTCGCGGGGTAGGTGAAGTCCACCATCCGAACGAGGTCGTGGCCGTCGAGGTCGGGGAACGCCCAGCCGGTCGGCAGCGTCGGCGCCGTCCGGAGCGGCCGATACCGCCCGTCGTCGTCGGTTTTGAACAGCTCGCGGGCGTCGAGCGGATCGCGGTGAACGTCGAGCGTCGACGGGTCGGCGTGAGCGTCGTCGACGTGCGTAACCGTGTACCGACGCAGCCCGTCCTCGTCGATCGTCGTGCGGATCGAGAGCTCGCCCCAAGTGCGCTCGACGCCGTCGTCGAGGGCGTCGTAGCGCTCCGCGACCGGGTGCTCGTCGGCGCGCTCGACCCAGTGGAGGAACTCCTCGCGGGCCTCGTCGCCGGCGTCGATCACGCGCTCCCAGTAGTACCAGTTGGTGACGTGCGCGCTCGCGGACGCCGCGGCGTCGCGGAGCTCGCTCTCCGAAAGCCCCTCGCGGTGCTCGTCGGGCGTCTCGATGTAGTAGTCGCTCCCGTCGGCGTCGTTGTCGATCCCCGCGCGAAGCCCGTCGTGGGCGACCTCGCCGTCGCTCTCGATCGCCGACAGCAGGGCGTCGAACTGCGTCGCGTTCACGGTCAGTCACCCGCCGCACTGCTGTCGGCGCGGTCGGCGCGGGTCGCCTTGCGGACGCGCTCGACCGCGTCCCCGACCTCGGCGCCGGCGTCGACCGCCCGCTCCAGCACCACGTCGGCCATCAGCGCCTCCGTGCCGACCGCGCCCGAGTACCAGATGCGGTGGCCGTCGACCTCGGCGGGGATGTCGTAGCCCGTCCGGTAGTCGTCGGTCAGCCCCATGTCCTCGGGGATGTCCTCCTGGGTGTGGAACCCGTCCGCGATAAAGAGCGGGACGACGACGATGTCCTCGGTCTCGAAGAACTCCGTGACGTCGTCGACCTCGGGGTCCTCGTCCATGAACACGGCCTGGACCTCGTCGAAGCGGCCGCGCTCGCGGATCCGGTCGGCGTGGTAGTAGATCGCCTTTGCGCTGTTTTCGTTGCGCTCGGTGCCGTGGCCGACGACCGCGAGGCCGAAGTCCTCCGAGAGGTCGACGTCGCGCCCGGCGGTGACCGACTCGGCGCGCTCGGCGATCACGTCGGACATCGCGTCGTGGGTGCCGACCGGCCCGCAGTAGTGGATCGTCTTCTCGACGTCGCCCGCTTCGAGGCTGGCGTGGGTCGCGCTGACGCCGTCCTCGGAGTCCCACTCGGAGACGTCCCAGCCGTCCAGGCGCAGCTCGCGAGGGATCACCTGCTCGGTGAAGTACCCCTCGCTGATAAAGAGGGGAACGACGTACACTTCGTCGCTCTCCACGGTCCGGAGGACCTCCCGGAAGTGTGGCTCTTCCTTCCAGAACGCCTCCCGGACCTCGTCGAACGCGCCCGTCTCGCGGATCGTGTCCGCGTGGTCGAAGGTGGGCGTACTGGAGTCGGGGTTCAGGTGGGAGCCGTGGGCCACGATGACCAGCGCTTGCATGCTCGTCGCTCAGGACTCGACTCTCATAGGGGCTTCGTCTGGGGCAGCATATCCCTCGCGGCGGCCGCCCCAGCGGCGATTTCGCGCGCTGTCCGGTTGCCCGTTCCGCGATCGGCGACCGGCGCGCTCGCGTCGACGCCGACGCGCAGTCGCGGCGCGTCGACCGTACTACGCCACCGCGATATCCGAGCCGTTTTTGCGCTCTCCGCCGTACCACGCAGCTATGTCACTTGCCGAACGGACCCGGGAGGCCGCGCGCGAGCACCCGTTCCTGATCGACGCGTTGCGCGCTGGCGTCGTGAACTACTCGGCGGCCGCGCGCTTCCTCGACGTCGAGGGGGAGCAGGAGGCGGTCGCGACGGCGCTCCGGCGGTTCGCCGACGACCTGCCCGCATTCGAGCGGACCGAGCGGGACGCCCGCGTGACGATGGAGCGCCGCGTCGGCATCGTGGACGCGCCGAGTCCCGACGCTTTGCTCCGACTGGGCGACGTCGGCGTCGGGCCGGACGGGCGATTCACCGCGATCGCGGCCGACGGCGAGGTCGGGGCCGACGATCTGGGTTCGGTCAGCCGGCGGCTCGCCGCGGCGGGGATCGGGGTCGAGGCGGCCGCCGCGGTCGACGGCAGGCTCACCGTGGTCGTCGACGGGGGCGACGCCGCCGACGCGCTGCGACTCGTCGAGGCGGCGGTCGAGGCCGTCCCGACGCCGCCGGTCGAGGACTGAACGCGACTGTCGCCTTGTCTACCATTACCATACACTTTTGCCGCGGGCCGACGATGCGGTGGACGTGCGTATGACAACTCGAAACTCGTGTACCGTGCAAAGGCTCGGCAGTCCCGGTGCATCGGCGCCGCGCCCTGCGCCTGCCACATCCGATGTTCCTCCGGGTGATTCTCGATGAACGACGACGAGGCGGTACTACTCGAAATCGACGACGGCGTCGCGACGATCACGCTCGATCGTCCCGACGAGCGCAACGCCCTGTCTCGCGCGGTCGCAGACGGCCTCCGGGACGCGTTGGACGAGGTCGACGGCTCCGACGCGCGTTGCGTCGTGCTCGAAGGGGCGGGCGGCACGTTCTCCGCGGGCGGGGACATCGAGGCGATGGTCGAGGGGATCAAGGGCGACATGCCCGTCGAGGAGCGGGTCCGCGTCGTCGAGCGCGCGTACAACCGGACGATCCAGCGTCTCGCCGAGTTTCCGCTGCCGACGGTCGCGCTGGTCGACGGCCCCGCGATCGGCGCCGGAGCGTCGCTCGCGATCGCCTGCGACCTCCAGCTCGCGAGCGAGCGGGCGTCGATCGGGTTTTCGTTCCGGGCGGTCGGCCTCTCGGTCGACTCGGGAACCTCGTATCTGCTCCCCAGGCTCGTCGGCGAGAACGTCGCGAAGGAACTCGTGTTCACCGGCGAGATCGTCGACGCCGAGCGCGCGGCCGAGTTGGGTCTGGTCAACCACGTCTACCCGGCCGAGGAGTTCGACGAGCGCGCCGCCGAGCTGGTCGACGAGGTCGCTTCGGGCCCGACGGTCGCGCTCCGGCACGCCAAGCGGCTGCTCGGTCGGGGGCTCGAGCAATCTCTCTCCGCCGCGCTCGCCGACGAGGCCGCCGCGCAGGCGTCCGCGTTCGACACTGCTGATCACGTCGAGGGCGTCGAAGCATTCTTCGAGGGACGCGAACCCGAGTTCGAGGGTCGGTAGGATCGCCCGCCGTCGGTCGTTGCCGCGGGATCGTAGTCGATCGACGCCGGCGAATCGCGACGGTCCGCGTCACAGCGACTTCGCCGACGCGGGCGCCACTTCGCGTCGGTCGGCATCGAGAGGGCCGAGAAACGGCGTTACGCGGCGGTGCGCGAACGACAAGATACCGGTGCAGGGCTAACCTTCATACTGTCGGGCTCCGAAGAACAAGATGACCATGAACTGCAGAGTTGTCGTCGAGGCCGCGGTGCCAGTGTACGACGTCGAGTCGCCGGACGAGGCGGTTCGGATCGCGATCTCGAAGACTGGCGAGATGCTCAACCCGGATCTCAACTACGTCGAGATCAACATGGGCGAGCGGTCCTGTCCCCACTGCGGGGAGTCTCAGGAGCCGGCCTTTATCGCGGCCGACGAGAGCCTCGTCGCGCTCGAACTGGAGATGACCGTCTTCAACGTCGAGCGCGAGGAACACGCCTCCCGGATCGCTCGGAAGGAGATCGGCCAGCGTCTCGAGAACATCCCCCTGGAGGTGCTCGAAGTCGAGGTCGTCGAAGACGAGGAGGAATCCGAGGAGTCGAACGACGCCGACCGATCCGATACCGAGGGAGGCGAGTCCGACGAGGCGGCCGAACGGGCCGACGACGACGAGGTTCTCCCCGAGTTCGAGGACCTGATCGAATAATCACCGCGGCGGCTCGTCAGCGTATCGGCACATCGGCGGCAGTTCTCGGTTCACTACTTTCGAATAGCGCGTAGAAGGATCTCACTGTCGGGGCGTTTCGAGAGAGAAGTTCGCAGCGGCCCAGTCGGGCCAGGAGCGTCGGAGAAGCGTCTGCGCGTGCAGGAACGAATTCAGTCGGCGGTCGCGGCGACGGTTTCGGTCTCCTCGTGGTCGACGTCGCTCGTGATACATTTCGCGAGCGCGAAAACGGCCGCCTTGTGGTCGGTCTTGGACTTGTGGATCGATGTCGGTCGTACGCCGAGATCGTCGTAGGGCTCGAAGTCGAGCTCGGTGTCGTTGTACTCCTCGTAATTGTTCGATACCTCTGCGAGCAGACCGTGAAGGTGGATGAGCTCCTGCTTCTTCATAGGCAAGAACACCTAACGACTGCAGGGTTATATTATTATCTTGAGTCCCGTTACCATACGGCTGTGTTAACCATTTTCGTGGGGTTCGTTACGGGCAATTTACCGCGGCGCGCAAACGGTTGCTAACGGTCCGGTCCCTGACAACAGAGGGAGCGAGACGTCGGGCGATCTGTCCGGCGACGGATAGCTGAAGATTTTTACTGTCGCGTCGGTTTCCCTCCCACATGGACTACGAGGAGCAACTCGATCGGGCACTCTCGGAGACGCCGGACATCGAGGGAAGCGGCGAGCGATTCTCGGTCCCGGATCCGGACGTTCGACAGGAGGGCAACGCCACGGTGTACGAGAACTTCCAGACGACGGTCGACCGGCTCGGCCGCGACGAGGAACGGGTCGTCAAGTTCCTCCAGAACGAGCTCGGCACCAGCGGCCACATCGACGAGAGCGGCCGGGCGCGCCTCACCGGCGAGTTCCGGGAGTCCCGCATCGACGACGCCCTCGACGCCTACGCGGAGGAGTACGTGCTCTGCCCGGAGTGCGGACTGCCGGACACGCAACTGGAGCGCGATCAGGGAGCGTTACTGCTTCGCTGTGAGGCCTGCGGCGCGCGCTCTCCGGTGGGCGAGTAATTACTCGGGCCTTTTTGCCAGTGCTTACTCGAACTGCTGGAGCGTCTCGAGATCACGGTCGGTCTGCATGAACTCCGCGAGCCGTCGGGTGGCGTGACAGTTCGGGCAGTGGAAGTTCTTCTGAGAGGCGGGGAGGTCGTTAACCGTCGTCTGCCAGTTTTTGTCGCACTCGGGACACAACAGCTTCACAGTCGCCTCGTCCATGAACGTGTGGTACGCAACCGCACGGCAAAAAGGTTGCCGGCGAGTTTCACTCCTCGACGACGTCGAGCAGTTCCGTGTACCGGTTCCGGATGGTGACCTCGCTGACCGACGCCGCTTCGCCGACTTCCTCCTGGGTCACCTTGCGGTTGGTCAGCAGCGACGACGCGTACACCGCGGCGGCCGCCAGCCCGACGGGGCTGCGTCCGCTGTGGAGTCCTTCCCGACGAGCGGTTTCCAGCAGCGACCGCGCGCGCCGCTCGACGTCCTCGTCGAGTTCGAGCGCCGACGTGAACCGCGGCAGGTACTGTTCGGGCTTCGTCGGCTCGACTTCCAACCCCAGTTCGCGGCAGACGTACCGGTACGTTCGGGTTAACTCCCGTCGACCGACGCGACTCACCCCTTCGAGCTCGTCGAGACTTCGGGGCGTGCCCGCTTGCCGGGCGGCGGCGTACAGCGACGCCGTCGCGACGCCCTCGATCGAGCGGCCGGGCAGCAGATTCTCGTCGAGCGCGCGGCGGTAGATCACGCTGGCGGTCTCGCGGATGTCCTTGGGCAACCCGAGCGCGCTGGCCATGCGGTCGATCTCGCCGAGTGCCTGCCGGAGGTTCCGGTCTTTCGAATCCCGCGTCCGGTACCGTTCGTTCCACTTCCGGAGTCGCTGGGCGCGTCGACGCTGATCCGCCGAAAGCGTCCGACCGTACCCGTCCCGGTCCTGCCAGCCGATGTTCGTCGAGAGCCCTTCGTCGTGGATCAGTTTCGTCGACGGCGCGCCGACGCGGGACTTCTCGGCGCGTTCCCGCGCGTCGTAGGCCCGCCATTCGGGGCCGCGGTCGATCTCGTCTTCCTCGACGATCAGCCCGCAGTCTTCGCAGGCGGTCTCCCCGTGTTCTTCGTCGTGAACGACGCTGCCCTCGCATTCGGGGCACTCGCCGGCCGACTCGGTCGCGGTCTCGGTTTCCGTCTCTCGGACGCTCGTTCGCGTGTCTGTGTCGCTCATGGCTGGAGGTGGCCGATGGTGTAATCTCGGTTACACAGGGTAAGGAGGCCTTACGTATATAGCCACCGCCAGATTTATATGCTCTTGAGAACCACCAACTTAGTTATTGTTATCACAGCGCATATTGACGCTTCTTTTCGCGGACAGAGACGGTCCGGAGAAAGTCGCGACGGTCAGGTCGAAAAGCGATCGGCGGCGCCGCTACGACAACTGGTGAACGGGAAAAACGAGCTCCCTTAGATGCGGCCGACGTTCTCGACTTCGACGCTCTCGACGCCGTCGACGTTCGCGAACGACTCCTCGACGGCCTCGGTGCCGCCGGCGTCGTCGGGAACGATCACGGTCGGGAGCAGCGCGACCAGCCCGAAGGCGACGTCGTCGCGCTCGACGCCGTTGATCTTCGCGCCCTCGGGGAGGGACTGTTCGAGACGCTCCTGGAGATCGTCCAGGTCGACGTCCGGGCTCTGCGGCATGACCTTGACGGACGCGGCTACCTTCCCCATCGTTAGGGACCCATGAACCCGCAGTCGGGGCACTTGTAGAGGTTGCTCTGCTTGCGACACTTCGCACACCGGACGATCTGCGTTCCGCAGTCGGGACACTTGAACGAGGCGGCGCTCGTGCCGGCGATGTTGATCCCGCACGAGACGCACTTTTGCGCTCGCTTCTGCTGGGACTGACTCATACGAGTGCTTATCGCCCGCCCGCTTTTAACGGTTGTCTTTCCGCATACGACGCGTGAGGCCCGTTCACACCCATCTATCTCACGGCGTCGGATCCACCGCAACGAGGCTCACGCGGACGAGAGGAGCAAGGGAACGAGCAACACGCCCATCAGGTGGACGCGTCGAGCGCCCGCGCGAGCCGGTACCAGCCCGATCGCCGCGGCGACGACGAACGCGACGAGGCCGATCCTCCCGGCGAACAGCACGGAGAGGACGCCGAGCAGCCCCAGCACTCCTATCGACAGCCGTCGCTGATCCAGCCGACCGACCAGCCCCAAATACCGATCGCCGACGTAGAGGGTGACCAGGAACCCGACGACGCCGGCCAGAAGAACGCACGGAACCAACACCGCGAGCGTCAGCGGCGCCTGTGTTTGCTCGAACGCGACGATCACGCCCGACCGCGGTCGCCCGAGCGCGACCAGCGCCACGAGCGCGAAGATCGCGTTCGCGGTGTCGACGCCGCTGGTCGCGACGACGTACGCGCGGTCGTCCTCGCCGCCGGGGACGCAAGCCAACACCGCGACCGCGGCGATCGCCGCCGAGATTCCGGGGAGGTAGCCGACGACCGCGCCAGAGATCGCGCCCGCCAGCGCGGTCAGCGCGACGCGCAGGCGCGAGGATCGGACGGCGGCGCCGGTCTGTCGCGGGACGCCGCCGCCGTCGATCGCCTCCAGGAGGACCGGCGCGCCGAACAGTCCGGCGAACAGCGGCGCGAGCATCCCGCCGGCCTCCAGCGGCGCGGCGGGATCGGCGTCGAGCGCGACGACGCCCAGCGCGCCGCTGGACGCCTGCGCGAGCGCGCCGCCCGCGCGGGATCGGAATCCGTTTTCGGCGGCGATCAGTCCGGCGAGTACGGCGCCCAGCACGATCGCGATGTTCGCGGAGAGCGTCGGGTACGCCGCAGTCATCCCTCGCGTGAGCGGCACTGCCAGCGGCACCGCGGCGACCACGGCGAGGCCACTACCCAGCGCGGAGAGGCGAATCGCCTCCTCGCCCCGGCCGGCGAGCACCATCCGGTGTCCCGGCAGCGTCGTCGCGGCGGTCTCGGCGTCGGGCACGCCGAGCGCCAGCGCCGGGACGACGTTGACGAACGTGTGGACGACGCCGGCCGACAGGATGCCGACGCCGACGCCGAGCGGCAGGCCGGGAAGTCCGGGTGCGACCGACGCCAGCACGAGCGCGACGTTGTTCGCGTGAATCCCGGGCACCAGTCCGGTGACGGTGCCCAGCGCCGCGCCGCCGGCGACCCACGCCAGCGCCAGCGCTGTCAGCTGCGGGTCGACGACCGCCCGAACGCCCATGGCCTCCATCGGGCCGTGCTCGCCCCGGCTTCCGACGTAAACCTGTGGTCGGCATCCTCCAGTGGCGCCGGCGCGAGCGTCCGCAACCAACTTCAGCCATCCCGACGCCGGGTGGTACGTTCGCCTTTATTCGCTCACGAGACAGCACAGTGTATGGCAGGCAACGGAGTTCGACGCGGACTGATCGCGCTGGTACTGCTCGTCGCGGTCGTCGGAGCGGGCGTGGTGCTCGCCGGCGGCGCGCTGCTGCAGGACGACGGCGACGCCGACGGAGCGCCGGACAACGCGACGATCTCCCAGGAGAACCGGACGGTCGACACGGACCGCGTGAACGTGTCGGTCCGCCTCGAACCGAACGACGAGCTAGAGTCGGAGGAACTGCAGTACGAACTCGTCGTCGTCGGCGAGGTCGAAGCGGCGAACGACGCGGCGAACGGCACCGTCGACTGTAACGGCGAACTCTGCGTCGTCGACGGGACGCTCGCCGGTAACGCGACGGACGAGGAGCTGCCGCGCTACGAACTCGGAGGCGTCGTGACGAGCGCGAGCCCAGAGAGCGGGTACACCGCGAACGTCACCGGGACGCTGGAGGGCGACGCGATCGAGGGGCTCGGCCTCGGCGCGTACAACGTCACCGCACCGAACGGAACGGACGCGACGAACGACTCCGTGGTGGCAGACATGGAGTCGGGCGGCGATGAGACGACCGACGCCGACGATTCCGCGTCGGTGTCCGACGACGGCGAGGCATCCGACAACGGCGAGACATCCGACAACGGCGAGACATCCGACGACGAGGCGACCGACGCCGAGCCGCTCCAGACTGACGGCGGAACTTCCGATGGGGATACGAGCGACGCCGACGCATCGGAGGGAGAGACGGGCGACAGCGACGCGTCCGAGACCGACGAATCTATCGACGAGAGCCCGACGGTGACGTTCGACGGCTGCTCGACGGCGACCGTCGAGGGCGACGCCTACGCCTACGAGGCGGGGCTGCGCTACTACGTCTCGGACGGCCTCGACACCAGCACGATCGACGAGAGCGAGATCTCGACGCCGACGACGATCGAGGGAGACGAACTGATCGGGGACGCGCGGACGACCGACGTCGTCGTCGAGACGGTGCTCGTGCTCGACGAGGACTTCGGGATTCTCACCCAGGCGTCGAACCCGAACTACGAGGGCTGCGTCGACGAGATCGAGCAACAGCACGCCGACTGGGAGGACGAGCAGGGGAACGCGAGCGCCTGACGCCTCCCCGCCATTTACGGACGTCGCCGTGGTAGCGCCGCCCGGGGATGGGATGACCGTCGACCAGATCGCTCGCGAGGACGTGGTAACGGCGCCGAGAAACGAGGACGCCACGGCGGTCGCCGAGCGGATGGCCGAGGCCGACGTGGGCGCGGTCGTGATCACCCGCGACGGCGAACCGGCGGGGATCGTCACCGACCGCCAGATCGCGACGAGCGTCGGGACCAACGGAGGAATCGAGCGCCTCGACGCAGTCGATCTGATGACCGAGGATCCGATCACAGTCGGGACCGACGCCGGCCTGTTCGAACTCGTCCAGACGTTCAGCGGCGCGGGCGTTCGGCGTCTGCCCGTCGTCGACGGCGACGGCGATCTGGTGGGCATCGTCTCGCTCGACGACCTGCTGGTCCTGCTCGCGAACGAGTTCGCGGACGTCGGCGAAGTGCTCGAAGACCAGTCGGCGCGGTTCTGACCACGAGTTGCGACACCACCGACGACCGGTCCGGCGAGAGGACGCGGTACTCGTAAGCACGGCGACGTGCTGTCCGGTCTGTGGCACCGAGATCCGGACGACCGACCGGCCGACCCCGAGCACCGCGACGCTCCGGCACCTTCTTTCCGGCCGGTAACGAACGAGAACGCATGCTCTCCGTCGGACAGAAGGCGCCGGACTTCTCGCTGCCGGGCGTCGAGGGACGCGACCCCGCGATGTACGACCTCCACCGGTTCCTCGACGGCGTCGAGGCCACCGTGCTCGCGTTCGTCCCGTCGGCCCACGCGCCGGTGTGCGAGGACGATCTGCGGGCGCTCGGCGCCGCCGGGTGGGGCGGTCGCGAGGACCTGCTGGTCTGGGCGATCACCGGCGACAGCATCTTCGCGAACGCGAGCGCCGCCGAGGATCTGGGCCTGGGTTTCCCGGTGATCAGCGACTTCCACGCCGGCGTCGCCGACTCCTACGACGTCCGACTCGAGGACTGGCACGGCCACCGGGACATCCCGGGCCGCGGGTTCGCCGTCGTCTCGCCCGACTGGACGGTGCGCCACGCGTGGCAGGCCGATCCCTTCGCGACGCCGAGTCCGCCGCCGCTCGACGCCGTCGCGGCCGCGCTGTCCGATCTCGGCGTCGACGTCGACGCGCCGGCGGTCGAGTACCGCGCCGGTGTCTGACTCACGTTCGGGATCGCGATCCCCGCTTCGGCACCGCGGCGGCATCGGCGTCCCGACAGCACGGCCGTCTCGGCGCCGCCGGCGCAGGCTTGCCGGATGGCCAAATCGTTACCCGATCGCTCGTCCAACCCTGACGAGTGGTCGAGGATGCCGGCGACGAGGCCGACGAACGCGCGGGCAGTTCCGACGCCGCGGATGACGATCGCGCGGGCGACCCCGACGTGGCGGACGATCCGGACGCCGCGGAGTCCGTAACTCGCGTCGTCGCCAAGTACTACCTGTACGTCGCCTCCCGATCCGAGGGGTTCATCTACCCGATCGTCACGCTGTTTCTGCTCCACCGCGAACTGAGCTACGCCGAGGTCGGACTGGTCAACGGGCTCTTTTTCGCGGGGACGGTCGCGGGCGAGATCCCGACGGGCTACGTCGCCGACCGGCTCGGCCGCCGGAACAGCCTGATCGTCTCCAGCGCGGCGGTCACGGGGGTGATGCTCTGGTTTACGATCGCCGAGACTGTCGCGGAGTTCAGCCTGCTGTACGTCGTCTGGGGCGTCGGCGTCACCTTCCGCTCGGGCGCGGGCGACGCCTGGCTCTACGACACGCTCGACGAGCGCCACACCACCGAGGCGTACGCCCGGATCAAGGGCCGGGCGAGCGCGGCGTTCCTGCTGACCTCGGCAGTCACGTCGCTGGCCGGCGGCTACGTCTACTCGATCGATCGGGTCGCGCCGTTCTACGGCGCCGCGGCGGTGACCGCCAGCGGCGTCCTGATTCTGCTGAGGTTTCCGACGACGAGCGGCGGGGCCGACGAGGAGCGGTTCACCGCGGGCGACGCAGTCGAGATCGTCCGGACCCAGTTTCTCCGGCCGCCGCTCAGATCCTTCATCGTCGTGACGGCCGTGCTGCTGGCGGTCCCCGAGACGGTCGACCTGTTCGTCCAGCCGATCAGCGTCGATCTGGGCGTCCCCGAGGCGCGGCTCGGCTGGCTGTACGCCGGATTCATGCTCGTCTCGGCGGCGGCGACGTACTACACCGGCGCGCTACGCGACCGGATCGGGATCGGCGGCTGGTTCGCGATCGCGCCGCTCCTCGTCGCCGTCCCGCTGCTCGCGACGGTCGTCGCGCCCGCGGCGGCGATCCCGGCATTCTTCGTCGCCCGCGCGGGCAAGAGCATTTCCTACGCCCTGCGCGGGCAGTACCTCAACGACCGGCTCCCCTCGCTCGGTCGGGCGACGGTGCTCAGCACGGCGTCGCTCGTCTACGGCGTCTTCATCGTGATCGGCCGGTTCGTCGGCGGCGCGCTCGCCGGCGCGCTCTCGCCGACCGACGGCCTCGCGGTCATGGCGGCCGCGATGCCCGCGATCGTCGCGGCGACGTACGCAGTCGAAAACCCGTTCTCGGCGTCCGCCGACGGCTCCCCGGACCCGGCTGTCGATCCGGCTGCCGACGAGTAGGCTCAGTCCGGGCGCTTCTTCGCCAGCACCGTCCGCTCGAACTCGCAGACTAGATCGTCGTCCTGGTTGAACGCCTCGACATTCATCGTCACGACGCCGCGCTCGCCGTCGCTGGTCTCGCGCTTGTCCAGAACCTCGGTCTCCGCGCGGATCGTGTCGCCGTGGAACACCGGCGCGGGATGCTCGACGTCGTCGTACGACAGGTTCGCGACGATCGTCCCGTCGGTCGTCTCGGGGATCGTCAGCCCGACCGCGAGGCTCATCGTGAGTAGCCCGTTGACCACGCGCTCGCCGAACTGCGTCTCGGCGGCGAACTCCCGATCGAGGTGCAGCGGCTGCTGGTTCATCGTCATGTCGCAGAAGCGCTGGTTGTCGCTCTCGGAGATCGTGCGGCGCTTCTCGTGGGCGATCCGCTCGCCGACCTCGAACTCCTCGAAGTAACGACCCGTCATGGGTGCGAGGTCGCGCGCAGGCATAAAAAGCGCTTGGTGGGGCCGTTCCCCACCGCTATCGAGCGCACCGATCAGGCTTTGGCGCCGGCGACGCCGCCACCGATCGCGGCGCCGCAGTGGCCGCAGGCGGTCAGGTAGAATCGCTTCGAGGCGGCGAAGAAGCCGGTCGTGGCGTCCATCTCGACGAACTCGACGTCGGAGGGCTCTTCGAGGGTCGCGTCGCACTCTGGGCAGTGGACCATGCTCGGCCGTTTTGACGGCGATACTATAATTCTTGTTCCCTCACACTCGGTCGCAAGCCGTCGTCACGCAGCGTTGCCGCCCGCCTTCGCGCCGGCGACGCCGCTGCCGAGCGTCGTCCCGCACTCGGCGCACTCGACGGCGTAGAACCGCTTCGATGCGGCGATGATCCCCGTCGTCGCCTCAGTTTCGACGAACTCCACGTCCGACGCCTCGGCGAGGGTCGACTCGCACTCGGGGCAGTGGACCATGTCGGTCCCTTGTTCACACTACGTGATAATTTCTGGGGGCCCGTACGAGGGGTCGTTCCCGTCAGGGCTTCACGAGCGCCGCGCGGTAGTACGCATCGGCGTCGTCCTCGCCCCTTCGAATCTCGGCGACCTCCCAGCCCGTCCCGACAGCGGCTTCCCGCAGCCGGTCGGGACTGAACAGGCGGAACTGCAGCGTCGGTCCCACGTCGTCCTCGTACTCGAAGTGATACGTCCGGTGGGCGAGGCCGGGCGTCGGATCCGAGCGGTAGCCGAGGATATCGGTCACGCCGTCCCGGATTGGATCGTGGGCGTCGACGACTGCAGTCCCGTCCGGGGTCGTCACGTGCGCGAGGTCGCCGAGAAACTCGCTCAGCCCTCGCATCGAGCCCGCGAGTCCGAGTTGGGTGCCGTTCGCGAGCGCCGATCCGAACCGATCACGCTCGAACGACTCGCGTAGCGAGAACATGTCGGCGACGCGCGCGTCCGCGACGCCGCGGTCGCGCATCACTGCCACCAGGTGCTCGCTGACGTCGATCGCCACGGTCTCGAACCGCTCCTGGAGGTACAGCGCGTGTTGGCCCGCGCCGGCGCCGATATCGAGTAGCGGGCCGTCGAGCCATTCGGCGATCCACTTGGCGTCGGAGTCTTCGGCCGGGTCGAACTCGTCGAAGTAAAACAACTCGATCGGATGCTCGCGCGTTTCGGCGCCGTCGACGTCGAGCAGCGGTTCCTCGCGCTCGCCCTCGTGGTGGTCGCGGATCGCGCGACCGTACGGGTCGTGTCCCGTCATACTCAGTGACACACTATCAACCATAATAAATCCGTAACGAGACGCGGTGACGATTCCCGAAACGGGTGACGGTACCGAGTACCGAACCGCGCGGGCGGTGCGTCACCGCCGGTCCCCGCAATCACGACAGTTTTTACCCGGTGGCGGCAAACTCGAACGACATGACCGATTCGGGGACCCCGGAGCAGATGACGTTCGGCGACATCGGCTCGGGGGCCGACGACGCCGAGGACGGCCGGGAGGCCCACGCGGCCGCGGAGGCGCGCGCCGTCGCGGGCGACGGCACCGGCGACGGCATCGAGACGATCGACCCGACCCGCGAGGGCGTCGACGCGCAGTACGGCGAGCCCGCCGAGACCAAGACGCTCGCCGTGATGCAGGTCGATTACACGATCGAGGGCAACGGCCAGAGTGAACGTCCGATCATGCACGTGTTCGGTCGCGACGCGGACGACGAGCCCGAGCACGTGAAGGTGATCGGATTCAGGCCGTACTTCTACGCGCCAACCGACTCGCTGGAGCGCCCGCCCGAGGACGAGTACGACGTCCTGACGGGCTCGTCCGAGACAGACGAGGACGGCGACCCGTTCGAGAGCATCCGGGGCGAGAAGCTGACCAAGATCTTCGGCCGAACCCCGCGAGACGTCGGGAACGTCCGGGACGAGTTCGACCACTTCGAGGCCGACATCCTGTTTCCCAACCGCTTTCTCATCGACAAGGACATAGAGAGCGGGATCGAGGTGCCCCTGCGTCGCGACGAGGAGGGCGCGCTCGTCGTCGTCCACGACGAGGTCGAGGCCGTCGAGTCGACCGCACGCCCGCGCGTGAACACGTTCGACATCGAGGTCGACGACCGCCACGGGTTCCCCGAGCCCGAGGACGCCGAGCAGCCGATCGTCTGCCTGACGAGCCACGACTCCTACGACGACGAGTACGTCGTCTGGCTCTACGACGCGCCGGTCGGCGGCGTCGACGCGCCCGAAGCCCTGGAGGGGTACGATCCGATGGCCGAGCAGGCCGACTACGAGGTCCGGACGTTCGACTCCGAGGAGGAGATGCTCCGGGCGTTTCTGGATTACGTCGACAAGACCGATCCGGACGTGCTGACGGGCTGGAACTTCGAGGACTTCGACGCGCCGTACCTCGTGAACCGATTGGAGAACCTCGGCCTCTCCTACGACCGGCTCTCTCGCGTGAACGAGGTCTGGGCTGGCGGCTGGGGCGGCCCGGACATCAAGGGCCGGGTCGTGTTCGACCTGCTGTACGCCTACAAGCGCACGCAGTTCACCGAACTCGAGTCCTACCGCCTCGACGCCGTCGGCGAGCAGGAGCTCGGCGTCGGCAAGGAGCGCTACACCGGCGACATCGGCGACCTCTGGGAGCAGGACCCCGAGCGCCTGCTGGAGTACAACCTCCGGGACGTCGAGCTCTGCGTCGAACTCGACCGCAAGCAGGACATCGTCGCGTTCTGGGACGAGGTGCGATCGTTCGTCGGCTGCAAGCTCGAAGACGCGCCGACGCCGGGCGACGCGGTCGACATGTACGTGCTCCACAAGGTCCACGGCGAGTTCGCGCTCCCCTCGAAGGGCCGCCACGAGGGCGAGGACTACGAGGGCGGCGCCGTGTTCGACCCGATCACCGGCGTCCGCGAGAACGTCACCGTGCTCGACCTCAAGTCGCTGTACCCGATGTGCATGGTGACGACCAACGCCTCGCCCGAGACGAAGGTCGACCCCGAAGCGTACGACGGCGAGACGTACCGCGCGCCCAACGGGACTCACTTCCGGAAGGAGCCGGACGGCATCATCCGGGAGATGGTCGACGAACTCCTCAGCGAGCGCGAGGAGAAGAAGTCGCTCCGAAACGAGAACGACCCCGACAGCCAGGACTACGAGCGGTTCGACCGGCAGCAGGCGGCGGTGAAGGTCATCATGAACTCGCTGTACGGCGTCCTGGGCTGGGATCGGTTCCGCCTCTACGACAAGGAGATGGGCGCCGCGGTGACCGCGACAGGTCGGGACGTTATCGAGTTCACCGAGACCGCGGCGAACGATCTCGGCAAGGAAGTCATCTACGGCGACACGGACTCGGTCATGCTGGAGCTCGGCGACGACGTCTCGAAGGAAGACGCCATCGAGCAGTCCTTCGAGATCGAGGAGCACATCAACGACGCCTACGACGAATTCGCCAGCAGTGAACTCAACGCCGAGGAGCACCGCTTCCAGATCGAGTTCGAGAAGCTCTATCGGCGATTCTTCCAGGCGGGCACGAAAAAGCGCTACGCCGGCCACATCGTCTGGAAGGAGGGCAAGGACGTCGACGACATCGACATCACCGGATTCGAGTACCAGCGCTCGGACATCGCGCCGATCACCAAGGAGGTCCAGCTGGAGGTCATCACCCGGATCGTCCGCGGGGAGGACATCGAGGCGGTCAAAGACTACGTCCACGAGGTGATCCAGCGCGTCCAGCGCGGCGACGTCTCACTCGACGAGATCGGCATCCCCGGCGGCATCGGGAAGAAACTCGACAACTACGACACCGACACCGCGCAGGTCCGGGGCGCGAAGTACGCTAACATGCTGCTCGGGACCAACTTCGCCAGCGGCTCGAAGCCGAAGCGACTCTACCTCGAGAAGGTCCACCCCGAGTTCTTCCGGCGCATGGAGAACGAGGAGGGATTCGATCCCCAGACCGATCCCCTCTACGGCGAGTTCAAGCGCGATCCGGACGTGATATGCTTCGAGTACGAAGACCAGCTCCCCGAGGCGTTCGAGGTCGACTACGAGAAGATGCTCGACAAGACGCTGCAGGGCCCGATCGAGCGCGTCCTCGAAGCGCTCGACATCTCCTGGGAGGAGGTCAAGAGCGGCCAGGAGCAGACCGGGCTCGGTAGCTTCATGTGAAATTTCTCTCCGTCGCTCATTCCGAGAGCAGTCGCTCGTAGACCGGCCAGGCGGCGTCGCCGCTCGGCGCCGCGACCCGCTCACCGTCCACGACGACGCCCGATCCGTCCGTTACCTTGCCAGCGACGCCGACCGGCGTCCCGCGGGCTTCGAGCGCCGCGACGACGGCGTCGGTGTCTTCCGGGTGGACTGCGATCAGGAGCGTTCCCGCCGTGCTCGCGCGCCAGTGATCCATCGACAGCGCCTCGCTCACGGCTTCGACGCCGGGCAGCACCGGCACGGCGTCGGCGTCGACGTCGATGCGGACGCCGGCGCTGCCCGCCACCTCGTGGAGCGCGCCGATCAGGCCGCCCTCGGTCGCGTCGTGCATCGCCGTCACGCGACCCGCGTCGACCGCCGCCGCGCAGTCCCGCACCGTCTCGACGTCGTCGAGTCGTTCTTGCGCAACTGCCAGCGTCTCGGCGGGCAGGTCGATCCGCTCGGGGAACAGCGAGGATAATAGACCAACGGTCTCGACGCCGGGGCCTTTCGTCACCAGCAGGTCGTCGCCCGGACGCGCGCCATCCGGCCGGACGACGTCCTCGGCGTCGCCGACCGCGAACGCCGTCCCGCTGCCGACCCAGGGGTAGCGGCTCTCGTCGTAGCGCGCGGTGTGCCCGGTGACGATGCTGACGCCGAGGTCACGACACTCCTCGTCGACGGCGCCCCAGAACCGCGCGAACTCCTCGTCGGTCGTCTCGGGCGGCAGGGCGAAGGAGACGGCGACGTGGGACGGCGCCAGCCCGGAGACGGCGACGTCCGAGAGCACGATCCGGATGCCGAAGCGGCCCGCCCGCTCGAAGCCCAGGTCGGGCAGGATCGAGATCGGGTCGGTCGCGACCGCGAGGACGCTGTCGTCGATCTCTATGAGGCCGAAGTCGACGCCGTAGGTCGGGCCGATCGCCACGTCGTCCCGCGCGGCGCCCAGTCGCGGCTCGATGCGGCTCTCGAAGAACTCCCGATCGATCTTTCCCGCGTCGTCCATACCGATCGATCTCGCGCGATCGGTTTCCGTGTTCCTACTCCGGTTTCGGGGGCGCTCGGAGCGTCCTCGACGACTCTCCGCGCTCGGCTGTCGGCGTGACGGGTATTCCGGAACGGGAAAAGTATTTTCGCGGAACGCCAACTGATTACGAGAAATGCGAAACCATTATGGGCGGGCGACCCCACCGTTCGAGTGACAGAGGACTTTCAGCAATGGCTACGCTACAACTCAATAATCTCCACGCGAAGGTCGCAGAAGAGGGCGGCGAACAGATCCTCAACGGGGTCGATCTCGAGGTCGAGCCCGGCGAGATCCACGCCCTGATGGGACCGAACGGCAGCGGCAAGTCGACGACGGCGAAGGTCATCGCCGGCCACCCCGCCTACGAAGTAACGGAGGGCGAGGTGCTGCTCCAGTTCGAGGGCGACGAGTTCGAGGGCGTCGAGTTCGACGAGGACCAGAAGACCTGGAACCTGCTCGAGCTCGAGCCCAACGAGCGCGCCGCGCTCGGCGTGTTCCTCGGCTTCCAGTACCCCGCCGAGATCGAGGGCGTCACGATGTCGAACTTCCTCCGCACGGCGCTCAACGCCAAGATCGAGGAGCGCGAGGAGCTCTTCGAGGACGAAGAGGAGGCGGACGAGGACGAGGAAGAGGAGGAAGCGGGCTACGAGAACTCCCCGATGGAGGGCCCCGCCGACGAGGGCGAGGTCGACGTCGCGGAGTTCCAGCAGATCCTCTCCGAGAAGATGGAGCAGCTCGACATGGACGAGAAGTTCGCCCGTCGCTACCTCAACGCCGGCTTCTCCGGCGGCGAGAAGAAACAGAACGAGGTGCTCCAGGCCGCGATCCTCGAGCCCGAGATCGCCGTGCTCGACGAGATCGACTCCGGGCTCGACATCGACCGACTGCAGGACGTCTCCGACGGCATCAACGCGCTGCGCGACGAGCAGGGCACCGGAATCCTCCAGATCACCCACTACCAGCGGATCCTCGACTACGTCGAGCCCGACCACGTCCACGTGATGCTCGACGGCGAGATCGCCGAGAGCGGCGGCGCGGAGCTGGCCGAGAAGCTCGAGGACGAGGGCTACGACTGGGTCCGAGAGCAGGTCTACGAGACAGCCTGATACGGCTCCAGCGATTACCATACAACACTAAACCATGAGTTCAGATCAAGACCACCTACAAGAGACCGACACCGAGGAACGGTTCGAGTTCAAGAAAGAGGAGAACTCGGCCGTTCGATCCGACAAGGGCCTGACCGAAGAAGTCGTCCGCCTCATCAGCGAGGACAAGGACGAGCCCGACTGGATGCTCGAGCGGCGCCTCCGCGCGCTCGAACAGTACAAGGAGATGCCGATGCCGAGCGGCTGGCCCGGCATGCCGGACCTCTCCGGGCTGGACGTCGAGCAGATCGTCCCGTACATCCGCCCCGACGTCGACAAGCGCGAGGGCGCCGACAACTGGGAGGACCTCCCGGACGAGATCCAGGACACCTTCGAGAAGCTGGGCATCCCCGAGGCCGAGCGCAAGGCGCTCTCGGGCGTCGGCGCCCAGTACGAGTCCGAGGTCGTCTACCAGAACATGCAGGAGCAGTGGGAGGAGAAGGGCGTCATCTTCTGCAACATGGACGAGGCCGTCCGGGAGCATCCCGAGCTCGTCAAGGAGCACTTCATGACGAACTGCGTCCCCCCGAGCGACAACAAGTTCGCGGCGCTCCACGGCGCGGTCTGGTCGGGCGGCTCGTTCGTGTACGTCCCCGAGGGCGTCACCGTCGAGATGCCCGTCCAAGCGTACTTCCGGATGAACTCCGAGGGGATGGGCCAGTTCGAGCACACGCTGATCATCGCCGAGGAAGGCTCGGAAGTCCACTACATCGAGGGCTGTTCGGCGCCGAAGTACGGCACCCACAACCTCCACTCCGGCGGCGTCGAAGTGTTCGTCGGCGAGGACGCTCACGTCCAGTACTCGACCGTGCAGAACTGGTCGAAGAACACGTACAACCTCAACACCAAGCGCGCCATCGCCGAGAAGGGCGGCACGATGGAGTGGGTCTCGGGCTCGATGGGCTCGAAGGCCACGATGCTGTACCCCTCGACGATCCTGAAGGGTCGCGGCGCGACGGACAACCACATCACCATCGCCTTCGCGGGCGAGGGGCAGGACATCGACACCGGCGCAAAGGTGTACCACAACGCGCCCGACACGAAGTCCACCGTCGAGTCCAAGTCGATCGCCAAGGACGGCGGCCGCACCAACTACCGCGGGCTCGTCCAGATCGCCGACGGCGCCGAGAACTCCTCGACGGCCGTCGAGTGCGACGCGCTGATGTTCGACAACGAGTCGACCAGCGACACGATGCCGTACATGGAGATCGAGGAGTCGAAGGTCAACGTCGCCCACGAGGCCACCGTCGGCAAGATCGGCGACGAGGACATCTTCTACCTCCAGTCGCGCGGTCTCGACGACGACGACGCCAAGCAGATGATCGTCTCGGGCTTCATCGAGCCGATCACGGAGGAACTGCCGATCGAGTACGCGGTCGAGCTCAATCGCCTCATCGAGCTCGAGATGGAGGGGAGCCTCGGATAACATGAGCACGCAGGTACACGCCACGATCGACGAGAGCACCGTTCGCCAGATCTCCGAGGAGCTCGGGGAGCCCGAGTGGCTCCTCGAGACGCGTCTCGACGCGCTCGACGCGCTGGACGACCTCGACATGCCGTCGGTCATCCAGACGCCGGGCCGCAAGTGGACCAACCTCGAGGATCTCGACTACGAGTCGCTGGTCGATCCGCTGAACGCCGCCGAACAGAAGGAGCTCGTCGACGCCGAGGGCGTCGAGGTGCTCCCCTGGAGCGAGGCCGTCGACGAGTTCGGCGACCTCCTCTCCGAGCACTTCGGCAGCGTCGTCGACCCGCAGTCGAACTACCTCACCGCGCTGTCGACGGCGCTGTTCTCGACCGGCACGGTCGTCCACGTCCCCGAGGGCGTCGAGGCCGAGGACGTGAAGGTCCGGACCGAGATGAACAGCCAGTCGCTGTTCAACTACACGCTCGTCGTCTCCGAGAAATCCTCGTCGGTCACGCTGCTGGAGCGCCAGAGCTCCGGCGACACCGAGGTCGACGGCGCGCGCTACTACAGCGGCGTCGTCGAGATCGCCGCCGGCGAGAACTCGAACGTCCAGTACGGCTCGCTCCAGAACGTCGACGAGGAGACGTACAACTTCACCCACAAGCGCGGCGACGCCGACACGTACGCCACGATCGACTGGATCGAGGGCAACGTCGGCTCCCGCCTGACTAAATCCAGCGTCGAGACCGAGCTCAACGGCGACGGCTCCGAGACCCAGATCGTCGGCGCGTTCTTCGGTCACGAGGACCAGCACTTCGATCTCGACGCCCGCGTCTGGCACCGCGCCGAGCACACCACGGCTGACCTGGTGACCCGCGGCGTCATCGACGACGTGGCGCGCTCGGTGTACGAGGGCGTCCAGGACGTCGGCTCGGGCGCGTGGGACACCAACTCCTACCAGCGCGAGAACACCCTGATGCTCAGCGACGAGAGCGAGGCCGACGCCTCCCCGAAGCTGATCATCAACAACCACGACACCGAGGCCAGCCACTCCGCGACCGTCGGCCAGGTCGACCAGGAGGAGCTGTTCTACATGACGAGCCGCGGCGTCGACGAGGAGCGCGCGACGAACATGCTCGTCGAGGGCTTCTTCGTCCCCGTCCTCGAGGAAGTCGCGGTCGACGAACTCCGCGAGGATCTCGAGACCCTCGTGGCGCAGCGACTGCGCGAATAACTCCGATTTCGGGTCGTTTTTTGTCAACTGTCGCACGCCCGGGGAGCGACGCCGGTAGCCGCTCTCGCGGCCGGACGCCGGACCGCCGACCGATCCGTCTGTGACGACGCTCTACTGCGTCGATCCGTCCGGCCTGTTTTCCTCCTCTGGCTCCCGCGGCTGGCGGACCACCAGCACCGGCCCGATGAACCGCTCGGCGACCTGCTCCGATTTCTCGCCGAACAGGACGGTCATCACCGACGGGTCGGACTCGCCGAGGATCACCGCGTCGAACGCCGCCGACACTTCGACGATCTTTCGGATCGGTCGCCGCGCGGTCTCGACGCGCACCTCGATCCGCGCCGGGTCGACGCCGGCGTCGACCAGTTCCGATCGGACGCGCTCTAAGAACGCCTCGCCCTCCGGCACTCGTTCGTCGCCGCGCGCGACGTTCAGCAGCGTCACCGAGGTCGTCCCGTCGTCGAACAGGCCGCCGGCGACCGCGGCGATCCGGTCGATGACCCGGTCCCCGCGGACGGCCACGAGCACGTCGTCCATCGCCGCCGCCGGGTTGAGCAGCAGCGTCGCGACGCAGCCTTCCTCGCGGGCGACGCGCTCGATCGTCTCGTCGCCGTCGCGGGTGAACACCAGCGTCGACTCGACGACCGCGTCGGCGTCCTCGAACTGGGCTTCCAGATCGTTCAGCCGGTTCCGCGCCCGATCCTCGAACTGCATGCGAGCCTGGCCGGGCGCCGTCTGGTCAGGGATCTCGTAGTAGCCCAGCAGCACGACGCGGGCGCCCGAGAGCAGATCGACGACGCCGGGCTCGAGGGGCTCGCCTTCGAGCACCCGGAGCGGGACGAGGATCGACGGACGGTCGGTCATAGCTGTCCCTTGAGCGTTACGCCGCGAGCGTAATAGCTGTGCCAGCCGTACGCGCCGGCCATCACGAGGACGCCGACGACGATCGAGGCGGGTGCCATGAACGCGATCAGCCCGAAACTGGCGAGCCCGCCGATCGCCGGCAGGTACGGGGAGCCGGGCATCCGGAAGTCCGGGTCGTACCACTCCGGCGGGTTCCGTCGGAGGGCGATCAGCGCCGCGCAGATCAGCCCGTACATGATCAGGTGGAGAAAGGAGGCGACCTCGGCCAGCAGTTCGACCTGTCCGGTCGCGGTCAGCACGACGATCGGCCCCCCGGCCATCGCGAGCGCGACGTGTGGCGTCCCGTAGCGCAGGTTGATCTCGCTGGCGCGCCGGGGCAGCAGCGCGTCGCTGCTCAGCGCGTAGATCGACCGCGAGGAGCTGAGGATCGAGGCGTTGGCGCTCGAAAACGTCGCGAGCAGCCCGGCGAACAGGATCGCGACCGCGCCGGCGACGCCGAAGAACTCGCGGCTCACCTCGACCATCGCGGTCTCGCCGAACCCGCGGAGCGCCTCGCTGCCGACCGCGCTCGTCGCCACGAAGATCGTCACGACGTAGAACGTGGCGACGATGACGACCGAGCCGACCATCGCGAGCGGCAGGTTCCTGTCGGGGTTCTTGATCTCGCCGGCGACCGTCGCGACCTGAGCGAATCCGAGGTAGGAGGTGAACACAAGCGCAGCCGTCGAGAAGATGGGCCCGACGCCGAACGGTGCGAACTGCTCCGGAACCGCACTGGTACCGAAGACGCCGAGCGCGTCCCCCGCGCCGTACGCGAGAAACGAGGTGAGGATCACGAGCAGCACGCCGACGATGGCGTTCTGGAGCTTCGCGGCGTTCTCGGTCCCCGTCGCGCTCAGGACGGTCAGGAGGACGCCGAACAGCACGCCAAGCGGGATCACGGGGTCGATCGGCGCGGCGACGCCGACCTCGGCGAGCACGGCCGCCGCGTAGTGGCCGAAGCCGACGAGGTAGAACGCCGAGGCGAACACCAGCCCGAGCCAGAGGCTGATGCCGACGACCGTCCCGTACGCGGCGCCCAGCGCGCGGGAGACGAAGTAGTAGCCGCCGCCGCTGCGGGGCATGGCCGTCGCGAGTTCGGCGGACGGGAGCGCGACCAGCAGCGCGACGACGCCGCCGATCGCGAACGAGGCCGCCGCCGCGGGTCCGGCTTCGCCGGCCGCGATACCCGGGAACACGAAGATGCCGGCGCCGATCATCGTCCCGATGCCGATGGCCAGCCCGCCGACCAGCCCGATCGTGCGCTCCAGTTCCGTCCCCTCCTCGTGGACCGTGACGTCCTCGTCGGTCGCCACCGGTTCGCCCGTCGGCGTTTCGCCCGCGACGTTCCTCCCGCGGGGCTCCGGGGCGCGTTCGTCGCGGTCTCCCATGCTGATACTTTCGCACGCTCGGTACTTCAGTGTACGACGCCGATCGCGCAGACGAGGTCGGTATCGCGGCGGTCCCCTGACGCGTGGCGCCGTCGCCGCCCCGTCGGGACGCCGAAAGTAGGGAGCGTTAAGTGACCGGCTCTCCGAGTGGGAGCTATGAGCCTGGGTCAACGCGTCTCGACGGACCGCCAGCTCGCCCGGCTCCTCCAGATCGGAGTCGTGCTGGAGGAGGTCGTCGAGGCGCGTGCCTATTCGCACCTGGAGTCGCTCTCGCCCGACGAGCGGGCCGAATTAGACGAGGAGATCGCCGAACTGCTCGATCACGCGGCCGAGGAGTCCGCCGAGCACCGCGCCCGCCTCGAATCGTTGGTCGACGAAATGGACGCCGAGACGGTCGGCTACGACGAGATCGAGCTGCTGGTCCGCGAGCACTACGCGAGCAACCAGCCCGAGGACTTCGACGGGCTGCTGTACGACCAGCTCTGCAACGAGGAGACCGCCTACAAGTTCTACGACGACCTCATCGAGGCGATCGAGGCCAGCGACGCCGACTACACCGTCGACGAGGAGCTGGTGCTCGACACGCTGTACGCGATCCGCGAGGAGGAAAAAGAGGGCGTCGAGGAAGTGACCGCGATCATGGAGGATCGGGAATGAACACAGCTGACCAGTACCTCAAAGCGATATACCTCGCACAGATGATGGAGGACGGTCCGGCGTCGACCGGACAGCTCGCCGATATGCTCGACGTCAGCCCCGCCAGCGTCAACGAGATGATCGGAAAACTGGAGGATCGGGGTCTCGCGGACCACGAGAAGTACAAGGGCGTCGAACTCACCGACGACGGGATCGGCCGGGCCCGGGACGCGCTCCAGACGTACTGCATCATCGAGCGGTTTCTCGCGAACGTCCTGGAGGTCGAGAGCTACCGCGAGGAGGCCCGCGCCCTGGAGAGCGTCATCGACGACACGGTCGCCGAGCGCCTCGACACGATCATCGACCGCCGGTCGGAGTGTCCGGACTGTTTCGATCCGGAGGCCGACCGCTGCGAGTGTCTCATCGCCGAAGGACAGGCGGACTGATCGCCGTCGTCGAATCTCCGATCCGCAGCCGGCGCGTTCTCACTGCACGTACAGCTTCTCGCCAAGCAGCGTCGCCAGTCGCCGGTCGTCCGCCGGCGTGATCGCGACGTAGGGGCCCTCGACCGGCCCGAACACGTCGACGATGCGGCCCGCCGTCGAGAGCGACTCGTCGACGACCTCGCGGCCGATCGGCGGCGGGTCGTCGGGGTCGTCGAGTCGGACGATCGCCAGCCCCTGGGCCGTCCGGTCGGCCTCGCCGAGTCGCTGCATCACTCGCGCATCGTCGCGACGTAGGCGGCCACCGCCTGGACGACGTCGTTCTTGGCGTCGTCGGCGTCCTTGACGAGCACGCGCCCGCGCTGCTGGTAGTGCTCGCGCGGGTAGGCGACGTCTCGCTCGACGACGGCGTCGTAGCCCACCTGCTGGACGGCCTGTGCGATCTCCTCGACCTCGGGGCTCGGCACCGCCAGCTCCTCCGGGACGCGGCGCCCCTTCGAGCGCGTGAGGTCCGCGTCGAAGTACGCGGGCCAGATGACGTTTTCGACCATACTCGTCCGATCGGTGTCGGCGACGTAAAAAGGTCGGTTTCCGCGACGAGTCGGCGTCCGGGCTGCCGGTACGGGTCAGTTCCGACGGCGCGCCAGCACGCCGGCGGTCAGCAGCGCGGCGACCGCGGGGGCGACGCCGAAGCCGGGGACGCTGTCGCCGCCGTCGCTCTCGTCGGCGCCGCTCCCGTTCTCGCTACTCTCGTTCTCGGAACTCTCGCCCTCGTACTGCTGAAGCTGCTCGTTGATCTCCTGGATCGCGTACACGACCCGGGGCGCGGGCTGTTGCATGTAGTTCGTGTCGACACGGATGATCCGGTCGTTCTGCACCGCGCTGGTCGACTGGACCGCCTCGCGATCCGGGACCGCCGAACCCTCCAGCAGCAGCAGGTAGTCGGGGTTCTGCTCGATCAGCTTCTCGTCGCTGAGCTGCGCCCAGCTCTCCAGGCCGGCCTCCGCCGCGACGTTCTCGCCGCCCGCGGTGGTGATCACGTCGTGCTGGAACGTCCCGGCGCCGGGCGTCGTCCCGAAGAACTCGAAGTAGACGCTCGGGCGGTCGGACTCGCTGACGTTCTCCTGAACGGCGTCGATTTCGGTCTGCATCCACTCGACGGTCTCGGTCGCGCCCTCGCAGGCGCCCGCGAGCTCGCCGATCCGCTCGGTCTTGTCGTACACGTCGTCGATCGACGCGGCCGACGCGAACTGGTAGACTGCCAGGTCGTTGTTCCGCAACTGGTCGACCGTGTCGTTCGAGATCGTGTTGGGCGCGAGCACGAGGTCGGGATCGAGGTCGACGACTTTCTCCGCCGACGTCATGCCGCTCGCTCCCGTGACGTTCGTCCGCTCGTCCGCGCCGTCGAGGTAGGACGCGTACGCCGAGACGCCGACGACCTTGTCCTTGGCGCCGATCTCCCAGAGCGTCTGGGCGGCCGACGGGTTCAGCGTCACGATCGCCTGGGGTTCCTCGTCGAGCTGCACGTCGGCCCCGCCGGCGTCGGTGAACGTCCGCGGGTACGAGCAGTTCAGTTCGTCGCTCTGTGCGGCGTCGGCGATCGTCGGCGTCGCGGTCGTCGCGTCGGCGGCTCCGGCGCCGTGTCCGGGACCACCGTTCGACGGCCCGCCCGCGGCCGCTGCGGCGGGCGCGGCGGCGCCCGCGATTAGCGCGGCGCACGCGACGAACGCGACGAGTACCGCTGTCCGTGTTCGTGTCATCGTCCGAACGCTGGCCCGTGTCCAATAAATATTTGTCTACTGCAACCGGGGTTGCAGACGTACCGTGACGACCGCATCGGAATCCGCGGAGAGTCGGCTGTCGCAACTGGGGAGCCTCGCGGCCGCCGCGCACGCGCGACCGGCGGTGCGGGCGGCCGTCTGGTCGGTGCCGCTGTCAGCGTTGCTCGTCGCCGTGATCCTCGTTAGCGCCACGATCGGACCGGTCGATATCACGCCGCTGGCGGTCGCGAAAGCTGCCTACGACGCATTCGTCATCCCGGCGGGCGTCGGCCTCGACGCCGGCGTCTGGCGGCTCGCGCCCGGCGTGGGGATCCCGTACGTCTTGCCGGACGTGCACTGGACCGCGCCGTTTTCCGCGTCCGTCCCCGCGACGACGCGGACGATCGTCGTCAACATCCGGCTGCCCCGCATCGCGCTCGCGGCGACCGTCGGCGTCGGGCTGGCCGGCGCGGGCACCGTGATGCAGGGCTTTTTCCGCAACCCGCTGGCCGACCCCTCCATCGTCGGCGTCTCGTCGGGCGCGGCGGTCGGCGCCGTCGCGACGATCGCGATGCCCGCGCTCGTTCCGGTGGACCTGCGGCTGGCGGCGTTCGTCGGCGCCGTCCTCACCGCCTTCGGCGTCTACGCCATCGCGACGGAGGGCGGCCGGACGCCGGTCGCGACGCTGCTGCTCGCCGGCGTCGCCGTCCAGACGTTTCTGGGGGCGGTGATCTCCTACCTCCTGCTGCAGAGCGGCGAAAGCTTGGAGCAGGCCGTCTACTGGCTGATGGGCCACCTCCAGCACAGCACCTGGGAGGAGGTGGCGTTCGTGCTCCCGGTGACGCTGCTCGCGCTGGGGGTGCTAAGCGCGTACGCTCGCGAGCTGAACGTCCTGCTGCTCGGCGAGGAGGAGGCCCACCACCTCGGCGTCGAGGTCGAGCGCGCGAAACTCCTCCTGCTCGCGGTCGCCAGCGTCGTCACGGCCGCGGGCGTCGCCGTCACGGGCGTCATCGGCTTCGTCGGCCTGATCGTCCCCCACGCGATGCGCCTGCTCGTCGGACCGGACCACCGCGTCCTGCTCCCGACGAGCGCCCTCGCGGGCGGCTCGTTCCTCGTCGTCGCCGACACGATCGCCCGCTCGGGGGCCGCCGAGATGCCGGTCGGCATCGTCACCGCGGCCGTCGGGGCGCCGTTCTTCCTGTTCCTGCTCAAATCGAGGGAGGTGCACGGACTGTGACGGACGACGCCGACCCCGCGACCGACGCCGCGGTGGACGCCGACCCCGCGACCGACGCCGCGGAGAGCGCCGACCCGACGATCGGCGTCGAGGACGTCTCGCTGTCGCTGGGCGACGTCCCGGTGCTCTCGGGCGTCTCGCTCGACGTCGCGCCGGGCGAGCTCGTCGGCGTCGTCGGGCCGAACGGCGCCGGCAAGACGACGCTGTTGCGGGCGATCAGCGGCGTCCTCGCGCCGGACGAGGGTCGCGTGCTCGTCGACGGCGACGAGGTCCACGAGCTCTCCTCGGGCGCCGCGAGCCGGCGGGTCGCAGTCGTCCCGCAGGACACCGCGGTCTCGTTTTCCTTCGACGTGCGCGAGATCGTCGCGATGGCGCGCCACCCCCACCGTTCGCGCTTTAGTCCCGCCTCGGCCGAGGACCGGCGAGCCGTCGAGTCCGCGCTGGAGCGCACCGGCGTCGCCGAGCTCGCCGACCGGTCGATCGACGAGGTCAGCGGCGGCGAGCGCCAGCGCGCGCTGCTCGCCCGCGCGGTCGCCCAGGAGACGCCCGCGCTGTTGCTCGACGAGCCGACCGCGAGCCTCGACGTGAACCACCAGGTCGAGACCCTGGAGATGGTCCGCTCGCTCGTCGACGACGGCACGGCGGCCGTCGCCGCGATTCACGATCTCGATCTCGCGGCGCGCTACTGCGATCGGCTGGCGATCCTCGCTGGCGGCGAGTTTCTCGCAGTCGGCCCGCCAGAGGACGTGCTCACCGAGTCGGCGGTCGCCGCGGCGTTCGACGTCCGGTCGGTCGTCGACCGCAATCCCGCGACCGGAGCCGTCTCCGTCACCGCGCTGCCCGATCGCGCGCCGCCCAGGGGAGCGCGCGTCCACGTGGCCGGCGCGGGCGAGGCGGCCGCCGAGACGCTCGTCGCCCTCGACGACGCCGGTTTCGACCTTTCGATCGGCCCGCTGCCCGAGGGCGACGTCGCGGCGGCGACGGCGAGAAGCCTCGGCGCCGATATGGTGGAGACGGCGCCGCTGTCGCCGCCCGACGACGCCGAACTCGACGCGGCGCGCGAACGCGCTCGCACCGCGGACGTCGCCGCACTCGTACGAACGCGGTCCGACGGTCCGAACGAGGCGCTGACCGCCGCGGCCGCCGCCGCGCCCGCGCGGATTTCGGTCGCGCCGGCGGCCGCCGACTCGGCCGGCGCGTCGGCGGTGTCGCCGGACCGCTCGCCGGAGGCCGCGGCGGCGGCCGTCGCTCGTGCTGCGGGCGGCGACGGCGGCGCGTACGCCGGCAGCGATCCCGAACCGCCCGACGACGACGGCCCGACTCCCGAGCCAGACGACTGATCGAGAACACTCGTTGCGTCGGGACGATGCAAGACGTTAGTGAGCGGCTGCCGTAGCGAAAACGAGAGAGACGCCATGTTCGAAAACAGGGAAGACGCGGGGGAACGGCTGGCCGAACTGCTCGCCGACCGTGGCGTCGAGGCCGACGTCGTGCTCGGGATCCCGCGGGGCGCGCTCCCCGTGGCTCGCCCCGTCGCGGACCGCCTGGACGCCGATCTCGACGTGATCGTCGCCCGGAAGATGGGCGCGCCGCACAACGAGGAGCTCGCGATCGGCGCCGTCGCCAGCGACGGGAGCGTCTGGCGCAACGACGATCTGATCGAGCGGCTCGGCGTCGACGACGCGCACGTCGAGCGCGAGGCCGAGCGGACGGCCGAGAGCGCCCGCGAGAAGCTGGAGACCTATCGCGGGACGACTGATCCGCCCGGTGTACGCGGCCGCAAGGTCGTCGTGGTCGACGACGGCGTCGCCACGGGCGCGACGGCCCGGGCGTGCCTCCGCCAGGTTCGGGACGGCGGGGCCGAGCGGATCGTTCTGGCGGTCCCGGTCGGCTCGCCGGACTCGCTGGCCGCACTGGAGTCGTTCGCCGACGACGTCTACGCCGTCGAGGAACCCGCCGGATTTCGTGCGGTTGGTCAGTACTACCACGATTTCGGTCAGGTTTCCGACGCCGAAGCGAGGCGTTACCTCGATCGGTAGCGCCGTCCTGCGGATCGTCCGCCGGCACCTCGCCATCCGACAAGTATTTATATATCACTAACCTTCACTACGAAACACTTATAAGGCTTTCCCTCATATGTAGTAGTAGGAGCGCGGTACCCGGCCGTATTTTGGGATTTTCCCGACCGGTCAGCCCTTGCCCTCCCACCCACGGTGAGTTACCAATGACAGAAACGAGCATCCGAACGAACGACGACGTATCGACGCGGGAACGAACGACAGAGCGGACCGAGGAGAGCGAAGACCAGCAACTGTGTCCCGAGTGCGGCGGCCGGCTGGAGGCCGACAGCGAGCACGGCGAGACCGTCTGTGCGGACTGCGGGCTGGTCGTCGAGGAAGACGAGATCGACCGCGGCCCCGAGTGGCGCGCGTTCGACGCCGCCGAGAAGGACTCGAAGAGCCGCGTCGGCGCCCCCACCACGAAGATGATGCACGACGACGGGCTCTCGACGAACATCGGCTGGCAGGACAAGGACGCCTACGGCAACACCCTCAGCTCCAGCCAGCGTGAGAAGATGCAGCGCCTGCGCACCTGGAACGAGCGCTTCCGCACCCGTGACTCCAAAGAGCGCAACCTCAAGCAGGCGCTCGGCGAGATCGATCGGATGGCCTCCGCGCTCGGCCTCCCCGAGGACGTCCGCGAAACTGCCAGCGTGATCTATCGCCGCGCGCTCAGTGAAGACCTCCTGCCGGGCCGCTCGATCGAAGGCGTCGCCAGCGCCGCGCTGTACGCCGCGGCGCGCCAGACCGGGACGCCTCGATCGATCGACGAGGTCGCTCAGGTCAGCCGCATCGACGAGATGGAGTTCAAGCGCACCTACCGCTACATCGTCCGCGAGCTGAACCTCGAAATCCAGCCCGCGAACCCCGAGCAGTACGTCGGCCGCTTCGCGTCGGAACTCGATCTCTCCGACGAGTCCGAACAGCGCGCCCGCCAGCTGCTCCGGACGGCGACGGACAAGGGGATCCACAGCGGCAAGAGCCCCGTCGGGCTGGCGGCCGCCGCGGTGTACGCGGCGCCGCTGCTGTGCAACGAGGAGATCACCCAGTCGGAAGTCTCGGAGGTCACCGACATCTCCGAAGTCACCATCCGCAACCGCTACAAGGAGCTGCTCGAAGCCGACGGCCAGGCGCAGTTCGCCTGAGACTGACGCCGGGACCCCGAAACGCGGTGCCCGGCGTCGGTCCGAACGGTAACCACCGTCGGCCCGGGTCGGCTTTTGGACTTTGTTTTCACGTACTTCGAGCGACAGCGCCCGGATTTTCGCGACTAACAGTTCTTACAGACCGAGCAGGTCGCCGTCGAACCACCACAGGACGACCAGCACGGCGACGACGCCGACCGGCAGCGGCGTGACGCCGGGGCGCGCGATGCCGGGACGCGTAAACCCGGCGGCGAACTGGAGCAACGAGAGCATCGCGAAGACGGCCAACCCACCGGTGACGCGCCGGTCCTCGCGACCGAACACGAGGCCCCCGAGCGCGCTGACGAGCGCGCCGGCGTACAGCGCCGTCGCGATCGGCCACGCCTGGAGGCGCCGCGGCAGCGCGCGCGGCCCCCGCGTGAACTCGAAGAGGTACTCGTACAGGTGAAAGACGTGCCATCCCTCGACGTTGATCCAGCCCCACGCGAAGAAGACGTCGCGTCCGCTCGGAGCGATCAGGACTACCCAGGGAGCCAATCCCGCGAGGAGCAAGGCCAGAAATCGGCGGCGGCGACGCGGATCGGCGTCGCCGGTGTCGATATCGTGCGCCTCGTCGGCGCCGTCGTACGCTTCGTCGTCGTACGCTTCGACGTCGGCGTCGGTCACGGCGTCGGACTCACTTGCGGGTGATCATCCGCAGGACGTCCTCGTCGGCGAGCTCGTGGTCGAGGCCGACCTGCTGTTCGTCGTGCTTGACGCTGTCGCCCGACACCCGTGCGAACCGGAACCGCTCCTCGAACTCGCCGCCGAGCTTGTGCGCGGCGTCCTCGACGGTGCTGCCTTTCTCGATGACCAGCGGCTCCTCGTAGTCGATGCCCCGTCCGGGCTTGTCCATGTAGATCCGCATCAGCCCCAGCTCCTCCCAGATGCGCTCTTTCAGCGCGTCGAGCCCTTTCTCCTTCTCGGCGCTGATGAACGTCACCTCGTCGGGGTCGAGATCGTGCTCGCGGAGGTTCTCCTTGACGGTGTCGACGTAGCTCGGATCGATCAGGTCGGTCTTGTTGACCGCCGTGATCGAGGGGATGTACACCCGGTTGTCCATGATGCCGTCGATCAGCCGGTCGATGTCGACGTGCTCGTTGATCGTCACGTCGGCGTTGACGTAGCCGTGCTCGCGGAGGATCTCGCCGATCGTGTGGTCGTCGAGGTCGAGATCGACGCTCGAGGTCACTCGAATGCCGTCTTTCCCTTTCCGCCGGACCGACACTCGCGGGGGCTCTCTGTCGACGCGGATCTTGTTTTTGTACAGCTCCTCGTTGAGCCGCTCGTACTGGTCGATCTCGAACGCAGAGAGCATGAATATCACGAGATCGGCCGCCCGAACGACCGACAGCACCTCCTGGCCGCCGCCGCGACCGCTGGCGGCGCCCTCGATCAGCCCGGGGACGTCGAGCATCTGGATGTGGGCCCCGTTGAGATCCAGCATGCCGGGGTTGACGTCGAGGGTCGTGAACTCGTAGGATCCGACCTCGCTGTCGGCGTTGGTCATCGCGTTGAGCAGCGTCGACTTGCCGACGCTGGGGAACCCGACGAGCGCGACGGTCGCGTCGCCGTGCTTCTCGACGTGGTAGCCCCCGCCTCCGCCGGCCGAGGACTGCTGTTCCAGCTTCTCCTTTTTCTCCGCGAGCTTCGACTTCAGCCGCCCGATGTGCCCCTCGGTCGACTTGTTGTAGGGCGTCTCAGCAATTTCGTCTTCGAGTTCCCTGATCTCCTCTTCGAGCCCCATTAGCGGTCGCTAGGGTGACGACGCCCGAAAACCCTTCCTTTCGCACCCGGCCCGCTGATGTCGATCGTCGCGGATCCAACCCCTCGACCGGCAACGCAGCGGCCCGCTCGCGACGTTTCGACATTTTCATGCCGACCCCACCGTATCGCCAACGTGTATGACCGACCCGTCACGGCTCCGCGACAGCACGCAGATCGTGCTGCCGACGGAGGATCTGGACGGGTTGCGCGAGGAGATCGAGTCGCGGTTCGTCGTGACGATCGTCCCCGAGGGAGAACAGCTCCGGATCATCGGCAGCCCGGTCGAGATCAAGGAAGCCGGCGAATTTCTCACGAAACACGGCGTCAGGCTGCCGTGAGCGGGCGGCGTTAGACGGGCTAAAACAGCCAGTAAGCGGCGAGTACCTCGCGCCGTCGTTCGCAGCGACCGTATAACTAATCCCGCGAGGGCTCTCCGACCGCCCATGCTACCCTGGGAACACGCGGCGGTCGGGTATCTCGCCTACTCGCTGCTGAGCCACCTCCTCGCACGGCGATCGCCGGGCGCGCTCGAAGCCCTCGCCGCGCTCGTCGGCTCGCAGGGGCCCGACCTGATCGACAAGCCGCTGTCGTGGCAGTACGGCGTGTTCGAGTCGGGGTACGCGCTGGGCCACTCGGTCTTCCTCGCGGTGCCGCTGGCCGTCGCCGCCGGACTGCTCGCCCGGGCCTACGGCCGCGCCCGCGTCGGTGCGGCGTTCGCGGTCGGCTACTTGCTGCACTTGCCCGGCGACGTCGTGCCGACGTATCTTCAGCACGGCTACCTCCCGCTGGCGGTCGTTCTCTGGCCCGTCGAAACAGCGCCGCCGAGCGCCGACCAGCCAGTCGTCGGCGTGACGATCGACCTGTTCTTCGAGTACGTCGACGTGCTCACCGCGCAGGATCCGCCGACGCTCGTGCTCGTCCAGGCCGGCGTTATCGGCCTGACGGCGCTGCTGTGGCTCTACGACGGCGCGCCGGTGCTCCGAGAACTTCTCGTCGGCGTCAGCCGGCGTCTGTCCGACGGTATCGGCAGGGCGACGAACTGAGCTATCGCAGCAGATCGAGCACTTCGAGTGTCCCCGCGGCGTGGACGCCCTCCGTAACGTGGTCGGCGGCCGCCAGCGCGGCGTCGTCGGCGTTCGCGACCGCGTAGCTCTCGCCGGCGACGCCGAACGTCGAGACGTCGTTCTCCGAGTCGCCGACCGCGACGAACGCCGACGGATCGAGTCCGAGCAGCTCGGCGACGGCGTCGAGCCCGTCGCCCTTCGCGATCTCGGGGTCCTTGATGTGGTAGGCGTAGCCGGTGTCGACGACCTCCAGGCCGTGCTCGGCGGCGACCTCGCGCAGCGGTTGCTCTGGCACGTCGAGGTTGGCGGCGATCTCGGTTTCGCGCCAGCGATTCACGAGATCGGGCTGGCCCCAGCCGAGGTCGTATCCCCGGTCGCGGAGCGACGCCACGGCGGTCTCGGCGGCCGCGCGGTCGCCGACGACGCTGGCCTCGCCCTCGGCGTAGACGATCCCGCCGTTCTCCGCGATCACGCGCTCGGGCAGCCCCACGAACTGCGAGAGCGCGACCGGGAACGGGAACGCCTTCCCCGTCGCGATCACGACCGGCTCGGGCCACTCGCGGAGCGGCTCGAACACGCGCGGGTCGATCCCCGGCTCCCCGTCGGCTCTCGTCAGCGTCCCGTCGATGTCGAGTACGAGCGGCGCTGTCATTGGGTGGACGTGTGCGCTCGCGGCAAAAGCGGTTGCGAAGCGCGGTGAACTGATCCGGGGAGCGCGTCAGTACAACTGTTGCTCTCGCTCCTCCCGCTCTTCTTCGGCGCGCGCCGCTTCGGCGTCGTCCTGTCGCTGCTCGAAATACGCCCGCACCGCCGGCAGATACCGTCCCCGAAGATCGCGCGCGAACGCGTAGATGCCGTAGACCCAGAAGAAAAACAGGACGGTGACGCCGACGACGTAGACGGCGCCGACGGTCGAAACCATCAGTCGTCGCCCTCCGACTCGGCGCCCCGCGCTCGTCGATCGACGTCTCTGGCGGGCTGAACGAGCCCGTGCGTGATCGCGTCGCCCGTCCCGGTGTCGAACAGGTGCAGGCGGCTCCTGTCGAACACGATGCTGACGCGCTCGTCCATCCCGACGTCGGTGTCGGGATCGACGCTCATCAGCACCTGCTCGTCGGGATCACGCTCGGTGACGGCGCCCTCCTGCCCGCCGCCTTCGAGGTCGTGGACGATCAGGTAGACGAAGATCTCGTCGCCCATCGGCTCGATCACGTCGTTCTGGGCGGGGAACGCGGCGGTCGGGTGAGCGAGTTCGCCGGCGTTCTCCTCGAGGTGGACGTCCTCAGGCCGGACGCCGAGCGTCACGGCGTCGCCGGGGCCGTACCCGTCGAGCGCAGCGACGTCGAACTCGACCGCGAAGTCGTCGGTGACGATGCCGTCGGCCGTCAACTCGCCCTCGAGGAAGTTCATGCTGGGCGAGCCGATGAAGCCCGCGACGAACCGGTTGGCCGGCTCGTTGTAGCAGGTCAGCGGCGCCGCGATCTGCTGGAGCTTGCCCTCGTTGAGCACGGCGATGCGATCGGACATCGTCATCGCCTCGGCCTGGTCGTGGGTGACGTAGATGATCGTCGTCTCCAGTTCCTTGTGGAGGCGCTGGAGTTCGGTTCGCATGTGGACCCGGAGCTTGGCGTCGAGATTCGCCAGCGGCTCGTCCATCAGGAACACCTCCGGCTCTCGCACGATCGCGCGCCCGATCGCCACGCGCTGGCGCTGGCCGCCGGAGAGCTCGTCGGGCATCCGGTCGGTCATCCCCTGGATCTGAAGAATTTCCGTCGCCCGATTGACGCGCCGGTCGATCTCCTCCTTGTCGAAGTCGCGAAGCCGCAGCCCGAAGCTGATGTTGTCGTAGACGTCCATGTGGGGGAACAGCGCGATGTTCTGGAACACCATCGCGATCCCCCGATCCTTGGGCGGCAACTTCGTCACCTCCCGGTCGGCGATCGTGATCGTCCCCTCGCTGGGGATCGTCAGGCCGGCGATCGTCTCTAGGGTGGTAGACTTGCCACAGCCCGACGGGCCGACGAGCGTGACGAACTCGCCGTCCCGAATGTCCAAGTTCATGTCTTCGACTGCCGTTACGTCCGCGTACCGTTTCGTGACGTGTTCTAGTATGACGTCTCCCATGATTTTACTCCTTGAGTGCGCCCGCGGTCAGTCCGCTGACGATCTTTTCCTGCGCGATGACGACCAGAATCACCACCGGCAGCACGCCGACGATGCTCGCGGCCGCCATGAGGTTGTAGAACTGGGTGTACTGCCCCTGGAACCCGAGGATCCCCCAGACGATCGGCGCCCAGTTCTGGGCCTGCCCGTCGTTCATCAGGAACGAGAAGAAGAACTCGTTGTAGACGGCGATGAACGTCAGGATGCCCGCCGTCGCGACGCCGGGCGCCGACAGGGGCATGATCACCCGGAATAGCGCGCCGATCCGCGTCGTTCCCTCGACGCGCGCCGCGTCCTCCAGTCCGTCCGGTATCTGCCCGTAGAACGTCGTCAGTATGAAGATCGCCAGCGGCAAGAACAGCGAGCTGAAGGGCAGGATCATCGCTCCGGGCGTGTTGAACAGCACCGGGCTCTGGATCGCGATCGGCCCGAGCCCGATCGAGACGTTCCCCGTAAAGAGGTCGAACAGCGGCAGCAGGAACGCCGCCGGCGGGAAATAGGAGATCGCGAGGATCAACAGCATCAGCGGCTGGCGGCCGGGGAACTCCAGGCGCCCGAACACGTACCCCGCGATGCTGGCAAGCAGCAGGACGATCGCGGTCGTCACCAGCGCGAGGAAGATGCTGTTGAACATGTACCTGCCGAAGGGCAGCAGCTCGAAGATCCGGACAAACGCCTCGACGTTGAACCCCCGCGGCAGCAGGCCCATGTCGACGATCTGGTCGTTCGGCGTCAGCGCCAGCACCAGCAGCCAGTAGAACGGGAACATCATCGTCACGAGGAAAAACAGCGTGACGACGTAGAACAGGCCCCGGTAGACCCGCTGGGGGTTCCGGATCGACTCCTGGACCCAGCGCTCGTAGAGCCCGGCGTCCTCGTCCTGCTCGCCGGGCGAGCCGCCCGGTCCCGCGCCGCCGGTCGTCTCGGGTTCACCGGCCATCTAGATCACCTCCGCCTGGCCGCGGGCGAACTGGACGATGTAGATCATCACCGCGCCGGCGATGATCGCGGCCGTCAGGAACGCGATGGCCGCCGAGGTCCCGTACCGCCCGGAGCTGAACGTCTGGACGACCATGCAGGACAGCGACGGCACCGTCCCGCAGTCCGAGACCGTCTCGATCAGTCCGAACACGCGCATCGCGTTGATCGACCGGAACAGCATCGCGACCAGCACCGCCGGCAGCACCAGCGGCAGCGTGATCATCTTGAACTGCTGCCAGCGGCTCGCTCCGGCGACCTTGCCGACGTTGTAGAGGCTCCTGTCGATGCTCTGGAGCCCGGCGAGGATCAGCAGCGTCATGAACGCCGTGGTCTTCCAGACGTCGGCGATGATGATGATCAGCAGCGAGTCGAAGCTGTTGGTCAGCGGCGTGTTGCCGATGATCCCCCAGGCGCTCAGCGGGTCCGTCGCGAAGCCGATCCCGGGCGCGAACATCAGGTAGAAGATCATCCCCTGAATCACGATCGGGACCGCCCAGGGCAGGATCAGCGCCACGCGGAACCAGCGCCGCCCCCGGAAGTCCCGGTCGAGCACGAGCGCGGCGCCGAACCCGAGGATCGTCTCGAAGAACACGCTGACGACCGCGAAGATCAGCGTCACGGGCAGCGCGCTCCGGAACGGGGTCTCCAGGTCGATGAAGGGCCGTGGGAGCAGCGCTTCGCGCTGCCCGGTGATCAGCTCGACGTAGTTCTCGAGGCCGACGAACTCGCCGACGGTCGCACCGGTGAGGCTGTCGGCGAACAGCGACAGCCGGAACGTGCTCAGAAGCGGCCAGATGGCGATGACGCCCAGCAACAGGAACACCGGTATCAGCATCAGGTACGCGAACTGCGTCTCGCTGAGGCGCTCGGTCCAGCTCGCCGGCCGCGAGAGGATGCTGCTCGTCGCACTGCTCATCGGGCCAACACCCCAGCCACCGCACTTTCGCCCGGCCGCCACCTCGACGCCTCGCGTCGGCGTCCCGCGGCCCGGCGTCGGCGTCGTTCAGTTCGGTTTCGGCGTCCCTCGGCGCGGTACGTCGCGGGCGCGGTCGGTTGCTCCGGCGTTGGGTGCATGTGTGGATCGTCAGGCGCTCTGTTCGATCTGTTCGAGCGTGCTTTCGAGGTCGGACATCGCCTGCTGCGGGCTCTTGTCTCCCGTGTACGCGGAGTGGACCGCCTGGGAGATCTGGGTCGACTCGTCGGGCCAGACGACGGTGACCGGGCGCGCCACGGCGTTCTCGCCGGCGACCTGCAGCTGGTCCATGTAGCGACCCATGATCGGGATGTCGCGAGCGCGCTGGGTTTCAAGCAGCTCCGGCTTCGGCGGGATCTGGCCGAGGATCTCGAACAGCGCGAGGTTGAACTCGTCGGTCGTCGCGGCCTCGATTGCGGCGACGGCCGAGGCCATGCGCTCGGTGTTGGGGTTGATCGCGACGTGCCAGCCGCCCAGCGCGGCGACCGGACCGCCGACGCCCGCGTACTCGGCTTCCTCCTCGGTGACGGAGTAGGGAATCGGCATGACGCCGAGGTTCTGGCCCATCGCGTCCTCGGCGCCGTGGATGCGGATCGAGTGGGGCCAGTTGCGGTGCATCACCGCGTTCCCGTTCGAGAACACCCGCATCGAGGACTGCTCGGTCCAGTTCAGCACGGCCGTCGGCGAGATGTTGCCCGTCATCGAGTCGAGCGTCTCCGGGGCGTCGTTCCCGTGGATGAACGACCGGATCATCCGGATCGAGTCGTGGACGGGCGGCTCGTTGACGGTGATCGGGCGCTCGCCGACCGGCCCGAACAGGTTGTCGACGCCGCCGAAGTACGCCCCGCCCCAGCCGCTCATGAACTCGTTGAAGTTGCAGCACGACAGCCCCTCGTACACGTCGGCCTGGAACGTGTAGCCGTAGTTCACGTTGGACTGCTGCATGACGTCGGCGGTGACCTCGGAGAACCGCTGCCAGGTCATCGACTCCGTCGCCCAGTTGTTCCCCTCGGGGTCGTAGCCGGCCTGCTCGACGAGGTCCTTCCGGTACTGGATCGTCGGCAGCCCCATCCACAGCGGGATCGCGTGGAGCGTCTCGTTCTGGGGATGCATCGCCGTCTGAGCGGTCATCGAGAAGTAGTTCTCCTTCACCCGGTTGACCGTCTCGTCGTCGAGTACGCGCTCGAGATTGAGGATCCGATTGCGCACGATGAAGGGAATCGTCCACCCGTTGTCCATCCGGAGCAGGTCCGGGCGAGTTCGCCCGGCGGCCAGCCACTGTTCGTACTGGTTCTGCCGGTCCGACGTGACGTTGCCGCCCGAGAGGAAGTTGATGTCGATGTTCTCGGGCATCCCGGCCTGGTGGAGCGCCTGTACGATCTCGTCCGAGGCGCCGGCCTCCTCCTCGCTCGCGGCCCACTCCAGTGTGATGTCCTCGTCGGGGACTTCCCCGACGTCGATCTCCCCTTCCTGGGTGCCGTCGCCCCCGTCGTTCGCCGTGATGCAGCCGCCCAGGCCCGCGACGATCCCCGCCGCGCCGGCCGCCTCGACGAACCGCCGCCGCGACACCGACGTCGGGCCGCGATCGGTGCCGATCGTTCGGGCGTACTGTCGACGCCGTTCGTCGCCTCCCCGTCGACTTCTGTCGTCCCCCCGTTGTGGCATGACGATTTAGAATTACGTCATTATCGTTCATATACTATTGTATTCTACTGAAAATAAATATAAGATCTTAAAATGTTAAACTGCGCCGGCAGATCACCGGCGGCGATCAGTGGAGAAAGCCACACTTTCGCGCGGCCGGTTGAACGACGGGCCGAGAGCGTCGCGGCTCGGGCGGTTCCTGCCGGTCGGGAATCGAGCTGCGGACGATATTTCGCCGATTCTGCCCCGTCTTCGTGGCTCGGCGTGTGCGACGATGTCATCCCCGCAACTCGAACTGTCGTGTTGATAGCTACGTCCCCAGAGGGGTAACGGGCGGTTTCGTATAACGAGGGTGTCAGAGAGGATCACCCCCAATAAACTCGATATGACGCTGGACTTCGATTGATCGCGGAAACTGGGGAACGCGACGGGGGCCGGACCAGCCGGGCAGCGGTCGATTTCGGCAGCAACGCTTAACCGGCCCCGCGACACCCTTGAAACCGGATGCAACTCGCCGATCGAACGTGGCCGGAACTCGGGTCGTACTTCGAGACGGAGTCGCTGGCGATCGTCCCGCTCGGATCGACCGAGCAGCACGGACCGCACCTCCCGGAGGGCACCGACCACATCATCGCCGAAGGGTTCGCCCGCGAGGCGGCCGAGCGGACGGGCTACCTCTGTACGCCGCCGGTGCGGATCGGCGTCTCCGAGCACCACCGCCAGTTCCACGGGACGATGTGGGTCGACCCCGAGACGTTTCGGGACTACGTCGAGAGCTTCTCGCGAAACCTCGCGTACCACGGAATCGACCGGATCGTCTACGTCAACGCCCACGGCGGCAACGTCCAGCACCTCCGCGAGGTCGGGCGACGGCTCCGATCCGACGAAACGGCCTACGCGATCGAGTGGATGTGGAACGAGAGCGTCCCCGGGCTCGTCGACGAGCTGTTCGAGCACAACGGTCCCCACGGCGGTCCGAAGGAGACGGCGATGATCCAGCACCTCGCGCCCGACCTCGTCCGCGAGGAGAAACTGGAGGCGGCGGCGGAGGGCGGACTCCGGACGGTCTCGGACGACGAGCTACGGCGTCACGGCGCCCGAACCTTCTACGACGCGATCGACAACACCGACAACGGCGTCCTCGGGGATCAGCGCGACGCCACGGCGGAGAAGGGTGAGCAGCTGTTCGAGGCTGCGACCGAGGAACTCGTCGCGTTGCTGGAGTGGCTCGACGACCAGCGCTTCGAGGACCTGACCGCGAAGCCCCACGTCTGAGCGACGCCGATTCGTGCCCCGTCAGCCCCGAATCAGGCGATCTCGCGGCTGTGATCGACCGCGACCTCGTCGGTCAGCCGCAGCCGGATCACGTCGGTCGGCGCGGCGCCGTTGCGGAACTTCGGGACGCGCAGCCGCGTCCGCACCGTCTCCTGCTGGACTTCCGTAGAGAGATCGAGGACGACGTCGGCCATGTACTCGGTGACGTCCCGGAGCGGCGGCGACTCGCGTCCGTCCAGACAGTGCAACACGGCGACGCCGCCGGTCGACTCCATCTCGTCGCGCAGCTCCGCGAGAAAGCGGCGATAGCGGCGTCGATCCGACCGCTCCAGCGCGTCGACCGGGTCGACGATCACGAGCGCGCCGTCGGCGATCGATCGGAGGAGCCGCGTCGCCCGATCGATCTGGTCGTCGCCCCGCGTCTCCCGGACGTGCCACTCGGCGGCGGGTCCGTCAGCGTCGCTGGCCCGGTCGGCGGCGTCGCTCGCCTGCTCGTCGAGCACGGATCGAACGTCGTCGGCCGTGCGCTCGGCCGACAGGTACAGCGTCCGGCGCCGGCCGACCAGCTCGTACAGCAGCAGTTCCGACTGGCTCGCGGGCGGCGCCGTCAGCGCCACGACGCTGCCGGCGGGGATGCCGCCGCCGAGCTGGCGGTCCAGCAGGTCGATCCCGGTCCTGAACTGGCGGCTCATCGGCGTCCGCGCGGCGTCCGATCGGTTCGTCCGAGCGGGCGATGCTGGTCGTCGGCGTGAGCTGTGTCGGTCACTGTGTGCCGAACGATCGCGCACCTCCCAGTTAGTTACGAGTTCGTTTATCGATGGTATACGGTTACTACGGTCGATGAACCGGAAGAGTCACCGGCCGAACAGCGGCGTCGACCCCCAGTTCAGTCCGTCAGCCCGTACCCGCGCTTGAACAGCTGCACGTCGACGAACAGCACGGCGACCGTCAGCGCCGACAGCACGACCAGCGAGACGCGCGGGTCGACGTCGGAGTAGCCCAGGAAGCCGTAGCGCACGCCGTCGACCATATACACCATCGGGTTCAGCAGCGAGAGGTCGCGCCAGACGCCGGGCAGCGTCTCCAGCGAGTAGAACACCGCGCCGAAAAAGACCAGCGGGCGCAGGATGAACTGGTTCATCACCGTCAGGTGATCGAAGTCCTCGGCGAGCAGGCCGCCGATCACGCCGAACCCCGAGAACAGCGTCGGGACGATCAGCCCGAACGCCGCGAGGTACAGCGGCTGGGCGATCGTGACGGTCGACACCTGCCCGTTGACGACGGTGAACGCGACCCCGATCGCGGCGATCAGCACGCCGACGAGAACGCCGCGCAGCGCGCTCGCGACGACGTACGCCGCGACCATCTGGCTGTACGACAGCGGCGAGGTCAGCGTCTCGTGGATGTACTCGTTCCACCTGCCGTGGAAGATCGAGAACGAGGCGTTCTCGAACGCGTTCGAGATCATCCCCAGCACGACCAGCCCCGGCAGGAGGAAGACGATGTAGTCGAACCCCTGGATCTGGTCGATCCGGCCGCCGAGAATGACGCCGAACACCGAGAAGTACAGCACGTTCGTGATCAGCGGCGGCGCGAACGTGTTGGTGTACCGGCGCAGGTACCGCTGGATCTCCCGCTTCAGCAGCGCTCGCGCGCCGACCGGTAATCCGAAACTCATCAGCGATCACTCCGTTCTCTGTTGGTCATCTCCACGAAGATCTCCTCCAGGCTCGTGCGCGAAATCTCCAGGTCGGCGATCTCGTACCCCTCGGCTTCGAGCGCGTTCAGGACGTCCGGCGCGGTACTCCCGCCGTTCCGCGCTTTGACCGCCAGCCGACCGTCCTGGACGGTCGCCGACTCGACGCCGTCGATCGCCGTCAGCCGGTCGCCGGCCGGGACGGACGCCGCCGACGCGTCGGCGTCCGCGACCGGTTCGCCTTCGGCGTCGGCGACTGACTCGCTTCCGGCACCTGTCGCCGCGGCGGCGACGCGCTCGGGTTCGGCCGCCTGCGCATCCCCGCCCTCGCGCACGCGAACGTAGATCGTGTCGGTCCCCCGTCCCATCAGCTCTTCCGGCGTCGAGACGTCGAGCTTCGTCCCCTCGTTGAGGATCGCGACGCGGTCGCAGAGCCGTTCGGCCTCTTCGATGTAGTGAGTCGTCAGCAGAATCGTCGTCCCCTCGTCGTTGAGCTCCTGAATCACCTCCCAGATGTCGTGGCGGAGCTGGACGTCGACGCCCGCGGTCGGTTCGTCGAGGATCAGCAGGTCGGGATCGGTCACCAGCGCGCGAGCGAGCAGAAATCGTCGCTTCATCCCGCCGGAAAGCCAGTCGAAGCGCTCGTCGCGCTTGTGGTGAATTCCGACTCGCTTCAGGGCCTCCTCGGCGCGTCTGGTGGCTTCTTCCGGCTGAATTCCGTGGTAGCCCGCCTTGTGCTCGAGAACTTCCACGATGGGGAAGAATCGGTCGACGTTGAACTCCTGGGGCGCCAGCCCGATGGCGTCCCGCGCCTCCTGGTAGTCGTCGACGACGTCGTGACCGAACACCCGGGCCTCGCCGCCGGACTTGCGCGCCAGGCCGACGAGGATGTTGATGAACGTCGTCTTGCCCGCGCCGTTCGGGCCGAGCAGGCCGAAGAACTCGCCCTCCTCGACGCGCAGCGACAGCTCGTCTAGCGCCCTGAGCTCGCCGTACTCCTTGACGAGCCCCTCCGTCTCGATAGCTGGCGGCATCTACCGAAAACTGGGTTCCCACTCGGTTAAGCCGCACGCAATCGGTCAGTTGCACGCGTTCCAGCCCCGAATGTACCGCCGCTCGACGCCGAAATTACCGCCGCTCCTTGTGACTCACCGAGATGCCCTCGCCGATGGGCATCACAGCTGTCTCGAACTCCGGCGCGGCGCGCACGGCGTCGAGGTACGCAGCGATGCCGCGGGTGTGCTCGTTGACGTCGTCAGGGTCGCCGCCCTCCTGCAGTTCGAGCAGCTTCTCGAACTGGATCGGCCCTGCAGTCATCGCGTTGTCGGCGACGATCACGCCGCCGGGTGCGACCTTCTCGCGCACGGCGTCGAACGCGTCGGGGTACTGGTCCTTCCGGAGGTCGACGAGCACGACGTCGAACGGCCCGTCGTGGCGCTCGATCGCTTCTAGCGCGTCGCCCGCCTCGTAGGTCGCCAGGTCGGAAAAGCCGCCGCGGTCCATGTACACGCGGGCCATGTCGAGCTCGTCCGGATCGTGCTCGGTCAGCACCACCTCGCCGTCGGCGGGCAGCTCGCGCGCAAACCAGTACGCCGAGTAGCCGTACCCCGATCCGAACTCGAACACGCGCCGGGCGTCGACCGTTCGGGCCAGCAGCGCGAGCCAGCCGCCGACCTCCGGGCCGACGTGGGGGAAGCCGTTCTCCTCGGCGTACTCGTCCATCTCTTCGAGGATCTCGTCGGGTTGCGGTCCTGCGACGCGGACGAACCGCGCGCTCTCGTCGGGCAAAACGTCGCTCATGGCTGTAGTGTCGCGTCGGACCGTCCAAAGTGTGACGGTGGCGCGACGCGGCGCCCCACCGGCGTCCCCTGATACTCTCAGGGTCGGATCACGGCCCGCCCCTCGATCTCGCGATGTTCGAGCTTCTCGGCGACCTCGTTGATCTCGCCGAGGTCGTACTCGGTCGTGCGCAGGTCCATGATCCCCTGCTCGACGAGGGCGACCAGTTCCTCCAGTTCGGAGTACTGACCGACGAGCGTCCCGCGGTAGGACATCTCGGCGTCGACCAGATCCTGCGCGGGCTGGTGGATGTCGCCGCCGTAGCCGATGATGTGGTGGTCGCCGCCCGGCGCGACGATTTCCGGCCCCAGCGCGGTCGTGCTGTCGGCGCCCACGAAGTCCAGCACCTGCCTCGCGCCGTCGCCCTCGGTGATCGACTCGACGGCTTCGGCGACGTCCTCGTCGCCCGAGTTGACGGTGTAGTCCGCGCCGCACTCTTCGGCGAGGTCGAGCGCCTCGTCTTTGAGATCGACCGCGACGATCTCCGCGGCGCTCATCGCGTCGAGCGCCTGGACGCCGATGTGGCCCAGCCCGCCGATGCCGATCGCGACCGCGTAGCTGCCCGGATACAGCTCGTCGACGGCCTTCTTCGCGGCGTGGTACGCCGTGATGCCCGCGTCGGCGTGGGGCGCGATCTCGACGGGATCGACCGTGTCGAGGGGAATCACCGAGCGCTCGGAGGTCAGCAGGTACTCGGCGAAACCGCCGTCGGTGTTGAGCCCCGGGAACTCCAGGTTCTCGCAGTACATGTCCTCGCCGACCCGGCAGGCGCGACACTTCCCGCAGGTCATCACCGGGTGGCAGATCACCTGATCGCCCTCCGCGACGGTCGTCACTTCGTCGCCCGTCTCGACGACCGTCCCGGCGTTCTCGTGGCCAAGCGTCATCGGCAGCTCCTGTTCGACGTACGGCGTCCACATCCCCTCGATGATGTGGTTGTCCGTCTGGCACCAGCCCGCCCCTTCGACCTCGACGACGACGTGGTCGGACCGCGTCGGCTCGGGTCGGTCGATCTCGTCGATCGACAGCGCCTCTCCCATCTTCTCTGTGTACTCGTGGAGTCTCGCGGCTTCCATAGTCCACGCTAGACGTTAGCAGCCACGGCCAAAAACCTAGCCGCTACGACCGTTTCGGAGATTATTCCGCGATCAGTTCGGCGAATCATCGAATCGGATCAACAGCACTATCTTCTCGCCGCGGCGTTGGTCCGACGATACGAACATATGACGGGTACCGAGGAGGCACCGCCCGGGGGCGAGGAGCCCGGCGGCATCGAACGCGAAAAGGCGGCGTCGGATCGATCGGCGTCCGACGACCTCGAGTACGGCATCGACGACAAACCACCGGTCGCGGAGTCGGCCGTTCTGGGCGTCCAGCACTATCTGACGATGATCGGCGCGAACATCGCCGTCCCGCTGCTGCTGGCACAAACGATGGGGATGCCGGGAGACGTGACCGCCCGATTCATCGGCACGTTCTTCGTCGTCTCGGGAATCGCGACGCTCGCCCAGACGACGTTCGGGAACCGCTACCCGATCGTTCAGGGCGCGCCGTTCTCCATGCTGACGCCGGCGCTGGCGGTCGTCACGGTCGTCACGACGACCGGCGTCGGCGCCGGCGACTGGGGGGCGGCGCTGTTGCAGTTGCAGGGTGCGATCATCGTGGCCTCGCTCGTCGAGGTGGCGATCGGCTACTTCGGGCTGATCGGCAAACTGCGGCGCTATCTCTCGCCGGTCGTGATCGCGCCGACGATCGCGCTGATCGGGCTGTCGCTGTTCGGGGCGGGACAGATTACGGCGGCCGGACAGAACTGGTGGCTGCTCGGGTTGACCCTCGGGCTGATCGTGCTGTTCTCGCAGTATCTCGACGTTCGTCACCGGGCGTTCCGTCTCTATCCGGTGGTTCTCGGTCTCGCGATCGCCTGGCTCCTCGCCGCCGGGCTGTCTGTCGGCGGCATCATCGAGAGCGGCCAGCCGGGCTACGTCGCGCTGAGCGACATCACCGACACCTCGCCCGTCCTGCCGATCTACCCGTTCCAGTGGGGAACGCCGCAGTTCACCGGCGCCTTCATCGCCGGGATGACCGCGGGCGTGCTGGCGTCGGTCGTCGAGAGCATCGGCGACTACTACGCCGTCGCGAACATCACCGGCTCGGGCGCGCCCAGCGAGAAGCGGATCAACCAGGGTATCGGCATGGAGGGGCTGATGAACCTGTTCTCCGGCATCATGGGCACAGGCGGCTCGACGTCGTACTCCGAGAACATCGGCGCCATCGGGCTCACGGGCGTGGCCTCGCGCTACGTCGTCCAGATCGGCGCCGCGGTGATGATCGTCGTCGGCTTCGTCGGCTACTTCGGGCAGGCCATCGCGACGATCCCCGACCCGATCGTCGGCGGCCTGTTCGTCGCGATGTTCGCACAGATCGTCGCGGTCGGCGTCTCGAATCTCAGGCACGTCGATCTCGACTCCTCGCGCAACACGTTCATCGTCGGCTTCGCGCTGTTCGCTGGCCTGGCGATCCCGGCGTACATGGGCAACGTTGGAGGCATAGCGGCGTTTCGGGCGGGCGTCTCCGGCGTCCCCGTCGTCGGCTCGATCCTCAGCGAGCGGCTGATCGCCGACACGATCTACGTGATCGGTTCCACGGGGATGGCCGTCGGCGGGCTGTCGGCGCTGGTGCTCGACAACACGATCCCCGGCAGCCGCGAGGAGCGCGGCCTCGCCGCGTGGGACCGGCTCACCGAGGACGACGACGAGTTCGAGTCGTTCTGGGATCGCTGGGCCGGCGCGGACGACTAAACGGTTCCGCGAAAAGGAACCTCAGGGTTTGTGCGTGAACAGCACGGGCTTGCCGTCGTGGACCGTCGTGCACAGATCCAGCGGCATCGTCTGGTTCAGACTGGTGTACTCGTCCTTGCAGACGACCATGTCGTCGAACGGTTCCTCGCAGGCCGGACAGGCGAGCGCGACGGTGTTTTGATACAGCTTGATCGAGTCGTTCTCCTCGCGCAGCGTCGTCGAGGAGACGAACTTGTCGAACTGCTCCATACCCGCCTATTCGCGCCGCGAATGTTAAAACTATATCCCGAGCGGGCGAGCGACCGCGGCTCGTTCGGCCCGCGACGGGCTCGACGAATCGAGTACGCCGGGCTTACTCGCCGCTTCGCCGCGCACGTAACTAAACGGATCTAAGGGTCGCCGCTTCACAGGCTCTCGATCCGTTCCTCTCACGCCGAAAAGGGTAGCAAGAAGCGAGTGTTCGGGCCGCGGATCTGAAAGAGTTAAACCCCACAATACCCAGAGTACGGGTATGACTAGAAACGACGTGAAACTGGGGGTCGTCGGACTCGGTAACATCGGGCACTACCACGCGGACCGACTGACCGAGCTCGGCGCCAATCTCGTGGGCGGGATGGACATCGACCCTGACGCGCGAAACGACTTCTCCGAGAAGTTCGACGTGCCGACGTACGAGGACCACGGGGAGCTGTTCGGGCAGGTCGACGCCGTCGTCGTCACGACGCCGAACAAGTTCCACGAGCAGTACGCCGTCGACGCGCTCGACGCCGGCATCGACGTGCTACTCGAAAAGCCGCTGGCCGACACCGTCGAGAGCGCCGAGCGGATCGTCGAGGCGGCTCGCGAGGCCGACAGCTTCTGCATGGTCGGGTTCCACAGCCGGTACCACCACCAGGCCGAGATCATCAAGGACCAGCAGACCACCGGCCGGTTCGGCGACGTCACGCACGTCGAGGCCAACTACGTGCGACGCCGCGGCATCCCCGGCCGGGGCTCGTGGTTCACCGCGGAGAACGTCGCCGGCGGCGGCTCGCTGATCGACATCGGCGTCCACGCGATCGACCTCGCGCTGCACTTCCTCGACTACCCCGAGGTCGTCGAGGTCTCGGGCACCGCGCGTTCGGAGTTCGGGACGAACGACGATTACGCCTACGTCGACATGTGGGGCGACGACCAGGGCGCCGAGCACTTCGACGTCGACGACTCCGCGACGGCGCTGATCCGCTGTGCCGGCGGGCAGACCATCTCGCTTGAGGTCGCGTGGGCGACCAACCGCCCGCCGACCCAAGAGTTCTTCGTCCGCGGCACCGAGGCCGGCGCGCGCTTCGACAAGTCCAGCGGCGACCTCGAACTCTACGAGGCCGGTCAGGGCGGCGCCCACCACCTCGCGACGACCGACGTCGAGACGCGCTCCCACGACCCGCACCGACAGGAGCAGGTCGCGTTCCTCGACGCCGTCGCGTCCGGGCAGGCCCCCGACCGCAACACCGTCGACGAGGCGCTCACGGTCCAGCGCGTCATCGAGGCCATCTACGAGTCCGGCGAGACCGGTCGCGCCGTTCGCCTCGACGATGAAGCCGAAACCGAGCCCGACGCGCCGGTCGCGAACGACTGAGCCGTCTCGGCGTCCGCGCCGGACACCGCCCCGATCTCTCCGAAGTTTTATTCTCCAGTCGGTCGTTGCGAGCAGTATGGACATCGGCGTACACACACCGCCGCTCTACGACCGGTCGTTCGAAGAAGCGCTCTCGACTCTCTCGGAGATGGGCGTCGACGCCGTCGAGCCCGGCGTCGGCGGCTACCCCGGCGACGAGCACCTCTCCCGATCGGAGTACCTCGACGACGAGGACGCCCAGGCCGAGCTGCAGGACGCGCTCGACGAGCACGACATGCGCATCTCCGCGCTGGCGACCCACAACAACCCGCTCCATCCCGACGACGACCAGGCCGAGACGGCCGACACCGAACTTCGGGAGGCGATCGAGCTCGCAGACCAGCTCGACGTGAACACGGTCACCTGTTTTTCGGGGTTACCGGCGGGCGGACCGAACGACGAGACGCCGAACTGGATCACCGCGCCGTGGCCCCAGGACCACGCCGACGCCCACGAGTACCAGTGGGAGGACGTGGCGATCCCCTACTGGTCGGAGATCGCCGAGGTCGCCGACGAGCGCGGCGTCGACGTCGCCATCGAGATGCACCCCAACATGCTCGTCTACGAGCCCCACGGGATGCTCCGCCTGCGCGAGGCGACCGGCGAGCGCATCGGCGCGAACTTCGACCCCTCGCACCTGTACTGGCAGGGTATCGAGATCACCGACGCGATTCGCCTGCTCGGCGAGGAAGACGCCATCCACCACTTCCACGCCAAGGACACCAAAGTGTACGAGGAACAGGCCCGCGAGAAGGGCGTGCTGGACACGACCGCCTACACGGAGGAGGCCGACCGGTCGTGGATCTTCCGCTCGATCGGCTACGGCCACGGCGAGTCCCACTGGAAGGACGTCGTCTCGACGCTCCGGATGGTCGGCTACGAGGGCGCGCTGTCGATCGAACACGAGGACTCGCTGACCTCCTCGCTCGAAGGGCTGGAGAAGGCCGTCGATATGCTGGATCGCGCAGTCTTCGACACCCAGCCCGGCGACACCCACTGGGTCTGAGCGACGCGTATATTTTTAAGCTCCCGGCCGACAATTTTATCCCACGATGGAGATCGATATCACTCACCGCCCCGCGTACGCGCACCTGAACGTCGACCTCGAACAGGGCGAGTCGATCCTCGCCGAGCCCGGCGCTTTGGTCGGCCACTCCGAGAGCATCGGGATCGAGACGACGTCGAGCCGCGACGGCCTGCTCAGCTCGGCGAAGTCGATGCTCGGCGGCGAGTCGCTGGTCGCAAACGAGTTCACCGCCGAGGGCGGGCGCGGCACGGTGACGCTCGCGCCGCCCAAGCCCGGCGACGTCCACCACCACGAACTCCGCGGCGAGACGCTGTACGCCGTCGACGGCGCGTACCTGGCGTCCGACCCGGAGATCGACATCGACTCCGAGTTCGGCGGGCTGCAGTCGATGCTCGCGGGCGCGAGCATCACGCCCCTGGCGCTGAAAGGGACCGGAAACGTGTTCATCGAGGCCTTCGGCGGCCTGGAGTCGGTCGAACTCGGGAGCGGCGAGACCTACACCGTCGACAACGAGCACGTCGTCGCCTGGGAGGAGTCGGTCGACTTCGACGCCCGGCGCGTCGGCGGCCTCAAATCGACGCTGCTCAGCGGCGAGGGGCTCGTGATGGACTTTTCGGGTCCCGGGACGGTGTGGTACCAGACGCGCGGGCTCGACGCGTTCACGTCGGCGATCGCCGGCTCAGTTCAGGGCGGCGAGGACGACGACGGCGGGGTCAACGTCGACGTGTTCTGAGCCGCTCGGCTCCGGCGGTCGGCTCAGACGGGAACAACTAACTTCAACTCTCACGAATCACCGTCCATGACCCTACAGGTCGGCGTACTCGGCTACCGGTTCATGGGACAGGCCCACGCGAACGCGCTGGCTCGCTTGCCGATGTTCTTCCCGGACGCGCCCGACGTCGAGCGGGACGTTCTGATCGGCCGCGACGAGGAAGCGCTCGCGGACGCCGCCGACCAGCTCGGCTTCTCCCGGACGGCGACCGACTGGCGCGACGCCATCGACGACGTCGACGTCTTCTACAATCTCGGCCCGAACCACGTCCACGCCGAACCGTCGATAGCGGCGCTCGAAGCGGGGACGCCCGTTTTCTGCGAGAAGCCGCTCGCGCCCACGCTGGAGGGCGCCGAGGAGATGGCCGCCGCGGCGCGCGACGCCGACGTGCCGGCTGGCGCGGCGTTCAACTACCGCTTCGTTCCGGCGATCCGGTACGCGAAGAACCTGATCGACGACGGCGAGCTCGGCGAGATCCACCACGTCCGGGGCCGGTACCTCCAGGACTGGCTGGTCGACCCCGAGGCGCCGTGGTCGTGGCGCAACGACGAGGAGATGGCCGGCTCGGGCGCGCTGGGCGACCTCGGCTCCCACACCGTGGACCTCGCGCGCTTCCTGGTGGGCGACCAGCAAGGCGAGATCGACCGGCTCTCGGGCCACCTCCAGACGTTCGTCGACGAGCGGCCCGTCGAGGGCGAAGACGAGACTCAACCTGTGACCGTCGACGACGCCTACTCCGCGCAGGCGGAGTTCGAGGGCGGCGCGATGGCGACCTTCGAGGCCTCGCGGTTCGCCAACGGCCACAAGAACGACCACACGATCGAGATTCAGGGCTCGAAAGGCAGCCTGAAGTTCTCGCTCGAACGCCTGAACGAGCTGGAGGTGCTCCGCGAGCACAACCGGGGCTACGAGACCGTGCTCGTCACCGACGAATCCGATCCCTACATCGAGCACTGGTGGCCGCCGGGCCACGTCATCGGCTGGGAGCACACGTTCGTCCACGAGAACTACGAGTTCCTGACTGCGGTTGCGGAGAGCGGCGAGGCGTCGCCGAACTTCGAGGACGGGCTGGCCGCACAGCGGGTGCTCGACGCCGTCGAGCGGAGCGACCAAACCGGCGAGTGGGTCGACGTCGAGCGCGCGTGAGCGCGTCTCGACGGCACCGGTCGGGGGTTTGTCGAGGCGAGTGGGTCGACGTAGAAAACGCGTAAGCGCGTCTCGACGGCACCGGTCGGGGGTTTGTCGAGGCGAGTGGGTCGACGTAGAAAACGCGTAAGCGCGTCTCGACGCCGCCGGTCGGCGGTTTGTTCGCGATTGTCCGGTCGATCAGAGCTTCTCGGCGATCGTTTCGACCGCGACGACGAACCGATAGAGCAGGTACAACGTAAAGAGCGATAGCACGACGCCGATCACCCAGAACAGCGCCGCTATCGGCGCGGCGAGATGGCCGCCGAAGACGATCACGTACGCTGCGATCACTGCGAGGAGAGCGAGGATCAGTCCGGCAGCCCAGGTCGGGAGTTCGTTCCGAGCGTCGCGCGTAGCCATACGGGACATCGGACGACGACGAGCAAAAGCACGACGGAGGGTCAAACGTCCGTTTGACATTCGTCCGATACGGCCGCCTCAGAACTCCCGGTTCTTCTCGTCGGTGACGACCGAGTCGACGAGTTCGACCGGCGTCGCGTCGTACGCCGGATTGCCGACCTCGAACCCCTCTGCCGGTTCGAGCATCACCTCGCTGGCCGGTCGGAAGTCGTTCTCGAACACGAACCCCTCCTCGACGATCTTCGTTCCGGAGCCGACGACGGTCATCGGCGTCCCGACGTTGTCGGCGGTCGCGGCGATCGGGAACGTGCCGACGCGGTTGTACAGCACGTCGTCGACGATGCAGGTCATCCCCGTCACCACCCGGTCGCACTCGTCGAGGTAGTGCCCGCAGGCGCCCTCGGTGATCAGCGTCACGTCGATCGGGTCGTAGCCCGCGAGCGTCCGCGCGGTGCGCCGACCCAGGTAGCGCGGCCGCCCTTCGGTGACGTACACGTCGAGGTACATCCCCTCCGCGATCGCCTGCTCGATCGCTTCGAGCACCGTCGTCGAGTAGTCGTGGGTCATGATCGTCATCCCGTCTTCGAACAGCTCGACGGCGTTCGCGGCGGCCCGGCGCTTGCCCTTCTCGATCCCCTCGACGACGCCGTCGATCACCTCCTGAGTCCCGCGCTTGGCGTCCTCGATGTCGTCGAACTCCCGGGTCGTCACCGCGTCTTTCACCTCCAGCATCGCGTTCTGTAGCGACGCGTGAGAGGGGTTGGCCCGGCGGAGCGCGCTGACGTTCCGCTCGAGGTCGCGCTCGAACTCGTCGACCGTGGCGAACTCCCTGTCGAGCAGCGATTCCAGCGCCCGGGTCGCCTTGATCGCCACCGACGAGGAACTGGAGGTCTGCATCTCCTCGATCTCCTCGACAGCCTCGTTGATCATGTCACCACAATCGCGGCAGCCGGGCAAAGTCCTTGCGGGGAGGGCAACGCTGTCGGGGAACGGCGTCGCGTAGCTGGCGAGTGGGATCGCCACTCGCCCCCGCGGTGATGCCGCCGCCGGAACCGTCATGCGCCCGGATCCCGAACGTTCGCGCGATGGTCTCGGTGAGCTACACCTGCCCCTACTGCGACGCTGTCGTCGAGATCGAGCGGGACGCCTACCTTGCAGACAAGTCCGTGACGCGCGAACCCCTGGAGGGGTACGAGTACGCGTCGACGACGGACGACGACCGCGAGGACGCCGACGGCATCCAGTTCGTCTGCATCGGCGATCCGGACGACGAAACGGACGGCTGCGGCCGGACGTTCTATCTCAACTATATCGCCTACGAGAACGGTCGCGAGCGCGACGACGGGCCGTCGCTGGAGGACGCGCCGCGGTTCGACTTTCGGCCCTGAGCGATCGCGGCGAGTCGCTGCGGCGTCGAACGCGGGTCTTCATTTCCCGTCGTCGACGATACTGTCTTCGCGGTCGGCTTCGAGCGTTTCCACGCGCCGCTCCAGATCCTGGATCCGGCGCTCTGCCTTCTGTACGGCGTTCCAGAACACGCCGAGCACGACGAGTAACACTCCACCGAGCAGCAGTCCGGCGGCCCCGGACAGGAGAAACAGCAGTATGCCGACCGGGAGCACGAGAAGCGAAGCGAGGACGTAGATTCCGTCGACGCTCATCGAGCGATGCTGTAGAACAAGCGACACTAAAGGTTGCGATCCGGGTTCCGCTTTCGGATCGCGGTTCCGCGAGCGACCGGTGCTTACTCGTACAGCGGGTGCTCGGCCGCGAGCCGGTCGATCTCGGCTTCGACGTCGTCCCGAACTTCCTCGAAGTTGTCCTCGGCGACGGCGTCGACGACCCGCGCGATGAGGTCGCCGACGGTGCGCGTGGCCTCCTCGTCGAAGCCGCGCGTCGTCAGCGGCGGCGTGCCGGCGCGGATGCCGCTCGGGTTGAACGAGCTGCGAGTCTCGCCGGGCACCGTGTTGGCGTTCAGGACGATGCCGACTTCTTCGAGGGCCTCCTCGGCGTCGTTACCGGTGACGTCCGGGTGGGACTCGCGGAGGTCGACGAGCACGAGGTGGTTGTCGGTACCCTCGGAGACGAGGCTGAAGCCGTGGTCGGCGAGCGTCTCGCCGAGCGCCTTCGCGTTGTCGATCGTCTGCTGGGCGTACTCCTCGAACTCGGGATCGAGCGCCTCCTCGAAGCCGACCGCCTTGCCGGCGATGTTGTGCATGAGGGGGCCGCCCTGCGCGCCGGGGAACACGGCCGCGTCGACGTCGTCGGCGTACTCCTCGTCGCAGATGATGATGCCGCCGCGGCCCGCGCGGATCGTCTTGTGGGTCGAGCCGGTGACGAAGTCGGCGACGCCGACCGGCGAGGGGTGGACGCCCGCCGCGACCAGACCCGTGATGTGGGCCATGTCCGCGAGGTGGTACGCGTCGGCGGCGTCGGCGGCCTCCTGGATCTTCTCCCACTCGACCGTGCGGGGGTACGCCGAGTAGCCCGAGACGACGATGTCGGGATCGAACTCTTCGGCCTGGGCCTTGACCTCTTCGTAGTCGATGTAGCCCGTCTCCGGGTCGACCTCGTACTGCTCGACCTCGAACAGTTGGCCCGTGAAGTTCGCGGGGTGGCCGTGGGAGAGGTGGCCGCCGTGGGTCAGGTCCAGCGAGAGGATCTTGTCGCCGGGGTCGAGCACCGCCAGGTAGACGCCCATGTTGGCCTGCGTGCCCGAGTGGGGCTGTACGTTGACGTGGTCGCCGCCCCAGAGTTCCTTCGCGCGCTCGATGGCCAGGTTCTCGACCTCGTCGGCGTACTCGCAGCCCGCGTAGTAGCGGGCGCCGGGGTAGCCCTCGGCGTACACGTTCGTGAGCGCCGAGCTCTGGGCTTCGAGAACCGCATCGCTCGCGTGGTTCTCGCTGGCGATCATCTGGAGAGTGCTTCGCTGGCGCTCTACCTCGCCGCTCAGGGCGTCGGCGATCTCGGGATCGACCTCCCTGACGGTGTCGTACTTCATGTTCGTACGTCGGGGGGCGGTCGCGTATAATTGTACCCTTTCGCCGATTTTCGGGTGTGATCCTGTAGCATCGTTCGACCGTTCGATCGGGCGCAGCGGGCGGCACCGACGACGATCGTGCAGAAACAAACACGCCGACCGACCGACGCCGAACGCTCGAACGGGCGGAATCGGGCGGAACGACGGGCGAAGTCGTCCCAGTCGATAAAGATAACTGCCACTAGCGTTTTCGTTCGACTCGAATGATCGAGTGGGAGGTGACGGAGGACGGGCTCCGTGTCCTCGACGCCGACAGCGCCGAGATGGGCGTCGAGAGCCCGGGCCTCGATCTCGCACGGAGCGAGGCCGACCTCCCCCGACCGGTCGACGCGACGCTGGTCTGTTCGACCTCGGAGTTCACCTTCCCCTCGGCGGTCGTGTACGCGACGCCGCTTTCCGGCGGACGGACCCGCGAGCTCGGTCCAAAGACCGACCCGATCGCGCTCCCCGACGACGAGTACGTGATCGACGTCGACGCCGAGATCAAGACCTACCTCAGGGTCGACGGCGAGTGCTCGATCCGCAGATCGGAGACGTACGATCGAACGGTCGTCTCGTTCCCCGAGCGCACGGACGTCGCCGTCGGGTTTCGGAGCCGCAGCGAGGCGCCGACCCACTCGATGACCGTCCCGCCGACGCCGGAGGGCGTCGCGACGGCGCTCTCGCATCTCCACGCCTCGCATCGGACGACCGGCGTCGACCGCTCGTACCCCTCGCTCCGGGGCCATCCGCCCCGCCTCGAGGCCGGCGAAGCGATCGACGTGCCCGACGCCGTCGTCGCCGCGACGCAGTCGACGGGGATCGAGATCGTCGCGCCCGACGATCTGGCCTCGCTGTACGTGCTCGCGCCGCTCGCGTACTACCTGCAGGCGTCGGTCGACGTCGCCGATCGCCCGCGGCCGGTCCTCCGGTTGCCGTCGCTCGACGCCGAGTGGGAGCTGTCGGGGCTGCCCGACCTCGAACGCGAGGTGACGCGGCTGCTCCGGCAGGTGTTCTTTCTCGACTGCCTGGTGCGAAACGCCGGGCCCTACGGGACGGAGCTCGCCGAGGCGAGCCTGCTCGACACGCTCGGGCTGGACGCCGGCGCGCTGTACGACGCCGAGCCGGCCGAGCGCCTCGGGACGTACATGACGGTCGCCCACGACGCGATCCAGCACCGGCTGCCCGACTGGCACCTAGCGACGTACGTCGAGCCGACGCCCGAACACCTCTCGACGCTCCCGCACCTGCTGGATCGGCTCAGCCTGCTCTACGAGCCCCGAACCTCGGAGCTGGAGGGCAGCGAACTCGTGGAGCGATCGCTCGACGACTTCTACCGCGGCTCGGTCGCCGGCGAGCGCGGCGTCGGGCAGGTGGCGTCGGTCGACATCCTCAAGCCGGAACTCCGCGAGGGCCGCATCCACGGCTGGCTCGCGGAGGGGACGCCGATCGACGTGTTCAAATCGACGCCCGCAGCCTACGAGAATCGCCTCGACTACCTCGAACGCGGCGGGGACGGCATCGACATCGCCGTCGTGCTCAACGACGAGGAGATGTCCGACGAGCACGTCGACGTCGCCGAGATCTACCGGCGGCGCGGCGAGGACCTCTCGATCGACGTCACCGTCGAGGAGCAGCTCTCGACGGACGGGCTGGCCCGACTGTTCGAGACGCCGCACGACTTCGTCCACTACATCGGCCACTGCGAGAAAAGTGGGCTGCGCTGTCCCGACGGCTATCTGTCGGCGTCCAGCCTGGAGGCCTGTCGCGCACAGACGTTCTTCCTGAACGCCTGCGGATCCTACTACGAGGGCCTGGAACTGGTCGAGCGGGGCAGCGTCGCGGGCGCGATCACGTTCTCGCAGGTGCTCAACGAGCACGCCGTCAAGGTCGGCTCGACGTTCGCCCGCCTCCTGGTCCACGGGTTCGGCATCGAACGGGCGCTCCAGCTCGCTCGGCGGCGCATCATGATGGGCAAGGACTACGCGGTCGTCGGCGACGGCACCCACTCGCTCGCACAGAGCGAGAACCGGCTCCCCGCGACCGCCGAACTCGAACGCGTCGAGGGCGACGGATTCCTGCTGTCGTACGACCAGTTTTCCTCGCGTCACGTCGGCGGGTTCTACCAGCCGTTCATAGAGGACAACGAGTACTCCTACCTCTGTGGCACCGAGTCCGAGCACGCCCTTTCGCGCGACGAGTTGCTCGCGTACCTCGATCGAGCGGAGATGCCGGTCATCTTCGACGGCGACGTGTACTGGTCCGCCGACCTCCGACCCGTCATCGAGGGAAGGAGTTGAGTCCGACCCTGCGGCCGCTTCCGGCAGCTTCAAACGCCTCGGGCGGCAACGTCGATCCATGAGCATCGAGACCGACGCCGGCACGATCGAGCAGGACGTCGAGACGCTCGGCCGCCAGCTCGGCGAGGCGATCGAGCAGCTCCCCGAGTACCGCGAACTGCAGGAAGCCAAGGCCGCCGTCGAGGAATCCGAGAACGCCCAGGAGCGCATCGACGAGTTCGAGCAGCTCCGCCAGGAGTTCATGCTGGCCCGTCAGACAGGCGACGCCTCTCAGGAGGACCTGCGAGAGCTCCAGGAAGCCCAGAGCGAACTCCACGAGATTCCCGTGATGGCCGAGTATCTGGAAGCCCAGAACCGGCTCGACGCTCGCCTGGAGGCGATCAACGACGCTATCTCCGAACCGCTCGACATCGACTTCGGCGAGGAAGCGGGCGGTTGCTGCGAAGACTAGACGCTCCTCTATCGTTCCGTCCGGCACGCCCGGACCGAGAGCACAACACTTAGGCTGCGACTGGTCGCATCGTTCGAGTATGCAGATCGAAAGCGACTGGGGCGACTGGCTGCCCCGCGAGATCGAGGCGGCCGATCCGGACGGCATCGCAGTCTGGTATCTCGGCTGCAACGGCTTCGCCGTGAAGGCCGGCGACGGAACGACGCTCTTTATCGACCCCTACGTCGGACTGGGCGACCCGCCGCGGACGGTGCGGATGATCCCCGTCCCGTTCGACCCCGAGGACGTCGCGGACGCCGACGCCGTGCTGGCGACCCACGAGCACACCGACCACGTGCACGGCCCGAGCCAGGCGCCGATCCTCGAATCGACCGGGGCCTCCCTGTACGCGCCCGACGACAGCCTCGACGTCGCGCTCGACGACGAGGACTGGCAGGCCGACTACGACATCGACGACGACCAGTTCGTCGAGGTCGCGGAAGGCGACGAGTTCGAGGTGGGCGACGTCTCGATCAGCGTCGAGGTCGCCCAGGACGCCGACGCGACCCACCCGGTGAGCTACGTGATCGAGTACGAGGGATCGACGTTCTTCCACGGCGGCGACACCAAGCCCAGCGACGAGTTCGAGCGCGTCGGCGACGAGTACGACATCGACCTCGGCGTGCTGGCGTTCGGCACGGTCGGCAACGTCCCGGACAAGGAGACCGGCGATCCCGTCCGCACGAAGTGGTACAACGACGAGAACCAGGCCATCGAGGCCGCCAGCGACCTGCAGTTCGATCGGTTCCTCCCGAGCCACTGGGACATGTGGAAGGGGCTGACCGCCGACCCGAAGGTGCTTCACCACCACGCGAAGAGCTTCGAGCACCCCGGCGCGCTGGAGATCGTCGAGATCGGCGATCGAGTCGACCTGTAGGGTTTCGGTCGATCGCCGACGCGTGCGGTCGTGCCCGACGCGCGACTTTGACGACGCTCTTATATTTCTTCTCCGAGATTCGTAGTACGATCTCCGCGCGCTGCGAATAGAACGGTTGCGAGATACGTGCCCGATCCTTTTATGTTGGTAGTCCAGAAAGGGCCCCGTATGACCGAAGAGGCCGCCAGGGAAGCAGTCGAGGTATCTTCCGACGGGATCACCGTCCGGAAGGCGTTCGAGACAGAGGATTTCGCGGTGCCGACGATCGAGTTCCGGATCGAGTCGACGCGCGACGACGAGGTCACGCTCCGACTCTCGGAGCCGATCCCCGACGAGTTCCCGATGGACGGCGTCGGGTTCCACCCGGAGTACGGGAGCGAGCACTGGACCGCCTTCGAGGACCACACCGTCGAGTTCGAGCACTCGCTGGCGCCCGGCGAGGAGCTCGTCACGGTGTACGGCATCCGGATCGACGATCCCGAGGACGCCGACGCGTTCCTCGAATCCCCGGAAATCGCGGAGGTTCGGCCGGCGAACGCGGACGCCGACGGCGCCGATCGCTCGGACGCCGAGGCGGTCGCCGACTCGACGATCGACGACATCGCCTCGAAGGAGAGCAGCCAGGCGGTCAAGGACATGATCTCGGGCGAGTCCGACTCGATGCCGGGGCTCGATCAGGACGCCGACGAGGCGGACGAAGACCACGACGACGAGTCCGGCGACGACGGCGGTCTGGACCTCAATCTCGACGACGTCGATCTCGACGGCGAGGACGACGCCGCCGAGGAAGATGAGGACGAAGCGGATGAGGGCGCCGCCGAGGACTTCGATCTCGGACTCGAAGAGCAGATCCCCGACCCCGAGGAGGACGCCGACGACGAACCGGAGATCGAGATCGACGTCCCGGCCGACGACGAGCCGGCGGCCGCCGAGGGCGAAGCGGCCGCAGCAGCGGACGATCCGGACGCCGACGCCGAGGAGGTTGAGGCGGACACGGGTGCGAGCGCCGACGCGGTCGACGAGATGATCGACGGAGACGACGCCGATGCGGACGCCGAATCCGTCGAAATCGAGGCGGACGATGTCGAAGTCGAAGACGTCGAAGCCGATGTCGAGATCGACGAAGGCGACGCCGAAACCGAGGACGTTGCGACGGACGAGGACGATGCCGAGGTCGAGGAACCGGAATCGAGCACCGAGGTCGACGAGACCGACGACGCCGAACTCGAGGCTGACGACGACTCGGCGACCGTCGACGCCGCAGCAGAGGAGGATGCTTCGGCGGACTCGGACATCGCGACCGACTCGGGCGTCGAGACCGACTCGGACGCTGAGGTCGTAGCCGACGCGGCCGACGAATCCGTCGACAAGATCGCCGGGACGGACGCCGCGAGCGAGTCGGACGCCGACGCCGGTGCCTCGATCGAGGGCGGCGTCGCGAGTGCGCTCGCCGAGGAGCTCCGCGCGGGGCGCGTCGACGAGGAAGACAAAGCGGTCCTTCGCGAGGAACTCGACCTCGGCGGCGACGCCGAGGACGCCGACGCGAGCGGCGTCGATTCGAGCGTCGTCGCGCGCATCGACCACCTGCAGTCCCGCGTCGAGGAGGTGTCCGCCTACGCCGGCGCGATGGAGGAGTTCCTCGCCGAGAACGGGCAGGGCGCCGAAGTGATCGAGGAGCTCCAGTCGACCGTCGCGGCCCTCGAATCGGACGTCGCGTCCGTCGAGTCGTCGGTCGCCGAGAACGACGACGCGATCGACAGCTTGCAGGGGCGGGTCGCCGACGTGGACCAGCACGCGACGGCGCTCGACGAACGCGTCGAGAACGTGGACGGTCGCGTCGACTCCGTTGCCGACGACGTGTCCTCGGTCGACGAGCGCGTCGACGGCGTGGACGAGCGTCTCGCCGACGTCGACGAGTCGGTCGAAGCCGTCTCCGAGTCCGTCGACAGGGTCGAATCCGAGATCGGCGAGGTCGGCGACGACGTGGAATCGGTTCGCGCGGAGCTCGACGAACTGTCCGAGGAGCTGGCGGGCGTCGAGGACGTCGCCGAGGAGGCCGCCGCGGACGTCTCGGAGCTGACGGAGTGGCTCGACGAGCTCGACGAACAGCTCGATTCGGTCGAAGGAGATGTCGAGACGGTCGAGTCCGAGGTTCGGGAGATCCAGGACTGGCGCGACCAGCTCGGCGAGATGTTCAACTGAGCGGCGCGAAAGCGCAACCTGTTTGACCGCCGGGGACGTTCGTCCCGCCAATGACGGAGACGATCCCCGTGGCCGTCCCGCGGAAGGGACGCCCGCTCGAGGCCGTGCTCGACCGCCTGGCGACGCGCGTCGAGGACAGCCATCACGCCCCCGAGCGCGAGGGGGTCGACGTCGCCTCGCTGGCGGACTCGATCAGCTCTATCCTGCGCTACGAGAAGGCGATCGCCAAGGGCGAGCAGACCGCCGCGGACGACGTGTACGAGCGGCTCGCGGAGTACAGCGACCTCTCGGCGCCGGGGCGCCCGGAGTACACGCTGCTGCGTGACGCCCGGAAGGGCCGACCGCGCCGGATCGTGTTCGACAGCGTCACGATCCCGCTCGACGGCGTCGAACTGCAGCTGATCGGCCGCGAGGAGCCGTTCCGCGCGCTGCGCACTCACGAGTTCGCGCTGGGGTTCGACAGCGCCGATCTCGTGTTGGAGGAGGTCGTCGGGCTGCGGGCCGAGCCCCTGGAGTCGATCGCGGATCTGAACGCCCGGATCGATCCCCGGGACACCGACGTCCGCGTCGTCGCCGGACTCGGGGACACGGTGTACCACACGCTGATGGGGCAGCCCGATCTCCGCCGCGACGGTTCCGAGGATTCGTTCGATCGCGAGTTCGTCCGCGAGTACGAGGGGCCGCTTTGCATCTCGCCGCGCTACGAGCGGCTCGTCGAGGCGGTGCTTGGCACCGACGCCGTCGAGGGGATCGAGTTTTGCTACCCCGAGAACGGCCGTGAGGAGGAAGCCGCCATCGCGGACGCCGGACTCGGCGTCTACCTGACCGTTACCGGGTCGACGGCCCGGGAGCACGGCCTCGAACTGGGCGAGCAGCTGTTCCCCAGCGAAACGGTGCTGATGGAGAACCTCGCGGAGACGAGCGGCGGCGCGGGCCTCGTCGCGGACCTGTTCGCTGACGCGTCGGAGCAGTCGGAGTTGACGGTCTGACTCGATCCAGGTCTCTCCGGCGGTACTTCGCCGCCGCGGCTCAGTTGCCCGCCTGAGCCGGGACGCTCGTCGCCTCCTCCGCTACGTCCTTGTCTCCGTAGTACTTCCCCTCCCAGTCGCGCCGCTTCGAGAGTTTCTCGTACCCCTCGTCCGTGAGTTCGTAGGCGTTCGTCCGGCGGTCGTGCGACCCCTTCTCGACCAGACCGTCGTCGACGAGGTCGTCGAGGTTCGGGTAGAGCCGTCCCGGATGGACCTCCGACTCGTAGTACTCCTCGAGTTCGGACTTGATCGCCAGCCCGTGGGGCTCTTCCAGTCCCGCGATGACGTACAGCAGGTCGCGCTTGAAGCCGGTGAGATCGTACATGGTGTTTGCCTCTGCAAGTGGATACGACCAGCTACCACACAAAACGAACACCTAACAGTTTTGGAGAAACGGAGCGGGATCGCGACCGGTGTGACTCCCCGAGTGCGGTCTCACTGCCGCGAGAGCACGCTGCGAGCCTTCGCGGCGTCGATCCGGTACTTGAACTTCGGCGTCCCGTCGACGAGCACGTAGGGGACCCGGTCGCCGTACTCCTCGGCGAGCTCGGGATCCTCGTCGACGTCGACCTCGTCGATGTCGATCGCGACGCCCTCGGAGTCGGCGATCCGCGTCAGCGTCTCGACGGCCTCGTCGCAGAGCTGACAGTTCTCTCTCGTGTACACGGTGATCGGTACCGGCTCGGACATGGCCGGACGTTGGGGCCGGCGCGGAACAACGGTTGCGATTCGGGAGGCCGACGGTCGGCGCGATCGATCGCCGTCGAACGCGTCGGATCCGCGCCCTCGAAATCACGCGGGAAGATGCGACCGTTAGCAGAGTCCGAGTTCCGCGACCAACGGCGCGTACTCGGTCGAGAGCTCCACCGCGGCGACGGCGTGTTCGTGCCCGGTTCCGTGGGCGTGCCCGTGTCCGCGGCCGCCGTCCGCGAACTCTCCGAGCAGGAGGGCCGCTCCGACCGCGAGGCTGGCCAGCGCAGCCCCCACTTGCAGGTACTTCCGGGCGGCGGTGTCGAGAACGCGACCCCACAGCAGCGTGAGCGCGCCCATCGTCGCGATCGAGGCGACGCAAAACGCCGCCAGCAGGACGAGCCCCGTCCCCAGCGTGGGGGCCGTCGTGACGAGCACGACGACGAACGCGCCGCTCCCGGCGAGCCCGTGGACGATCCCGACGAGGAACGACTCGTCGGCCCGGTGGCTGTGCGTGGCGCCGAGCGACAGCGATCCCAGGCCGACGTGGGCGTGGGTGTGCCCGTCGTGGGTGTGTTCGGTCACGTCGACGAGCCGGTACAGCATCCGGGCGCCGAGGTAGACGAGGATCGCGCCGGCCAGCACCTCGAACAGCGTGGTGACGCCGTCGGGGAGCCGTCGTCCCGCCAGCAGGAACGCCAGCGCGACCAGCGCGATCGGGATCGAGTGCCCGATCCCCCAGGACGTTCCGACCAGCCCCGCGTGATCGTCGCTCTCGTCGTCGACCAGCGTCGCGACGGCGGCGACGTGGTCCGGTTCGAAGGAGTGGCGGACGCCGATCGCGGCGCCGGCCGCCAGTGCAGCGAGTACGCTCATCGTTGGCTGTGTCCGACGACTTCGAGGGTCCTTACTGCAGCGATTTCTCGACGAGTCTCGGGAGACGTTACGAGATCCAGCAGTTACTGGTCGATCTGCGGCCACTTCTCGTCGGCGTCTGCGAGCGCCGCGCGACCGCGACCTCGTCGCGATGCGCTCGTCCGCGCCGACGATCGAAGCGATCGGCCCACTCACGAACGCGCCGACCGGTGTTCGAGCGGGAGCTTTCGCTCAGAAGTTCGTCGAAACAGGAAAGCGAATCGCGCGCGAAAAACGCGCGATCGCTTGCCGCCCTGAATTGGTCCCCGCTGACGCTTCGGCCCTCCAAGCGAAGCGTCAACTGTGAAAATTCACTCGTAGATCTTAAATGTTTCGACAGAGACCTGCCGATCGCTTTCCCGATCCAAATATTAAGCTGCGTTTACATGTGTTCCTCCTCGAGAACCCAGCCCAGCGCTCGCTTGTAGTGGCTGAACAGTTGTCGGACGCCTTCGTGACGCATTTCCTCGTCGTCGAGCTGATCCTGCAGGTACTCGTACTGCTCGCGGATTTCGTCTTCGGATCGCATACGCCCGGATACCGGCGCGAGTGACATGAAAGCCCCGGGGAGGGCGATCACGAGGCGAACCCCGAGACTCGAACACTTTTAATGACGCCCCGGCAACGTCAGGGTCGACCCGACGTTCGGCGACGGCGGGCGCGACTACCAGACGATGACCGGCGCGGAACACGCCCCCGATGTGGGCGAACGACTGGCTGATCGACTCGGCCGCGGGAGCGACGCCCACGCGCGGTACGCGGCGGCCGCCCGCGACCGGCCGGACGACGGCGTCGTCGCGGACGCCGTCGCGGAGTGGCTCGCGTTCGTCCGCCGGAGCCACGGCGACGCCGTCGACTCGCTGCCGGGCGAGCGCTCGCGCGAGGCGCTCGTCCGCGACTGGCTGTACTACGACTTCCTGCTCGAACGGCTGTTCGTCGCCGTCGAGCGTCGCCTCGGCGTGCGGGTGCGCGATCGCGCACCCGGCGCCAACTCGGGCGCGCTCGACGTCGACCTCTCCGCTGTCCACGGCGCCGTCGTCGACGACGAGCTCCGGAACCGCGTCGACGACGCGCTCGCCGCGGCGACTGGGACGGGGACCGTCGCCGACGCCGTCGATCCCGACGCGCTCAGGCGGCTCTACGAGTCGGTGGTCACTCGTTCAGTGCGCCTCGCGCTCGGCGAGTACTACACGCCCCGCGGCGTCGCCGCGCTGGCGGTCGACGCGCTCGAGGGCGACGTCGGCGCGGATGGCGTCGACGCGGACGCCGGCGTCGGTGGCGACACCTACCTCGATCCGGGGTGTGGCTCGGGCGCGTTTCTGTCGGTCCTGATCGATCGCAAGCTTGCGGCGACCGCGGACGCCGGACTGAACGCGCGCGAGCGGCTCGACCGGATTACCGACGCCGTGGTCGGGATCGACCTCAACCCTGTCGCGGTCCGGAGCGCGACGCTGTCGTACGTGCTTTCGCTCGCGCCGCTGCTCGCCCCATCCGACGTCGACTCGGTCGCCGTCCCGGTGTTTCTCACGGACGCGCTCGGCGTCACGCGCGACGACGACCTCAGCTACCGCGGCGAGCCGTTCGATCCGACGGTCGACCACCTCGTCGGTAATCCGCCCTGGATCACCTGGAGCGACCTGCCCGACGCCGTCCGGACGGCCTGGTGCGACGGGCCCGCGGAGCGACTCGATCTGGCGCCCGGCGACGGCGCGACGTCCTTGCTCGGCCACGCGAACGACGACATCTCGGTGCCGTTCGTGCTGACCTGTGCGGATCGCTACCTCGCGCCCGACGGCGACGCCGCCTTCGTGCTCAAGCGCACGATCGCGAAGGGGCCGGCGGGACGACGACTGCGCGCCCAGCGCCTCGACGACGCGCCGCTGCAGGTTCGGCGGGTCCACGACTTCGCCGACCTCCGACCGTTCGGCGACGGCGTCCGGGCGGGCGCGGCGATCTTCGCGCTCTCGGCGGGCGAGCCCGCGTCGACGCCGATCCCCGTCACGGCGTGGGCCCGCGGCGACGCTGCGCCGGAGTTCTCGACGCGGGCGGCGATCGACGCCACGCTCGCCCGCGAGGAGACCGAGTTCGTCCCGGTCGACGCGGACGATCCGGCGTCGTCGTGGCTCCGCGCGGACGCCGACCGCCGGGCGCTCGGCGAGTGCGCCCACGAGATCCGCCACGGCGTCAAGGACGACGCGCGCGAGGTGTTCGAGATCGACCGGAGCCGACTCGCTGATCTCGAACCCGACCGCGTCTTTCCGTATCTCAAGTCCCGCCACGTCGTCAAGTACGGGCTGTTCGGCCACGACCTCCGGATCGTTCCACAGCGAAAGGCCGGCGAGGACAACGAGGAGCGACTCGAACGCGAGTGGCCGCGCACGTACGAGCACCTGCAGGAGCGACGCGAGCGCCTCGAAGAGCGCTCCTCCTCGTGGCTCGACCGCGGCCCGTTCTACAGCGTGTTCGGCCTCGGCGAGTACACCTGGGCCGACTACAAGGTCGTCTGGTGCCGGCTGGGCTACAAGCCCCACTTCGCGGTCGTCTCGACCGTCGAGGACGAGGATCTCGGCGAGAAACCCGTCGTGCCGGGCGATCACTGCATGTTCGTCGCGACCGACGACGAGCGCGAGGCGCACTTCCTCTGTGCGCTCCTGAACTCCTCGATCTACCAGCGCTCGCTCGACGACGTGGTCTCGGAGGGCAAGTCCAGCCTCTCGAAGGCGGTCGTCTCGCGGCTGTACCTCCCGGACGCGGAGGACGTCCCCGACGCTCTCGTCGACCGGCTCGCCGATGGTTCGCGCCGAGCCCACGAGATCGTCCCCGAGCACACCGACGTGAGCAAGCGCGAGTACAACCGGACGACGATCGGGGCTCTGGAGCCGATCCGAGCGGACGTCGACGCCGCCGTCGAGGAACTGCTCGCGCGGCGGGACGAGTGACCTGCGGGCGAGCGGACGCACGGACGAGCCGACGACGCCCCGCCGCTCCGGAGTGGAGGATATTTCACGCCGCGAGCGCTACGGGCCCACATGGAGATCCGCGGCGAGCGCGAGTGCAAGGACTGCGGCACGCGGTGGTCGTACTACGAGACCGGCAGCGTGAGCTGTCCGAACTGCGAGAGCGTCCGCAGCGTCGGCGTCGACGAGGAGCGCAAGCGCCACACCGCCGGCCAGGCGGCGCTCGATCTCACTGAGGTGCGCAACATGATCGACGCCGCGCCGGAGTCCGACGTCGCCGACGCGGCGATCGAGAACTGTCGCGAGTTCGTCCGCCGGACGGGCTTCATCGACGCCGGCGAACTTCAGCCGCTCGACGATGTCTACCTCGCCGCCCGCGAGCTCCGGCAGGTCGCCGATATCGTGGGACGCTCCTACGACCCGACGGAGGACGAGGAGCTGTACTACCTCTCCTTGCTGCGGGGCGCCGACCGCGGCGAGCGGCCCGCGCCCGACGAGGTGCCCGCCGGACTTCGGGAGGCGCGCGGGCTGGCGTACGCCGAGGCGGTGCAGGCGTACCGACGGGAGATCGGCACCTGGATCGACGATCAGGACGGCGAGTACCCGGCGGCGATGGGCGCGCTCGCGACGCTGGGCGATCACGTCAAGCGGATCAAGGCGCTGCAGGGCGACGTCGATCCAGGGACCGCCGAGCGGCTCGTCAGGGCCGCGCGCAACCTCGCAGAGGCGGTGCGCTGGGACGACGAGGACGCCCTGGCGCGGTGTCGCGAGCGGCTGGAGCGGCTCTCCGACGCGCAGTAGCGCCGGCGGTGCGCGGTAGCTCCGTCCGGTGCGCGATAGCATCGTTTACGGGGTTTCCCTTCGAAGACGCTCGGGATGACGTCGCATCCGCCCGCGAGCGTCGTGCTTCCGACCGTCGAGTGGACGCCGGCGTGTCGGGAGGTCGCAGACCAGCTCGATCAGGGGGACGAACTGCTCGTGGTCTGCGACGACGCCGCCGACCCGGTGGCCCGCCGCGACGCCGACCTTCCCGATCGGACGCGGCTCGTGTTCGCGGGCGAGCCCGAGTCCTGTTCGGGCAAGGCGAACGCCGTCGCCGCCGGGATGGAGGCTGCCCGGAACGAACGGGTCGTCTGGACCGACGACGACTTTCACCACCCGCCGGACTGGCTCGACCGGTTCCACGAGGACTACGAGCGCCACGGCCCCGTCACCGAACTCCCCTTCTTCGTCGGGCGCGACCCGCTCGCGACGCTGCTCGAACCGACCTACGCGCTCGGCGGCACCGCGGGCGTCTACGCCGGCGACAACGCCTGGGCCGGCGCCGTGATGTTCGAGCGCGACGACCTCGACGAAGAGAGCTTTCTGGCAGATCTCCGGCGCACCGTCAGCGACGACGGACTGCTCGGCGAGCGACTCGACGTGACGCCGCTGCGTCGAACGCGTCAGGTCGCGGTCGGCGGCACGATCCGCGAGACCCTGGAGCGTCACGTCCGGTTCGTCCAGATCGTCCGGCATCACGACCCCGTCGGGATGGCCGCGATGGTCGCGGCGGCGACGGTAGCCACGCTCTTTTGTCTTCTCGCCCCGCTGGTCGCGTTCCCGCTGTTAACCCTCGCGTACGCGGGGATCTACCTCGCCTTCGGCGTCCGCCGATGGACCGCGCTGCTGGCGTACCCGGCGACGCTGTGCCAGGTGCCGCTGTTCGCCTACGCGCTGGCACGCCGCACCTTCGTCTGGGGCGGCCGGCGCTACCGCTGGCGCTCGAAGTTCGACGTGGACGTTCTGGACTGAGGCTCGAAACGGCGATCGCGGTCTCTCAGGGAAGCTCGACGTCGACGTCTTTCTGCAGGCCGGCCGCTTTCACCGTGTTGTACAGCAGCATCGCCCGCGTCATCGGGCCGACGCCGCCGGGCACCGGCGTGATCGCGCCGGCCTTCTCCTTGGCGCTCTCGAAGTCGACGTCGCCGACCAGCTCGTACCCCTTGTCGGTGTCCGCGTCGACGCGGTTGACGCCGACGTCGATCACGGTGGTGCCCTCGGTGAGCATCTCGCCGTCGACGAGCTGCGGGACGCCGCAGGCCGCGACGACGACGTCAGCGTTGCGGGTCTTGGCGCCCAGATCGTTCGTCCGGGAGTGACAGACCGTCACGGTCGCGTTGCCGAGATCGGTCTTCTGGATCAGCAGGTTCGCCAGCGGCTTCCCGACGATGTTCGAGCGGCCGACGATCACGACGTCTTTGCCCTCGGGGTCGACGTCGGCGGCTTCGAGCAGCTTCTGGACGCCGTGGGGCGTGCAGGGCTTGTAGCGGGCGTGACCGGCGACGAGCTTGCCGACGTTCTCGGGGTGGAACCCGTCGACGTCCTTGACGGGGTCGATCCGGTTGAGCACCTCGCGCTCGTCGACGTGGTCGGGCACCGGCATCTGGACGAGGATACCGTGAACCTCGGGGTCCTCGTTGAGTTCGTCGATCGTGTCGTACAGCTCCTCTGCGGGCGCCTCGGGGTCGATCTCGACGTGGATGCCGTCGATGCCGACCTCCTCGCAGTCGCGCTGTTTCATCGACACGTACGTCTCGCTGGCGGGATCCTCGCTCATCAGCACCGTCGCCAGGCCCGGCTCGACGCCGGCGTCGCCCAGCGCGTCGATGCTCTCCGAGAGGTCCGACCGGATCTCGTCGGCCACCGCGTTGCCGTCGATCACGTGCGTCATTACGTAGACGACCGGCCGCGACGCTCTTGAATCCTCGGGTTCGTGCCTAGATCGGCGCCGATTCGAGTGAGTGTATGCATATGTGTGTATATATAGTGCGACGGGGAGAGCGCGGGCGCCGCGACAGCGACGAACGTGTCGATTTGTGTGGTATTACCACTCATTCTTATGTAGAAGTGCGCTGACGTTCGGGACGAACTATGGGCACGGACGGACCACCGGACAGGGACGTATCGAGCGAGTTCGTCACGGCGGGCGAAGACGAAGCACCCCGGATCGAGTTCTACGGCGGTCGGGGGATGAGCGCGCTCCCGATCCTGTTTTTCATCGTCTGGGCGGTCGCCCAGACCGCGCTGTGGCGCATCTCCGACACCAGCGGCCTGGTCGCGGGGATGCTGATCGGCCTGATCGTCGGGATGTTCTTCGTGAAGGGCTCGTGGACGGGGTACGCCAACACTCTGTTCGAGGGGATGACCCAGCCCGTCGCGGTCACCGCGATCGTGGCGTGGCTCTGGGCCGGCATGTTCGCCGACACGCTGCAGGCCGGCGGGTTCGTCGGCGGCCTCGTCTGGCTGGCCGACGCGCTCGGCATCGGCGCGACGCTGTTCCCCGCGCTCACGTTCCTGCTGGCGGCGGTGCTGGCGACCGGCATCGGCACCGGCTACGGGACGACCGTCGCGTTCGTCGCGCTGTTCTTCCCGGCGGGCGTGCTGCTGGGCGCCAACCCCGTCTTGCTGTTCGGCGCGATCCTCTCGGGGGCGGTGTTCGGCGACAACCTCGCGCCGGTCAGCGACACGACGATCGTCAGCGCGGTGACCCAGGACTCGGACATCGGCGGCGTCGTCGCCTCGCGATTCAAGTACGTGATCGTCGCCGCGGCGATCGCGTTCCCGGCGTACGTGATCGTCAGCGGCACCATGTCGGGGCTGGACATCGCCGGCGGCGCTCAGGATCTCCTCGTCGCGGAGAGCGAACCGGCCGGGCTCGTCCACCTGCTCTCGATGGGGATGGTGATCGGGACGGCCGTCAGCGGGCGTCACATCGTCGAGGCGATCTCCTGGGGGCTCGTCACCGCGGTCGTTCTCAACCTCCTGCTCGGGCTGGCGCCGGTCAGCGACATGCTCGTGTTCACCGCGCCGGCAGGCGCTCCGGCCTCCGAGCAACTGTCCTTCCTGCCGTTTCTGGAGGTGACGACGGACGCGAGCGCGGTCGGCGTCGGCGGCAGCATCTACTCCGGCGCGGCGGGCTTCTTCGCGCTGTCGATCCTCGTCTTGCTGATCATCGCGGCCGCCCAGATCATGATCCGCGGCGGGGCGTTCCAGGCGATCCTCGACTGGTCGCTCGCGAACCTCGCGACGAACGTCCGCAACGCCGAGCTGACGATGGTCGGCTCGGCGGCGCTGATCAACGCCATCATCACGATCAACACCGCCGCCGAGATCGCGATCGGGCCGTTCATCTCGAAGGTCGGCGAGCGGTTCAACCTCAACGGGTACCGCCGCGCGAACATCCTCGACGCCCAGACCGCGGCGCTGGGCTACATCTTCCCGTGGTCCGGCGGCGTACTCGTCGGGTTCACGGAGATGCAGACCTTGCCCGAGCAGTACGACTGGTTCGAGGCGAGCATGGTCGTCAACCCGGTCGAGGTCGTCCCGTTCGTGTTCCAGGGCTGGCTGCTCGTCGCGGTGTTCGTCGTCGCGGCGCTGACCGGCTTCGGGCGGGAGTACACCATCGACCGGCAGTCCGAGGAGGTGGCCCGCGTATGAGCTTCCTCGAGAAGTACACGAAGGGCTGGTCGTTCCGCACCACCCGACCGTCGCTGGAGCCCGGCAGCACGGTCGACGTGTTCCTCGCCGAGTACGACGCCGGCGAGGAGGCGGGCCTCGCGTTTGTCGGCGACACGAAACTGTACGTCGAGGGCGCGGCGCCCGAACACGTCGAACAGCAGGTCCGCGTCGAGGTCGCCGAGTTCGACTCCAACGGCGGCGTCGGGCGCGGCGAGTTCGTCGAGGTCGTCGGCGACAGCTCGTACGCCGGCTGAGAGCCTGTCAGCGTCTCTTTTCGATTCGCTCGCGTAGCAGCGTCCGGTGGCAGCGCTTCTCGTCGGTGTTCTCGTAACACACCAGCGCGACGTCCTTGCCGCCCCGTAACCGCTCGATCAACCCCTCGATCGCGCTCGACGCCGCGTCCGAATCGTCGAGGTGCTCGCGGTAGCGCCGATCGAAGTCGACGGCGGCCATCGCCTGATTATGTGCCACGGCGTCAGCGACGCCCTCGGATTCGAGCGTCTCCTGTTCGGCCCGGACGTCCTCCAGCAACCCCGTCGGCGGCGCCAGCGCCGGCCGGTTCTCGTCGACCGCGGCGTGGAACCACGACGTCGGCTCGCGGACGACGCCGACGAGTGTCGTTTTCTCTGGCAGCTCCGCGAGATCGTGCTGAATCGCGGCGACGTAGGTATCCCGAAGCCGGCCGGTGTCGCTCACGGCCGGCCGTTGGTCGGGATCACACTAAAAGCTGCGCGACGCCGTCGAGGCTGCGCCGCGGCGTCGACGGCTGCGTGACGCCGTTGCTCGGCGTGCGACACAGCGGTCGCTGGCGGCCGTGGCGTCGAAAGAAAGTGTGGGATCTGGGGCGTCGAGTTTAACCGAAGAGCTCGCCGAGGCCCTCGCCGCTGGCCTCCTCGTCCTCGTCGTCGTCGCCGTCGTCCTCGTCGGTCGTGTCGGGGAGCTCCTCGTCGGCCTCCTCGACGTCTTCCTCGTCGTCGCCGCCTTCGGCTGCAGCGCCGCCGGCCGCGCCGCCCGCTGCGGCGCCGCCCGCGGGGACCGCTGCGGCCTCGTCGACGGCTTCGTCGATGTCGACGTCCTCCAGTGCGGCGACCAGCGCCTTGACGCGGGACTCCTCCACGTCGACGCCGGCTGCCTCGAGCACGCCGGTCAGGTTGTCTTCGTTGATCTCTTCGCCAGTCTCGTTGAGGATGAGTGCTGCGTAAACGTATTCCATGGATGAATCACCCGAACATGTTGCCGAGACCCTCGGCAGCGCCGTCGTCGCCGTCGTCGTCGTCGTCTTCGTCTTCCTCGGCGGCGTCGTCGGCGTCGGTCTCGTCCGCTTCGTCGTCTTGGTCGTCAGTCGATTCTTCGTCGGCGGTCTCCGCGGCGGCCGCAGGCGCTTCGACGTCCTGCAGCTCCTCGGGGAGCGCCTCCTCGTCGTCGATCTGCGCGGCCAGCGCGCGCACCTGCGCGTCGGCCTTGCTCACGAGATCGTCGGCGAGGTCGGGGCTCTCGATCGATGCCTGGATGCCGAGGCTCTTGGCCTCGCCGGTCGCCTTCGCGATGAGCGTCGGCGCCGTGGCGGGCGTGGCGTACTCGGCGTTGATCGAGAGGTTCCGCGCGCGAGCGGCGGCGGTCTGGACGTCCGACCGGTAGGCCTCGACGTCGATGTCGAGATCCTCGGGGTCGAACAGCACGCCCTCGGAGACGACGGCGCGCAGGTCCAGTCCGACTTCCTTGGGCTCGATGCCCAGCTCGCTGAGGACGTTCGAGAGGTCCTGTGAGACCTCCTCGCCGGCCGATAGGACCGTGCTGTCCTCGGTTACCTGGATCGAACCGTCCTGGATCCGGGCCGACGCGCCGACGCTCTGTAGCTCGCCGACGAACGGACCGGGGTCGACGCCCGTGTCGCCTTCGGGGATGACGATGTCGTTGGGCGCGACCTCGCCGGCGCCGATGGGCGCGGGCGTCTTGGACGCCTCCAGCTCCTGGTAGAGCGTGAAGGGGTTGGAGTTCGTGCCGATCAGCCCGACCTGGCCCTCGACGTGGGTCTTGAGCTCGTCGAGTCCGTCGCCGGCCTCGTCGAGCGCGCGCTCCAGCAGCGTGTTGCGGCTGACGCGCAGCTCGGCGGTGCCGTGCAGGTCGCGACGCATGTCCTGAAGCTGTCGCGACGGGATGCCGGCGATGTTGACGACGCCGACGCTCTCGTAGCCCTCGAGGATGCCGACGATCTCGTCGACCTCCTCGCGCTTCCACTCGGGAAGGTTCTGGGTCTTGCGCTCGGCTTCTGCGCTCATCTCAGGCCACCTCCACTGCCGGGCCCATGGTGGTCTTGACGTAGACCGAGTCCAGGTTCAGCGGGCCCTTCTCCAGGTCCGCGTGGAGACGGCGGAGGATCACGTCGATGTTGTCGGCGATCTCCTCGGCGCCCATGTCCTCGGCGCCGACGCGCGTGTGGAACGTGCGGCGGTCGCCGCTGCGGAGCTGGACGGTGTTTTTCATTCGGTTGACGACTTCGACGACGTCGTCGTCGGGCGAGAGCGGCTCGGGCATCTTGCCCCGCGGGCCGAGGATCGTACCGAGGTAGCGACCGACGTCCTGCATCATCCCTTCTTCGGCGATGAAGAAGTCGGTCGCCTCGGCGAGGTCCTTCGCCTCGTCGTCGTCGTCACCGAGATCCGAGAGGTCGTCGCCGCCGATAACCTCGTCGGCGACGTCCTCCGCGCGGATGGCTGTTTCACCCTCCGCTATTACGACGATCCGCGTCTCCTGTCCGGTACCGGACGGGAGCACGACGGACTCGTCGACGCGATTCGACGGTTCGTTGAGATCCAGATCGCGCAGGTTAACCGCGAGGTCGACCGTCTCGCTGAAATTGCGGTCGGGTGCGTCCTCGAGTGCGCGAGAGACTGCTTGCTCTATGTCCTGATCTGCCATCGTTCACCTCCGTAGTACGCAGGAACTGCTCCTACGGGTCAGTGAAACAGGCGATGCCTGTCTCACCGGAGACGAGGTCCATGCGAAACTTAAAGCCGTCGTTACGAACCGTCGTGGTCTCGATATACGGATTGACAGCGATGCGCCGTTACTTCAGAGAAACGAAACTTGTTTTAAATAGCTTGGGGGTTCATGTATGTATGGAGAGGGTCTTTTCACGCCGGGCGTTTCTTGGGGCCGGAGTTGGATTTGCATCCGTACCGAGGCTCGGGTCGTCTGTCGCCGGGTACTCGCGAACGTCCTCGGAGCCGCTCGCGCCCGGGATGGCGTGGAGCCGGACAATTTATAACTCGTCGTCGGTCACCGCCGCGACCGCGACCGCGGTCGGCGATGAATTCCTGCTCGCGCTCAGCGGCGTTTCTGCCGGCGAGAATCCGAGGATCGCCTGCATCGATTACTCCGGCGACATCAGGTGGGACCGCGAGTACCGGACCGGCGGCATCGACTTCGACGCCCTTCTCGAACTGAGCGACGGCGGGTACATCGTCGCCGGATCGGTTGTCGTCGGACTCTCACCGGACGGCGAGGTGCGGTGGCGATATGACGACCTGACGCCCGAAGGCTCGGCGGCCGTCGCGGAGTTAGAAGACGGACGCGCCGTCGTCGCCGACAACGTCTGGACATCGGGCGAGTATCGGACGCGTATCATCGCGCTCGATCCGGACGACGGCGCAGTCGAGTGGCGCACCGAGGTCTTGGAGGGGACCGGCAGCGTCGTCGCGTTAGTGCCGTGGCGAGACCGCGCTCTCGGCGATGTTCCCCGCGGTGGGTTCTACTCGATCGCTCGTCGACACGTTCGCGACTCTGATGAGCACGGCGGACGCGTGCGGGCCTTCGGCCCCGACGGCGCAGTCGCAGGGGTCGGCGAACTGGACGCCGACCCTCACGATGCGATGCTCTCCGACAGTGGCCATCTGTGGATCGCTCAGAGCAACGGTGGCAGCCCGTGGATTCTTGCGCTCGATCGCGTCGGCACGAACGATTCGACATCGAGCGGTTTGGAGTACCCCTGGTACCGATCACTCGACGTTCCGGTGGACATCGACGCCGTACTGGAGCCGAACGACCACCGCACTCTGGTGGTCGGCGAAACGCGGCGTCCGCACGGCTACGCGACCGAAACGGTCGTCTTCCAGTTAGGGCCGACGGGAGAGCGACTGCGTTCGTTTTACCCTCGCGGGACCGGAGATACCGTCGAGACGGCCCTCCCGTGGTCCGGCGGCGCCCTCGTGGTCGGCAGCACGCGCCCCGGCGCCGGAAAGAGTGCCCGAGGATGGGTTGCCGCGATACGCGACGTGGAGACGGAGATCGTCGACCCGCCGCCGGCAACCCGCCTGTCGTCGAACGAGGAGTCCGATCGAGACGACGGCGAGCGAGCCGGGGCGGACGATGTCTCGGGCGACCGCCTCGACGGACTGGGGGTCACGACCGCGCTCGCCGGCCTCGGTCTCGGAACGGTGGCGCGGCGGCTCCGCGACGGGTAGCGATCCGGCACCCACTCTGCTCGTTGCGGGTCCAGATCGACGAAGCGAATGCGCGGCTACGCAATAATACGCTGAAAAAGGCGAGAAAACGCCGTTATCGATTACGCTGCGGCTTCGTCCGCGAACCGGTCGTCGTACTCGCCGCCGTCGAGTCGCTCCTTGAACTCGCGGGGGTTCTCGCCTTCGATGGTGACGCCCAGCGAGGTACAGGTGCCGACGACTTCCTTCGCGGCGTTCTTCAGGTCGTAGGCGAGCAGGTCGGGGAGCTTCTGCTCGGCGATCTGCTTGACCTGGTCGACCGAGAGGTCCGCGACGAAGTCCTCCTGGGGCTCGCCGCTGCCGGTCTCGAAGCCGGCCTCGTCCTTGATGAGCTCGGCCGTCGGCGGGACGCCGACTTCGATCTCGAAGGAGCCGTCGTCGTCGTAGTCGACGGTGACGGGCACTTCCGTGCCGTCGAACGCTTCGGTCTGGTCGTTGATCTCCTGGACGACTGCCTGCACGTCGACGGGCGTCGGGCCCAGCTCGGGGCCGAGCGGCGGGCCAGGGTTGGCCTGGCCGCCCGGGACGAGCACTTCGATAGTTCCAGCCATACTGGATACAATCCTCGCGCGATTTTTAAGGATTATCTTTCTGTCCGGGGCGAGTGACGGCGTGACACGGGGGCGCGGTCGGTCGTTTGTCTTTCCTTGGCGAAATGTTCAGAGAACCAAAGTAATTTGTTGCTCCAAAAGCGTTTTCGCGTATGGGTTCAGCGAACGGGCCGGCACCGCGACCGGCGAGAGACGAATCGGAGAGCGGGGTCGAATCCTCGTCGCCGTCGACGTCGTCGTCGGCACAATCGAGCAGCAGTCCGGGCGTTTCGATCTTTGGCGGCCTCTTCTACGGAGTGCTCTCCGTGATCGCCGGCTGGATCGGCGTCGTCGCGCTGTTTATCAGCAGGCTTCCGTCGCGGACCGACCTCCAGAACGTCATCGGCGAGGAGTACGTCGTCGAACTGTTCGCCTGGCTGTTCTACAACGCCCACGGCTACAAGGATTTCACCGTCGACATCGTGTATAAGTCCTCGGCGCAGAGCGTCCCCACCCAGCCGTTCAATTACATCACCCAACTGCCCGTCGGCAACGCGCTGCACTTTCACCTGATCCCTGCCGCGTTGTTGTTCTTCTGTGGTCTGCTGCTGGCCCGAAAGCGTTCGAACCCGGTAAGCGGGTTCGTCGCGGGTGCCTCGGTCGCGATCGGGTACGCCCCGATCCTGATCGGCGGATCGTTCTTCTTCACCGTCTCCGATGCCGGGTTGTCCCTCGGTCCGGAACTGCAGTCGACGGTTCTGATTGCCGGTCTGATCTATCCCGTGGGCGTCGGGGGACTGGCCGGGATTCTCTCGGGGTCGCTCTAGCGCGTCCGCCGTTTTTTGTCCTGAAATAAATCTCCACACCTTCCAGAAATTTTAAGCCCGAACGTTGACATTGCAAGTATATGAGTTCGAAAGGCCAGGTGCCGGATTACACTCGGCAAGATCTCCGGAAGGCGACCCGGTTCGTCGAAGGGGATTACAAGGGAATCAACCCCCGCGAGTTCTACCGGCGACTCAAACGACGCCTGGAGGAGTTTCAGGTCGCGAACGACTTCAAGTACCAGACCTTCGGGGACCAGCGCGAGGATCTGAACATCCTCAGCGAGAACGTCGGCGAGAAGACCGGTCGCGTCGAGGGGCGACAGGTCGCCGAGTCCGACTGGGAGCTGATCGGGAACGGCTCGCTGGAGTACAAACCGTACGGCCCGCACGGAGCGCTGGCGCTGATCGTCGGGCTCTTGGTGACGCTCGTGGGCGGACTCGCCCAGGACATGCGAGTCGCCGCGGTCGGGATCGTGGCGGTCCTCGGCGGCGGGTTCCTGTACTTCAACACCGACACCGGATCGTTCCCGCTCGTCCGGCGCGACGTCATCCGGGTGCTGATGACCGGCGAAGTCAGCGAGCGGACGATCGACGACGACGACGAGACGCGCACCGACATCTTCGCGAACATGAGCGTGATCTACGCGGGTGACACGCTCGTCAACGTGTACACGGGCGACATGGACGACATGAGCTGGACGCTCCGGTTCGCGCTGATGAACCAGACCAAGCGCTGGTACAACTCGATCGTCGCCAAGGAGTACCGGAAAGACGTCAGCGACGGGTTCTTCGGCTATCTCGGCGCCTGGACGAGTCGAAGCGTTCGTTCCCACCGCCAGCCTATCGAACAGCTCCAGGCCGACTTCGAGAACAGCTTCGAGCTGCGGGAGGCCTACACCGACACCCTGCTCGACGAACTGGCCCCGGACGTGCAGGACCAGATCGACGAGCAGCACGACGAACTCCGCAGCGAGCTAGAGGAGCTCGCCGAGGAGATGGACGTCTACGTCGACCGCGAGGGTCTCGAACCGACGGCCTGATCGATCGTATCGCACTCGCAGTCAGAACGCTCAAGCCGTACTATTTATTTCGCGTTCCGATCTGGACTCGTCAGCGCTCCGCCTCGACGGCGTCGCCTCGCCATTCAGCGAACGCCGGCAGCACGTCGTCCTCCTCGAAGCGCTCGATGCAGGGCACGTCGTAGGGGTGGAGCGCCTCGACGCGCTCTGCGAGCTCGTCGTAAGCATTGTCGGTCGTCTTCGCGAGCAGGATCTCCTCCTCGTCGTCGTGGACCTCCCCGTCCCACCGGTAGGTCGATCGGCAGGAGACGCGGTTCACGCAGGCGGCCAGTCGCTCGTCGACGAGCGTTCGCGCGATCTCGGCGGCGGCGTCCGGCGGCGCGGTGATAAATGCGGTCGGCACGGCGGGCGCTACGGGGCGCGAGTACAAAAGGAATCGCGGTCGTCCGGTCGACCGCTCAGGCGTCGGTCCGCTCGATGGGCGTGAACGAGCCCGTGATGTCCCACTCGTGGATGCAGTGGGGGTTGCCCACCGCGCGCTCGCCGTCGTCCGCGACGATCTGCCAGGAGCCTCGCTCGTCGTCCCAGGCCTCCTGACGGCCACACAGCTCGCACTTGCGCGAGCGCGGTTTTCGGATCGTTGTCGCCATACTAGGTCTTTCGTCGTCCTCCGTAATAATTGATTTGCAGCCGTGCTCCCTTCCCCCACGAGAAGAACACCCACGGACCGCGCCGATGCAGCGGTGATTGCTGACATACCTCTCGGCGAACTGGACGAATGCTGACGGCGCGCCCCCCGCAGCGAGCTGCCGGCCGGTTCGCTGTCGAACGATTGATTACTGTGAGGTCGTGACAGTCGTACACGAACCACCGCGGCGTCCCGGACAGCTCGCCGTCGCGACGCCGCGTCCACCTTCCAATGAGCGACTCCCAGCACTCCCCGGAGACGGACCCGAGAGCAGCGTACGACTACCAGAGCGAGACGGTGCGCCGCGCAGGGCTGGTCGACGACCTCGAGGATCGAGTCGACGGCGACGTCCGCTTCGACGAGTACTCCCGCCAACTGTACGCCACGGACGCCTCCGCCTACGAGGTGACGCCGATCGGCGTCGTCTTCCCGGCGTCGACCGACGACGTCGCCGCCGTCGTGGAGTACTGCGCCCGGCGCGAGATCCCCGTCCTCCCGCGCGGCGGCGGGACGAGCCTCGCCGGCCAGGCGGTCAACGAGGCCGTCGTGCTGGACTTCACCAGACACATGGACGGGCTGCTCGGCGTCGATCCCGACGCCGCGACCGCCCGCGTCCAGTCGGGCGCGATCGTCGACGAGCTCAACGCCGCGCTCGAACCCCACGACCTGAAGTTCGCGCCGGACCCGGCCGCCGGGAATCGAAGCGCGGTCGGGGGCGCGATCGGCAACAACTCAACGGGGGCCCACTCGCTGAAGTACGGCAAGACCGACGCGTACGTCCGGGAGGCCGAAGTCGTGCTAGCCGACGGCACCGTGACGACGCTCGGCGAGGTGTCGCTCGACGAGCTCCGGCGGAAGGCCGATCCCGAGGGCGACCTCGAAGCGCGGATCCACGCCGCGGTCGCCGACGTCGTCGACGAGCGCAGCGACGCCGTCCGTGAGGTGTTCCCGCAGCTCAAGCGCAACGTTTCGGGGTACAACCTGGACCGGCTCCTCGACGAGGCCGGCGAGGCGCCACGCGCCTCGGACGGCGCGAACGGTGAAACCGTGAGCGAGGACGGCTCGGTCAACCTCGCCCGCCTGCTCGCGGGCAGCGAGGGGACCCTCGCGGTGATCACGGAGGCGACGCTGGACCTCGAACCGATCCCCGAGACGAAGTCGATGGCGCTGCTGACCTACGAGGACCTGCTCGACGCCATGGAGGACGTGGCGCCGATCCTCGAACACGATCCCGCCGCGGTCGAAGTGCTCGACGGCGTACTGCTCGATCTCGCCCGCGAGACCGAGGAGTTCGGCGATCTCGTCGAGATGCTCCCCGAAGGGACTCGCGCGGTCCTGCTCGTCGAGTTCTACGCCGAGGACGACGCCGAAGGGATGGAAGCCGTCGCCGACCTGCTCGCCGACCGCGTGCCGGACGCCACGAGCGAGGTGGCGCCGGCCGAGAACGCCGCGTCGATCACGGCGGCCCCGCAGCAGGCGTTCGCCGCTCGCGAGGCACACGAGCCCGCAGAGCGCGCGAAGTTCTGGAAGCTCCGGAAGTCGGGGCTGCCGATCTTGCTCTCCCGGACGAGCGACGCCAAGCACATCTCCTTCATCGAGGATACCGCGGTCCCTCCGGAGAACCTCCCCGAGTACGTCGCGGACGTTCAGCAGGTGCTCGAGGACCACGACACGTTCGCCTCCTTCTACGCCCACGCCGGACCGGGCTGTCTGCACATCCGTCCGCTGATCGACACCAAATCGGAGGCGGGCGTCGAGCGCATGGAGTCGCTGGCCGACGCCATCACCGATCTCGTCGTCGAGTACGGCGGCAGCGTCTCGGGCGAGCACGGCGACGGCCGCGCGCGGACGCGGTGGAACCACAAGCTGTACGGCGAGGCGGTCTGGGAGGTGTTCCGCGATCTCAAATCGGCGTTCGACCCCGACTGGCTGTTGAACCCGGGGCAGGTCTGTGGCCTGTCGCCCGAGCGCGTCGCGGCGGCCGAGGGTACGGACGCAGCGGCGTCCGACGCCGCTGCCCGTACGGACGCCGACACCGAAGGTCGACCGACTGACGCCGACGCCGCTCTGCCGGACATGACCGAGAACCTCCGGTTCGACCCCGACTACGAGTTCGACGCCGGCTTCGAGCCGACGCTGGAGTGGTCGAACGACAACGGGTTCCAGGGGATGGCCGAGCTCTGTCACGGCTGCGGGGGCTGTCGCGGCGGACAGGACACCACCGGCGGCGTGATGTGCCCGACGTTCCGGGCGGCCGACGAGGAGATCACCAGCACGCGCGGGCGGGCCAACGCCCTTCGCCAGGCGATGAGCGGCGACCTGCCGGACGACGAGGTGTTCACCGACGAGTTCGTCACCGAGGTGCTCGATCTCTGTATCGGCTGCAAGGGCTGCGCTCGCGACTGCCCCAGCGAGGTCGACATGGCGAAGATGAAAGCCGAGCTGACCCACGAGTACCACCAGCGCGAGGGCGCGAGCCTGCGCGATCGCCTGTTCGCGAACGTCGAACTGGCCGCCAAGCTCGGCTCGGCGACGGCGCCGCTCTCGAACTGGCTGACCAAAGTGCCGGGCGCCGGCGTCCTCGCGGAGAAGGCGCTGGGCATCGCCCGCGAGCGCGACCTTCCGACGTTCGAGCGCCAGTCGTTCGTCGACCGGATGGCCGACCGCGACCCCGACGTGAGCGTCGCGGAGGCCGAACGCAAGGCGCTCGTGTTCCCGGACACGTACACGAACTACAGCGACCCCGAGATCGGGATGGCCGCCGTGCGCGCGCTCGAAGCCGCGGACGTCCACGTCGCCGTGCCCACCGAGGTCACCGGCAGCGGCCGGCCGGCGTTCTCGAAGGGCTTTCTCGACCTCGCCCGCGAGCGCGCCCGGCACAACGTCGAGGAACTCGCGCCGCTCGTCGCGGACGGCTGGGACGTCGTCGTGGTCGAGCCCTCCGACGCCGTCATGCTCCAGTCGGACTACCGCGACCTGCTCACCGGTGAGGCGGTCGAGCGCGTCGCCGGCAACACCTTCGGCGTCGCGGAGTATCTGGATCTGTTCGATCTCGACGTCCCGGCGGACGCCGGCGGCGAATCGGTCACCTACCACGGCCACTGCCACCAGACCGCGACCAAGCGCGAGCGCCACGCCCCCGCGGTGCTCGAGCGGGCGGGCTACGACGTCGACGTGCTCGACAGCGGCTGCTGCGGCATGGCCGGGAGCTTCGGCTACGAGGAGGAACACTACTCGATGAGCCAAGCGATCGGCTCGATCCTGTTCGACCAGGTCGAATCGAGCGGCGGCGAGACGGTGACGGCGCCGGGAACCTCCTGTCGCAGCCAGCTCGCCGAGCGCGACGGTGGCGCGGAAAAACCGACCCACCCTGTCGAGCTGCTCGATCGGGCGCTGTGACGAGGGGCCGCCGTCGTCGGCCCCGTGCCGCCTGTCCGCGCGCCGTCAGGGGCGGATCTCGATCTTCGCGCTCGCGTACAGTCCCCGCTCCTCGGGCGAATCGACGTCGACGAACGCCGCGATCTCGTGGCGGCCCTCCTCGGCGTCGGTCCACTCCCGATCGCCGGTCTTGAACGTCTGGCGCCAGGTGCGCGAGAACGCCTTGGTCTCGCTTCGGGCGAACGTCAGGTGCTCCTTGCGGTCCGGCGGATCGACGTCGTCGACGCGGGCGTCCTGCCGGACGCCGTCGACCGTCCAGTCCCAGCGCACCGGCGTCGGTGTCGGGATCGCGATCGGGACGGGCGCGCGGTTGCGCATCCGGACTCGGATCGCCACCGGTTCGCCCGGCGCGTACGTCTCGCGTTCGGTCTCGACGTCGACCGTGATCGCACGATCCCGGAGCGACGTCGGCACGAAGAGCTTGCTGACGCCGCCCCAGTCGAGCATCGTCGGGAGGCGGTTGCCCGCGACGTCGTCGTCCTCGTCGCTCGGTTCGTGAGGCTCCTCGCCGCGTCGCAGCGCGTCCGATTCGTAGATCCGCCGCATTGGAATGCGGTACTCGTCGCGCCGTCAAAAGAGTGTGCCCCCGTGCGTCGGTCGTCGTCGCGGGCGGGGCGTCAGTCGTCGGCACTCGTCTCCGCGCCTTCGGCGCCGAACTCGCCGCGGTCGGGGTCGACCGCTCCGTCCTCGTAGCGCGGATCGAACAGGTGACACGCGGCCTCGCCGGCCTCGGTGTCGCGCAGTTCGGGATCGTGAGCGACGCAGGGCGTCGCGAACTCGGATCGGAGCCGCTTCGCGGCCGCCTCGACCTCCCCGCTGGCGACCTCGGTCAGCGCCTCGGACAGCACGGCGTCGGCCGACGCATCGGCGATTTCGGGCGGGACGTCGTGTCGCTCGCGGATCGCCCGTGCGATCGCCTCGGGGGCGGGGTCGTCACCGCCGTCGGCGCCGGTAGCGTCCGCGGCGTCCGAGCGGGCCGCCTCGAGATCGACGGCGCCGTCCTCGATCTTCGTGCGCAGCGTCAGCACCGATCGCCACGTCGACTGCTCGAACTCGTAATCCGCCGGCTGGATCACGCGCGGACAGCGGGTGTGGAACTTGCAGCCCTCGGGCGGATCGATCGGCGAGGGAACCGTTCCCTCGAGCACGATGCGGTCTTCCTCCCACAGCGGGTCGGGCTCGGGGATCGCCGACAGCAGCGCCTCGGTGTAGGGGTGATGCGGCGGCTCGAAGATCTCCTCGGGTGTCCCGATCTCGACGACCTCGCCCAGGTACATCACCGCGATCCGGTCGGCGATGTGCTCGACCACCGAGAGGTCGTGGGCGATGAAGAGGTAGGACAGCCCGAACTCCTCCTGAAGGTCCTCCAGGAGGTTGAGGATCTGTGCCTGGACCGAAACGTCCAGCGCCGAGACGGGCTCGTCGCAGACGACGAACTCGGGGTCGACCGCGAGCGCCCGCGCGATGCCGATGCGCTGGCGCTGCCCGCCGGAGAACTCGTGTGGGTAGCGGTTGGCGTGGCTCGCGCTCAACCCGACCGTCTCCAGCAGTTCCTTCACGCGCTCGTCGCGGGTCTGGCCCTCGGCGAGCCCGTGGATGTCCAGCGCCTCGCCGACGATGTCGCTGATCGTCAGGCGCGGGTTGAGGCTGGAAAAGGGGTTCTGGAAGATGAACTGCAGGTCCTTCCGGTGCTCGCGCAGCTCGCTGTCCGACAGCTCGGTCAGGCTCTTCCCGCGGTAGTAGACGTCGCCCTCGGTCGGCTCCTCGAGCTGCAGTAGCGTCCGCCCGAGCGTGCTCTTCCCGCAGCCGCTCTCGCCGACGAGGCCGAGCGTCTCGCCCTCGCGGATCTCGAGGTCGACGCCGTCGACGGCTTTGACCCACTCGCGGCCGCCGAGCAGGCGATCCAGGAAGCCGGAATCGTTCGAGTAGTACTTCGTGAGTCCGTTCGCGCTGATCAAGGGTTCGTCACTCATCGAGCTCACCTCCGTCGCGGTCGGAAGCACTCGCTCCCGACAGATCGCCGCCGTCGGTGTCGATACCGGTCGGGTCCGCCTTCCCCGCGTCGGCACCGCGCCCCGGTCGATCGCGCGGGTCGGCGCCGCGGATCTCGACCTCGAAGTCGAGGTCGCCCTTCAGTTCGCCGGTGTACTCCAGGCAGGACGCCACGTGCTGATCGTGGTCGGCCGGGTCGAACGCCCCGCCCGTCTCGGTATCGACCAGCGGCGGCTCGTTGCGGACGCAGGCGTCCTCGGCGTACGGACAGCGCGGGTGGAAGTCACAGCCCGGCGGCAGTTCGATCAGGTCCGGCATCGTGCCGGGGATCGTCTGTAGCCGCTCGCGCCCGTCGCCGATCCGCGGGATCGACCCCATCAGCCCCGCGGTGTAGGGGTGTTTGGGATCGTAGTACAGATCCTCGACGGGAGCCGTTTCGACGGCACTGCCGGCGTACATCACCATCACGCGGTCGCAGATGTCCGCGATCACGCCCAGGTCGTGGGTGATCATCTGGATCGCGGTGTCGAACTCCTCGGCCAGATCCTTGAGCAGTTCGAGGATCTGGGCCTCGATCGTCACGTCGAGCGCGGTCGTCGGCTCGTCGCAGATCAGCAGGTCCGGGTCACACGACAGTGCGATGGCGATCACCGCGCGCTGTTGCATCCCGCCGCTGAACTGGTGTGGGTAGTCCGAGTAGCGCTCCTCGGCGTCGGGGATACCGACGGTTTCGAGCATCTCGATCGCCCGCTCGCGGGCAGCCTCCTCGTCGTAGTCGAGGTGGTGGCGGATCGCCTCGGCGACCTGCTCGCCGACGCTGTAGACGGGGTTGAGCGCTGTCTCGGCGTCCTGGAACACCATCGCGATCCGGTTGCCTCGCAGCTTGCGCATCGCGTCGTCCGGCGCGCGCAGCAGTTCGAGGTAGCGTCGGTCGCCGTCGTGGACGACGAAGTCGTCCTCGGCGATCAGCCCGGCTTCGGCGCCGAACCCGCCGTCGAGGATGTCGTCGAGGTCGATCGCGCCCTCGGCCGCCAGTTCCGACGGCGGGACGTCCTCGTGTCGGTCGTCGCCGGTGAGCTGGGCGCCGCTGACGTCACGGTCGTCCAGCCGCGCGGCGGCAGTCTCGACGTCGTGATTCGTCCGGACCGCGCCGAGATCGACGATGTTGTCCGGGTACTCGGACTCGAATCGGTCGACGGCGTCGTCGGCGCGGAAGCGGATGCTCCCGCTCTCGATCCGGCCGGGGTACTCAAGCAACCGCATCAGCGAGAGGCTGGTGACGCTCTTGCCGGCGCCGCTCTCGCCGACGACGCCGAACGTCTCGCCGGCCTCGATCTGATACGAGAGGTCGTTGACGGCCTTGACGACACCGTCCTCCGTGTAGAACCGGACGTTGAGGTCCTCGGCTTCGAGCAGCGCCATCTACCGGAACCCTCCTTCGGTGCCGCCGCTCTCGCTTTGGGGGTCGAACGCCTCGCGGACGCCGTCACCGACCAGGTTGATCGCCATCACGAACGCGAAGATCGCCAGGCCGGGGAAGAAGGTGATCCACCACTGGCCGCGGTGGAGCGTCTGCTGGCTGTTCGAGAGCATGCTCCCCCACTCGGCGCTCGACGGCGGGAGCCCCAGACCGAGGAAGCCGAGCGACGCCGCCGCCAGCACGACGCTGCCGATCGAGAGGGTCGCCTGGACGATCACCGGCGCCATCGCGTTCGGCACGATGTGCCGGAAGATCACGGACCGGTCCCTCGCCCCGAGGGCCTTCGCGGCGGTCACGTACTCGTTTTCTTTGACGCTGAGGATCTCGCCGCGGATGATGCGGGCGTAGGGGAGCCAGCCGACCACGACCAGCGCCGCGATCATGTTCCAGTACCCCTTGCCGACGATCGCGACGATGGCGATCGCCAGCACGAGAAACGGAAACGCGTACAGCGCGTCGACCAGGCGCATGATCGCCTCGTCGATCCAGCCGCCGTAGTAGCCGGCGATCGCACCCAGCGGGACGCCGACGAACACCGCGAGTCCGACGGCGATGAAGCCGATCGAGAGGCTCCAGCGGCCGCCGAACAGCACGCGCGAGAAGATGTCGCGGCCAGCCCAGTCGGTGCCGAAGAGGTACTCGAGCGACCGCGGCTCCCAGAGCCACGACGGCGCCTGCGTCGCGACGTCGTACCGGTGCGTGCTCGGCGAGTACGGGGCGATCGAGAACGGCTGGACGGTCGTCCCGGCGATCTCGATCGGTCGAGCGAAGATCGCCAACAGCGTCATCAGGAGGATGACCGAGAGCCCGAACACCGCCGCCCGGTTGCCCTTGAACCGCTGCCACGCGTAGTACATCCGCCCTTTGGCGTCTTCGGATTGCAGTTCGGGTTCCCAGTCGGAGAGATCTTCGCGCTCGTCGACCGTCTGGGTGTCGTAGCCCGTGATTCGAATACGTCCTCGTTCCTGTGACATAGTCAGTATCTGATGCGCGGGTCGAGCCACGCGTACGCGATGTCCGCGACCAGGTTCGCGAACACGATCGTTACGCCGATCATCAGCACCGTCGCCTGGATGATCGGGAAGTCACGCTGCGAGACGGCGTTCAGCAGCAGCCGGCCGATGCCCGGATAGGAGAACACCTGCTCGATGACGACCGCGCCGTTGACGATGAAGGCGATCTGGAGCGCCGCCACGGTCACGACCGCGATCATGGAGTTGCGAACGACGTGCTTGATCACGACGGTCCGCTCGGGGAGCCCCTTGGCGCGGGCCATCGTGACGTAGTCCTTGTTGAGCTCCTCGACCATCGAGGACCGCATCAGCCGCATCAGCAGCGCTGACGATGCGGTGCCGATCGTCACCGCCGGCAGCAGCGTGAACATGATCATGTTGTAGCTCAACAGCGGGTAGGACGTGGGCGGCAACACCGGAAACAGGTCGAGCCGGACGCTGAAGATCAGGATCAGGATCAGTCCGAGCCAGAAGTTGGGCAGCGAGACCCCCAGCAGCGCGAACACCCGGCTGATCTCGTCGGCCAGTTCGTCTTTCCTGTAGGCGGCGATGATACCGGTCGGGATCGAGATCGCCAGCGCGATCCCCAGCGACATCACGCCGAGCAAGACCGTGTAGGGGAGCCGCGAGAGGATCTCCTCGGTGACGTTCCGCTCGGAGATGATCGACTCCCCGAACTCGAGCTGGATCGCGTCACCGAGCCACAGCACGTACTGCTTCCAGATCGGTTCGTTGAGGTTGTACTGGGCTCGCAACTGCTGGACGGTCTCGTCGTCGATCTCGGAGAACTGCGTCATGTACGAGACGGGATCGCCGGGTAGCAGGTGCGACATCATGAACGTGACGAGCGTCACTATCAGCAGAACCGGGATCGTCACGAGCAATCGCTTTGCGACGTATCGTCGAAGAGACATTCTTTGGGAGGGTGGTTAGTCGTCGTACTCGATCTCCTGACCGAGTGCGGGGCTGTAAATGCCGGAGTAGTCGGCGCTGGCGCTCGGGTGGACCTGGAAGTCGCTGATCGCGTCACGCGTCGCCATGAGCCGCTGGCCGTGCCAGAGGAACGTGACGGGCACGTCCTGAGCGAGGATCTCGGCGATGTCCTTGTAGATCGATCCGCGCTGGTCGGCTCCGAACGTCGTCTGGCCCTCCTGCATCAGGGAGTCCAGCTCCTCGTTCGAGTAGTGGTTGATGTTGTACCCGTTGGGCGTGAACTGGTCCGAGGAGAACAGCTGGTAGACGAAGGAGTCGGGATCCGCGCTCGCGGTCCAGCCGAGCGCGACGATGTCGCTCGTCTCGGCTGCCGGCCCCGTGATGAAATTGACGTAGGAGCTCCACTCCATCACGTTGACGCTCACGTCGAAGTACTCAGTCTCCGAGAGCGTGTTCGCGATGACTTCGCACCAGCGCTGGCGCACGGGATGCTCGTTCGTTCGGATCTCGGTCTGGTAGGGCGCTTCGATTCCCTCCTCGCTGAACGCCTCGTCGAGCAGGGTCGTCGCAGCCTCGGTGTCCTCGCCGACGTACTCGTCAAGGATGCGCTGTTCGAACTCCTCGTCCCAGTACGGCTCGCCGAGGATCGGCGGGTAGGGCGTTCCGGACTTTCTCGCGGTGTCGTTGTACACAGCGTCCCCGACGATGTCGTCTCGCGGGATCATCCGGGTGATACCACGCCGCAGCTTCTCGTTCTGGAACGGCCCCTGGTTCACCGGGTAGATCAGGAAATCGTAGGTGATACCGTCGTTCCGGTTCAGCGTGAGGTTGTCGTCGTCCTCGACGGACGGAACGTCCATCGGCGGCACGGAGTTGATCGCGTTGACGTCGCCCGCCTGAATGGCGTTGAACTGGGCGGACGGATCGACGACCACTCGCAGGTTGACCTCGTCAAGCGGGGCCTCGCCGGAGAAGTCGCCGGCGTCGTTGACGTCGCCCCACCAGTAGTTGTCGAACCGGGTCGCGACGAACCGGTCGTCCTGGGACCACGACTCGTACTGGAACGGGCCGGTGCCCCGCGACTCGTCGTCCAGAGGCGTGTCGCCGTCGGCGGGACTCGTCGTTCCGGCGGGGACGATCAACACGCCCGAAAGGTCCGCGAGGAACGGTGCGTACGGCCGGGAGAGGTTGAGCCGGATCTCGTAGTCGCCCAGGATTTCGCTGGAGTCGTACCAGCTCGCCACCACGGCCGTATTGACGGTCCCCTGATACCGTTCGATCGAGTGCTGGACGTCCTCGGCGGTCATCTCGTCGCCGTTGTGGAACTGGACGCCCTCCCGTAGCGTGAACCGGAACGTCGTGTCGTCGACTTGCTCCCAGTCGCTCGCCAGTACCGGCTGCGGGTTGAGATCGAAGTCGAACCCGACCAGCGGTTCGTACATCAGATCGATGCAGTTGGAGGACGAAGCGTCGGCCGACGCCGCGGGATCGAACGTCGACGCGTTTGCTCCAAGCGTCCCGAAGTCGACGGAACCGCCGCCACCGCCGCCGCCGCCGTCGACACAGCCCGCGAGCCCGAACGCGCCGGCCGCGGCGCTCGTTTTCAGTACGTTACGTCGGCTGATTCCTCGAGTGGGTCGTCCTTCGTTTGTCATGATTTATCACCGTACTATGGCGATATTCAAAACTCCACATCCATCCATTAAAAACCTAACGGAGCGGACTATATTGTCGCCACATCGATTCAGTCGTCGGGTTTGCTGGTATGAACTGTTTGGAACGCAATTTCGGTTGCGACGTTTATTGCCACGAATGACCACTAACGAGTAGATGTCATCCTAGCCGGACGAATACGACCGATAGTTGCCACATCTGTTCTCTGATACGCTGTCTAACCGCGAGCGCCCGCGTTCGACCAGCCGCCGCACGCCGCTGTTAGCTCACGGCATTTGCCGCCGGCTCCTCCCCTCCCGGCGATACGAAGAAGCGATTCTCGACATCCTCCCCGCCCTAGCGGACGGGGGCGTCTCCTCGAACTTCCGTAACAGGACCACAAAAACCGACCGAACGTCGGTGCAGCCGCCGCAACGGCTGTCAGTCCAGCACGACCAGCACGTCGCCCATGTCGACGCTCTCGCCCTCCGAGACGGCGACCTGCGTGACGGTGCCGCCGGACTCGGCGACGACGTCGTTCTCCATCTTCATCGCTTCGAGCACGCAGATCACGTCGCCCGCGGCGACCTCGTCGCCCTCCTCGACGTTGATCTCCAGGATCGTCCCCTGCATCTCGGCGGTGACGGTCTCGCCCTCGCCGGTGATCTCCGTCCCGCCGCTTCCCTCGTCCGGGCCGGCGCTGGCCGGTCGTGACGCCGATCCGCCGCCGCCGGCTTCGGCGGTGATCGGCGCCGCGCCGCGCTCCTCTAAGTCGACCTCGAAGCGCTTGCCGTTGACCTCGACGGTGAACTCCCGCTCGACCACGTCGTCTTCGTCCTCGTCGGCCTCGGTCTCGGAGCCCCACTGCTGCTGGGCCTCCGCGATCCGGCTCCGGTCGATCTCCTCGTCGAGGTACTTCGTGGTGTGCTTGCCCTCGACGAACGTCTCGTCGGAGAGCATCAGCCGGTGGAACGGGACGATCGTCACGACGCCGTCGATCTCGTACTCGCGGAGCGCCCGCAGGCTGCGCGCGATGCACTCGTCGCGGTCGCCCCCGTGGACGACGAGCTTGGCGATCATCGAGTCGTAGTCGGTGACGATCTCGTCGCCCTGGCGCAGGGCGTCGTCGAGCCGGACGCCGATCCCGCCCGGCGGGTCGTACGTTTCGAGCTTGCCGCCCGTCGCGGGGGCGAACTCCTCGGCGGCGTTCTCGGCGTTGATCCGGAACTCCATCGCGTGGCCGTCGATCTCGACGTCCTCTTGCTCGAATCCCAGTTCCTGGCCCGCGGCGATCCGGATCTGCCACTTCACGATATCGATGCCCGTGATCTCCTCGGTGACGGTGTGCTCGACCTGGATCCGCGTGTTCACTTCGAGGAAGTAGAAGTTGGTGTCGGGGCCGAGCAGTTCGCCGTCGGCCCGATCCTCGTCCTCCTCGACGAGGAACTCGACGGTGCCGGCGTTCGTGTACTCGGCCTCCTTGACGCCCCGTCGAGCTGACTCGCCGATCTGCTCGCGCAGCTCGTCCGACAGCGCCGGGCTCGGGCCCTCTTCGATGACCTTCTGGTGGCGCCGCTGGAGCGAGCAGTCCCGCTCGCCGAGGTGTCGCACGTTGCCCTCTTGGTCGGCGACGATCTGGACCTCGATGTGGCGCGGGTTCTCCAGAAATCGCTCCAGGTACACCGAGTCGTTGCCGAAGTACGCCTCGCCCTCGCGCTTGGCGCTCTGGAGCTGATCCTCGGCCTCCTCGGGCGACTCGACGATCTTCATCCCGCGGCCGCCGCCCCCGCCCTCGGCCTTGATCGCGACGGGGTAGCCGTGTTCGTCGCCGAACTCCGTGACCTGCTCGGGTTCCGTGACCGGATCGGTCGTCCCGGGGACGATGGGGACGTCCGCCGACTGCATGATCTTCCGGGCCTTCGTCTTCTCGCCCAGCGACTCCATCGCGTCGCTGGCCGGACCGATCCAGGTGATCTCGGTGTCCTCGACCTTGCTGGCGAACTCGGCGTTCTCGGCGAGGAAGCCGTAGCCCGGGTGGATCGCGTCGGCGTTGGCCTTGCGCGCCGCCTCGATGACCGCCTCGTGGTCCAGGTACGACTCGCTGGCCTTCGCGGGGCCGACGTTGTACGCCTCGTCGGCGTACCGGACGTGGCCGGAGTTCTTGTCGGCGTCGCTGTAGATGGCGACCGTCCCGACGTTGAGCTCCTCGCACGCCCGCATCACCCGCACGGCGATCTCGCCGCGGTTCGCGACCAGAACCTTCCGGAACATTCTTGACTGAACCATCAGCGACCACGTACGTTACTTTACCGGTTCCTGAAGTTCCGTCGGGAGCCGCACCGCCGTCGTCGTCTACACGGCGGCGTCACGATGCCGTGCTGCCCGCGTGGCGGCGTCACGATGCCGTCGATTTGCGACAAGACACCATCGTCAGGCGTCGCGACGCCGCCGTTCGGCATCGTTGCGACTACCGCTCGGCGTCCTCCACGACCGCGCCCATCACCGCCCGCTCGGCCTTCCTGAGCAGCACCGACGCCGTCCCCGGGCTACAGTCCAGGTCCGCGGCGACGTCGTCCAGCGACGCCGACCGCGGGACGTCGTAGTAGCCTCGCTCCACCGCGGCGGCGACGGCGTCGCGCTGGCGCGCCGTCAGTTCGCTCGCGACACGTCCGCGGCGGCGGTCGAACTTCCCGACGCGCTCGACGTCGGCGTCGGCCCAGTCGGGCATATCTTCCACGAGCCTGCTGAGGTCGTCGCTCTGCCCCACGATCGTGACTCGCATCGTCCCGTCTCCGGGGTACTCGATCGGCGGCACGACGACGAGGTTCCGGCGGACGAACGCGCGCCGGAACTCCCGGTCGACCTCCCTGGTCTCCTGGCAGACGTACGAGTAGAACTCGCGCTCGTCGATCGGCGAGACGGTGTACTCCGGGATCGACTCGACGCTCGCGATCCGGTCGCGGTAGGCGTCGACGTCGCCCGCGACGCGGAACAGCGCGTACTCGACGCCGGCCTCGTGCTCGATGTGCCAGGTGACGAGCTCCGCGCGGTCCATCCGCTCGTCCTCGACGAGGAACGCCTCCATCGGGTGCCGGACCGCCGGCGGCTGGAACACGCTCAGGTCGAGGTAGTCCACGGACGGTCGTACTCCACGATTACACTTAAACTATCTAGCGAGCTAGCGCGAAGATCGATCGGATCGGACGGCGTATTCGAACACGTCCGATGACTCCCTCAGGCTCCCCCGAGACGGCCTCCAGCACAGCTACATCGCCGGACGAGCGGCCGTCGGGAGACGAGGTGCCGTCCAGGGACGATCGGTCGCCTGGAGATGACCGGTCGCCCGGCCGCAACCGGCCGGGGGACGACGAGCTGCCGCCGGGTCCCGACGGGCTCCCGGTCGTCGGCAACACCCACCAGTTCCTCCGCGCCGGCCCCTACGAGTTCTACGACCGGCTCGCGACGTACGGCGACGTCGTCGGCTACCGGGTCGCGTGGCGGGACTTCTGTACCGTCCTGCACCCGGACTACGTCGAGCAGGTGCTCGTCGAGGAGGCGGACTCGTTCGAGCGGTTCTTCTTCGACGAGATCGGGTTCGAGTTCGCGCCCGAGGGGCTGCTCATGTCCTCGGGCGAGCAGTGGCGCCGCCAGCGCACGCTGATCCAGCCGGCGTTCAGGCCGGACCGGATCGCGAGCTACGCGGACTCGATGGCCGAGTACGCCGAGCGGACGGTCGAAGGCTGGACCGACGGCGAGGAGATCGCGCTGAATCGGGAGTTCTCGCAGCTCGCGCTGGAGATCCTCGCGCGGTCGCTGTTCGATCTCGACGTCCGAGCGGGCGGGGGAGCCGAAGCCGTCACGCGCGCGGCCCGCGCGCTCGACGAGCGCGCCGACTCGCGGAGCCCCGGCGCGTTCCTCCCCGACTGGGTACCGACGCCCGCCAACAGGCGCTACCGGCGGTCGATGGAGCAGTTCCGCGAGACCGTCGACGGCCTGATCGAGCGCCGGCGGCGGGCGCCCGGCGAGTACGACGACCTGCTGGCGATCCTGCTCGACGCCGAAGACGAGTCGGGCCGGACGATGAGCGACGAGGAGGTGCGCGACCAGATGATCACGTTCCTGTTCGCGGGCCACGAGACGACGTCGCTTGCGCTGACCTACGCGTTCCTGCTGCTCGCTCAGCACGATCAGGTCCGCGAGAAACTCGACGCCGAACACGAGCGCGTGCTCGGCGGCGCCGCTCCGACGCTGGCGGACCTGGACGACCTGGAGTACACCGAGACGGTGATCGACGAGGCGATGCGGCTGTACCCGCCCGCCTACGTCATGTTCCGCGAGGCGCTGGAGGACGTCGAGATCGGCGGTTACCGCGTCCCCGAAGGGACCGTGGTGACGCTCCCTCAGTTCCGGCTCCACGTCGACGAACGGTTCTACGACGACCCCGAGCGGTTTCGCCCGGAACGCTGGACCGACGAGTTCGAGGAGCAGCTACCCGAGTACGCGTACTTCCCGTTCGGCGGCGGACCGCGCCACTGTATCGGGATGCGCTTCGCGATGCTGGAGCTGAAGACGGTGCTGCCGACGATCGCCCAGCGCGTCGACTTCGAGCTGCTGAGCGACCCCGACCCCGATCTGGGCGCCGGCATCACTCTGCAGCCCGACGAAGACGTCAGAATGCGCGTCTCGAAGCGGTAGCGCCGCGTCGCGCCAGGATGGGGAGCGACGCGGCCCCGAACCGCCTTCAGAACCGCTCCGTCCGGCCCGCCGCGGTCCACGCGTCGGTCGGCGCGTCCAGCGGCACCCGATCGCTCCGGCCCTGCGTCGCCTCGGTCCGGCCGGCGAACGACCAGCGCTTCCCGTCCCAGGTCTCCTCGCCGGCCGCCGCGCGCGCCGCGGCGAGCTCCCGATCCCGGAGGTGAGCGCCGATCGCCGCCGCGATGGCCGCCGCCTCGGCGTCGGTGGCGTCGTCCGGCAGGTCGATCGCGACGTCCTCGGGCATCACTTCACCGACCGGCGTCGCGACGTTCTCGGGATCGGTCGCCGTCGGCGCGTCCGAACTCCCCGCCATCAGAGGGGGATGTTGCCGTGTTTCTTGTCGGGCTGGTCCTCGCGCTTCGAGCGGAGCATCTCGAGGTCGTCGATGAGCCGCGGGCGCGTCTCGGTGGGCTCGATCACGTCGTCGAGGTAGCCCCGGTCGGCCGCCGTGTAGGGGTTGGCGAACTCGTCGCGGTACTCGTCGATCAGCTCCTGGCGGAGCGCCTCGGTGTCGTCGGCCGCTTCGAGTTCGTCGTCGTACAGCAGGTTGACCGCGCCCTGGGGACCCATCACGGCGATCTCGGCGGTCGGCCAGGCGTAGTTGACGTCGGCGCCGAGGTGTTTCGACGCCATCACGCAGTAGGCGCCGCCGTAGGCCTTGCGCGTGATCACGGTCATCAGGGGCACCGTCGCCTCGGAGTATGCGTACAGCAGCTTCGCGCCGTGGCGGATGATCCCGCGGTGCTCCTGGTCGGTGCCGGGCATGTAGCCCGGCACGTCGACGAACGTGACGATCGGGATGTTGAAGGAATCGCAGAAGCGCACGAATCGCGAGGCCTTCATCGAGGAGTCGACGGTGAGCGTCCCGGCGTTCACCCGGGGCTGGTTCGCCACGATGCCGACGGCGTGCCCGTCGAGCCGGGAGAAACCGACGACGATGTTCTTGGCGAAGTTCTCGTTGACCTCGAAGAACGAGCCTTCGTCCATCACCGAGTCGATCACGTCGACCATGTCGTACGGTTTCTGCGGGCTCGGCGGGACGATCTCCTCCAGTCGCTCGTCGCGCCGGTCGGGGTCGTCCCACGGCTCGACGCGCGGCGGGTCCTCGACGTTATTTTGCGGGAGGTACGACAGCAGGTGTCGGATCTGGTCGAGCGCGGTCTCGTCGTCGGGCACCGCGAACTGCGCGACGCCGGTGGTCGAGCTGTGGGTCGAGGCGCCGCCCAGCTCCTCGTGGGTCACCGACTCGCCCGTGACCGTCTCGGTGACGCCGGGGCCGGTGATGTACATGTGGCTGGTGTCCTCGACCATGAACACGAAGTCGGTGATCGACGGGGAGTACACCGCGCCGCCCGCGCAGGGGCCCATGATCCCCGATATCTGGGGCACGACGCCGCTGGCCTTCTGGTTGCGGTGGAAGATGTCCGCGAACCCGGCGAGGCTGTTGACGCCCTCCTGGATGCGCGCGCCCGCGGAGTCGTTGAGGCCGACGATCGGGCAGCCGACCTCGATCGCGGTGTCCATCACCTTGCAGATCTTCTCGGCGAACACTTCCCCCAGCGAGCCGCCGAACACGGTGAAGTCGTGGGCGAACACGAACACCTTGCGCCCGTCGACCTCGCCGTACCCCGTCACGACGCCGTCGGTCAGGATCTGCTTTTCCTCCATCCCGAAGTTGTGGTTGCCGTGGGTCCGGAGCTGGTCGAACTCGTTGAACGTGCCGTCGTCGAGGAAGTACTCGATCCGCTCGCGGGCAGTCATCTTCCCCTTCTCGTGTTGGCGCTCGATCCGGGCCTCTCCGCCGCCCTTCTCGGCGTCCTCGCGGAGGTCGCGCAACTCCTCGATACGGTCCTCCATCGTCACGGCAGGTCCCTCCGGCTATCAGTCATAGTCCGAAGTGACTACCAGTGGAAGGAAAAGTTTTCCGCAAGCCGAAACGGGGAATGCCGAGGTTACAGGAACATGTCGGTCAGCGTTCCGTACAGGTCGATCGCGCTGATCACGAGCACGAGGCCGACCACGAGGAGAATCGGGATCCGGATGTACCAGAGCCACGCGGTCGGCAATGTCCCGTCAGACCCCTTGGAGGTGCCCTTCGCGACCTCCTCGGCGGAGTCGGGGTACACCCACCCGACGAAGACGACGGTGAGGAACACGCCCAGCGGCAACAGCAGGCTCGCCGTGATCTGGTCGTACAGGTTGAGCACGTCGAGGTCGATGGCGGTCGGGATCCCGACGAGGAACACGACCGACGAGATCACCGCGGTCGCCTTCTTCCGCTCCATGCCGTAGTTGTCGATGGCGTACGACACCAGCACCTCCAGGATACTGATCGCGCTGGAGAGTGCAGCGATCACCACGACGCCGAAGAACACGAAGCCCACGAGCCGGCTCCCGGGGACCTGAGCGATCGCGCCGCCGACGCCGACGAACAGCTCACCCGCGCCGCCGGAGCCTGGTTCGACGCCGATCGTGAACAGCACCGGGAACACGACCAGTCCGGCGAGGATCGACACGAGCGTGTTCAGGGCGGCGATCCAACCGCCGTCGACGGCGAGATTCCGATCCTCGCCGAGGTAGGACGCGTAGGTGATCATCACGCCCATCCCCAGCGACAGGGTGAAAAAGGCCTGACCCGCGGCGGCCGGGAGGATCGACATCCAGTTAGACGCGATGACGCCGATCTCCGGCGACAGGTAGTACTGGTACCCCTCGGCTGCACCCTCCAGCGTGAACGCGTAGCCGATCAGTCCGACGAGCAGCGCCAGCAGCGCCGGCACCATCACCTTGACCGCGAGTTCGATCCCGCGCTGGATCCCGGCGGCCACGATCACGGCCGTCGCGACCATGAACAGCGCGTGGAAGCCGATCGCCGCTGGCCCTTCAGCGATCGAATTGAAGTACACGCTAGGTTCGCCGAAGTACGCGCCGGTCAGGCTGGCAAACGTGTACCGGGTAACCCACCCGGCGACGACCGAGTAGAACGCCAGGATGACGAACCCGGTGAACACGCCCAGAGCGCCGACGAAGCGCCACTCGCCGTGGCCGAGTCGGTCGAACGCGTTGATCGGGTTGCGCTCCGAACGCCGCCCGACGACGAACTCGACGAGCATCGCCGGGATTCCGATCAATCCCACGAACAGCAGGTATATCACCAGGAACGCCGCACCGCCTTCCTGGCCGACCTGGAACGGGAATCGCCAGATGTTACCAAGCCCCACCGCGCTACCGACGGCGGCGAGGATGAAGCCGATTCGCGTCGCCCACTTCTCGCGCGTTACGTCTTCGAGAGACATGGTACGTACTCTCCCACCGACTTCATAATAATTTTGCGGATCGACGTTAGTGTTCGTGTGGTTTCAATTCCGCCATCTCGTGATATCCGGACGAACGTCCATTATATCGTTCTCTTCACCCAAAGAGCGCATTTAGTATACAATAACTGTCATACGCCCTGAACGAGCGGATCCGCGATCCAGTTCGGAGATAGATGCACCCGGTGCCAGACGAGAAACCGGAACGACGCGCGCTCGAGTACGTTACGCCTCGCCGTACACCGGCACGGCGGCGCCGCTGGTCGGACCGGCGCCGTCGCTACAGAGGAACGCGATCACGCCCGCGATGTCGGCCGGGTCGACCCACGCGTCGTGATCGGCGTCGGGCATCATTTCGCGGTTGGCCGGCGTGTCGATCACGCTCGGCATGACGGCGTTGGCGCGCACCTGACCTTTGTTCTCCTCGGCCAGCGTCTCGGTCAGCAGTCGCACGCCCGCTTTCGAGGCGCGGTAGGGGCCGTCGCCTTCGCCGCCCGAAAGCGACGACCGGGAGCTGATGCTGACGATGGCGCCCTCGCGATCCCGCAAGTGTGGAAGGGCGTGCTTGCTCGCGAGGAAGGCGCTCTTGAGGTTGACGTCGAACAGCATGTCGAACTCCTCGACGGGCGTCTCGTCGATCGGCTGGCCGCCGCGCCAGGTGCCCGCGACGTTCGCGAGGTAGTCGATCCGACCGTGGTCGTCGACGATCTCGGCGACCCCGTCCTCGACCGATCCCTCGTCGGTCAGGTCGATCCGGTAGTAGTGGGTGTTCTCGTCGGGGTCGAGCAACGCGTCCTCGTCGTCGGGATCGACGACGTCGACCGCCGCGACGGTCGCGCCCGCGTCGCGGAACCGATCGACGACGGCGCTGCCGAGCGCCCCGCAGGCACCGGTGACGACTGCGACGTTCCCTTCGAAGTCGAAGCTGACGGACATACTGGTACTCGTGTCGGTTCGGAAGTTGAATCTGTGGGCGGCGCCAGCCCGATGGCTTTTGAGACCCGAGCGCGAACCCGTCGTCGAATGGAGATCGCCCACCGCGGCTACGCCGCCGAGGCGCCCGAAAACACGCTCGCGGCGCTCCGGCGAGCGGGCCGGCACGCCGACGCCGTCGAGATCGACGTTCGCCGGTGCGGATCGGGCGACCTCGTCGTGATCCACGACGCCGAGGTTGATCGACTCACCGACGGGACGGGGCGGGTCGCGGACCTGTCGCTGGCGGAACTCGAGGCGCTCGACGTGCTCGGCTCCGGCGAGTCGATTCCGACGCTCGCCGAGGTGCTGTCGATCGTTCCGGCGGACGTCGCGATCAACGTCGAGCTCAAGGAAACGGGGATCGCGACCGATGCGGTCGAAGCCATCGATCCCGCCGAGAATCCCGTGATCGTCTCGTCGTTCTCCGAGCGGGCTCTGAGAGAGACTCGCGCAGCGTCGGCGTCGATCCCGACGGCGTACCTCGCCGATCGCCTGCGCGATCGACCGGTTACGACCGCCGTCGAACTCGACTGCCGGTGCGTCCACCCGCGATTCGCGCTGTGTTTCTACTCGCCGATCATCTCTCGCGCGCACGACCTCGGTCTCGGCGTCAACGCCTGGACGGTCGACGACCCGCTGGTCGTCCGGGCGCTGTGTCGCCTCGGCGTCGACGGCGTCGTCACCGACCGGAGCGGCGTCGTGCCGGACCGATACCGCACCGTTGCCGACGATCGCAAGCCGTAGGCGGCTCCTACTCGACGAAACGCCGCTGGTCAGGTGCAAGAGGCGTGCTACCGCGTACCGCTCTGCCCCGGTGATCTTCTCACGAACTTCCACATCCGCCCGGTAACCGCTCGCTTCGCAACGGTATGGCAAATATATCAATCAGGCAATCTCCTCTCAGTCGAGCGTAACGGCCGCCGCTCTCGCGGGGGACCGTCGCAACTATGATCTGGGGGGATCGCCGACAGCGTCGACCGGATCGGGGGATCGAACCGCATGGCTCGGGAGGGCGACCGCCGTGACGCCGGGCAGCGACGTGCTGCTCGGCGGCGTCGACGCCTCGCCGTCGCGCTGGCTGGCCAGCGTCGGCTCGCTGTGGGGGCTGGCGATCGCCGTCTACGGCGTCGGCGACCTGGCCTCGACGATCGTCGGGCTGCAACTGGGCGCCAGCGAGAGCAACCCGATCCCGGCGGCGCTGATCGAGCTCGCGCCCGGCTTCCTCGCGGTCGTCGTGCTCCTGACGCTCTGGAAGGCGATCACGATGGCGGCGTTCGCGCTCGTCGCCTGGCGGCTCCCCGCGCCCTACGCCGCCGCGATTCCGGCGGGGCTGTGTCTGATCGGCCTGACAGTTGTGAGCTGGAACGCGTCGGTGATCCTTACTGTCTCGACGTGACGCTGCACCGCGAACTGCTCTATGGCGTCGCGTCGCTGCGTGACGATCGGCTCGTTCTCGTCGCGAGCGTTCTGGGGCTGGCCGCGTGGCTCCGGTTCGACGCCGGAGCCGCGCCGATCTTGCTCACGACGGCCGGCAGCGACACCCTCCAGCGTCTCATCGCGCCGGGGTCGCTGGTGGCGTCCCGCGAGGACGCGTCGTCGTCACCCGATGGCGCGTTGGCATCGAGTCCGGAGCAAGAAGCGTCGCGTCGGCGGCGTCGGCGCCGGACGCCGATGCTCACTCGCCGACGACGGTCACCGTCACCTCGCGCGTCCGCGGCCCGTCGAACTCCAGCAGGAGTATCGACTGCCAGCGCCCGAGCGAGAGATCGCCGTCCTCGACCGGGATCGACTCGCTCGCGCCGACCAGCGTCGCGCGCAGGTGGGAGTCCGCGTTCCCGTCGAGCTGGTCGTGACGGTGGCCCTCGTCGGGGACGAGCTCCTCGAAGAAGTCCTCGGTGTCGTCGCGGAGTCGCGACTCGTTCTCGTTGACGCTGATCCCGGCGGTGGTGTGGCGGACGAACACCGAACAGACGCCCGTCTCGAGGCCATCGGGGATCGCGCCGGCGACGCGGTCTGTCACGTCGACGGTGTCGGTGCGACGATCGGTCGCGACCTCGAACGAACTCGTCGTAGCCATGTCCGGATCCTCGAACCGAGATCAAAAAGGTGCGTCGGGGCGATTCGCCGTCGGATCGGGACGCGCGTCGCGGCGGATTCGGCGCCGTCAGGCCAGCCATTCGTCGGGCTTGGTGTCGTAGTCGACGTCGCTGGCGGCGATGTCCTCGACCTCCTCCCAGGGGAGCTCGCGCTCCTCGAAGGTCGAGCCGTCGTAGCGGATCAGCAGGCCCTGCTCCTCGGGCTCTGGCTCGCGGTTCCGGCGCTTGGCCACCTCGATGTCGTGCTCGTCGACGGTCTTGACGATCGTCATCAGGTTCACCGGGCGCCCCCAGAGGTCGAACACGCGTTCGAGCGTGCGCTGGGCCTGCTCGATGTCGAGCATGACGCCGTTGTAGCGGTGGGCCAGCAGCAACTCGTTGCGGTTGTTGTAGTTGCCGTCCTGCACGACGATCGTCGGCTTCCCGAAGTTGGTGAACTGCAGCAGGAGCTTCTTCTTGACGTCCTCGTAGTCCGTGCTGGCGACGCGGTTCTGGCCGGCGGCCTGCGAGTACTCGTAGGTGAAGTACTCGTTCTCGTCGACGAACTCCTGGGTGAGGAACTCGTCGAGGAACGTCACGTCGTTGTGGCTCTCGCGGATCTCGCGCATCCGGTCCCAGCCCCGCGCGTGGTCGACGTCGTCGAGCGCCTCGTCGACCGATTCGTAGACGGCGTCGTCGAACAGGTACCGGCCGATCCGTTCGAGTTCCGACTGGCCGACGCGCTTGAGGAACCCGCGGTTCTGGCGCTTGGTCAGCGAGTAGTGGCGCCGCGCCAGCCCCTCGTAGGTCAGCACCTTCCAGGGGTACTTGTCGACGTCCACCTCGCCCTCGCGCGCTCGCTGAAGAGCGTCGCGGTCGACGTATTCGTCGGGAAGCTCGGCGACGTCGTCGAGCGAGTCGCTGGTGATCGAAGTAAGCGCCTTCGGGGGCTCTAACTGCCCCAGAATGTCGTCGAAGTCGACGGTGTCCGCGACGTTGCGCCACGAGATGCCCTCGACGCGCAGCAGCTTGTCGAGTACCTCTTGACGGTTCGTGGTGTTCTCGACGTACTCCCAGAGCTCCTTGCCGAGCTTGTAGGGGTTCAGGCCGGGCGATCCCAGCACGCGTGCCTGGTGGTCGGCGTAGCTGAGGAACTCGTCGGCGCCCGCGAACGCCTCCTCGCCCATCATCATCGATTCCCATAGGGCCGCCCATCCCTCGTTCATCACCTTCGTCATCTTCTGGGCGGCGAAGTAGTACGACTCGGCGCGCAGCATCTCGATCACGTCGCGCTGCCAGGGCTCGAACTCGACGGCCTTGCCGGCCTCCTCGTCGTACTGCTTGCCGTGCTCCCTGAGGAACGCGATGACGTCTTTCTCGGGCGTCTCGGGGAAGGATGCGGCCGACCCGTCGACCTCCTGGTCCTCGACCCACTCCTCGTCGAACACCTCTTCGAGCACCTCGTCGCTCAGATCCAGTTCGGAGAGCTTCTCGGCGAGGTCGTCGTCGAGCTCCTCGTCGTCGGCGTCCGGCCCGCCCAGCAGGTGCGACGCCGAGAACGTCTGGTGCTGGTCGATCGTGTCCTCCAGCGTGAGCACGTTGTCGATCCAGCGTTCGACCTCGGCCTGCTCGACGTCCGGGTCGGCCATGTACTCGCGGATCGACCGGCCGTGCCGTTCCAGCATCGCGGCGGCGTCGACCTCGTCGTCGCCCCTCGCGTCGGTGAACATACCGAACCACTCGTTGTTCGCGAAGAAGTCCGCGTGGGCCTCGACGTGCGTGATGACGGCTTTCTGGTCGGCGACGTCATTGGACTCCTGTAAGAACGCGTGGGATGGGTTATCGTTGTTGACGATCTCGAAGGCCTTCCCGCCGCCGTACTGGCCCTGCTTCTGTTGCTTGTCGTACTGCATCCCCCACCGCCAGTGAGGGTAGCGGTGCTGGAACCCGCCGTAGGCGATCAGCTCGTTCATCTCGTCGTAGTCGACGATCCAGTAGTTGACCGGATAGGGCTCTAAGCCGAGCTTCTCGGCGAGCAGCCGCGCCTCGTCGACGGGTTCCTGCAACTTCGATGCCTCGCGCTTGGCCTCGTAGCGGTCGAAACTCATAGGTTCACCTGGGGACTCACTGTTCTGCCTCCTCCTCGGTCGAGAGGATCTCGTAGATGGCGTCGGTCACGTCGTCCTCGCTGGAGACGTACGCCACCGCCACGTCGTCGCTGTCGCCGAAGTGGCTCTCGACCTCCTCGGCGTGGGTCGCGTTGATCGCGTTGCCGCTGGGCTGGGTCTCCACGTAGGCGTGGAGGTTCGCGGGGATCTGCTCCATCAGCGGGACGACGCGCTGTTCGGTGTCGTTCGAGGAGTTCTCGCTGTCGCCCGCGGCGAACACGTAGCGGTTCCACTCGCTCCAGGGGTACTCCTCTAACAGCTCCTGGGCCAGTTCGTACGCCGAGGAGATCTTCGTCCCGCCGCCCGACCGGATGCCGAAGAACTCGTCGCGCTCGACCTCCCAGGCCTCGGCGTCGTGGGCGATGTAGACGAACTCGGCGTTGTCGTACTTGCCCTGCAGGTACCAGTCCAGCGGCGTGAACACGCGCTCGACGAGTTCGCGCTTGTTCTGGCGCATCGACCCCGAGACGTCGCGGATGTTGAACACGACGACGTTCTTCTCGCGCTCCTCGATGATTTCGGGGTGGCGGTACCGCTCGTCCTCGCGGCGGAACGGGACCTGCTTGATCCCCTCCCGGCGGATCTTCTGCTGGACGGGCTCGCGGTCGACGTTCTCCTCCAGTTCCTCGATGCTCGACCACGTCGTCCGCTCGTCTCGCGGGACGTCGTCGTACGCGTCGTCGATCCAGGCTTTCGAGACGGGCACGTTCTCGCCGCGCGCCCACTCGAAGGCCTTGTCCGGCCCCCAGCCCTCGATCTTGAGCACCTCTCGGAGGAACTCCTCGTCGAAGTCCATCGCGAGCTTGCGCTTGAGACCCTCCTTGAACATGCGCTCGAAGTCCAGCGTCGAGTCGGGGCCGGTCCGGGTCAGGTCTGTGAAGGGGCCTTCCTTCTCCTCGATCACCTTCTTGCCCTTCGGGTCGAGTTCGAGCCCGAGCTCCTCGTCTAACTCCTGGGCGAACTCCTCGGGGTCCATCTCGTAGTACTCGTGTTCGGCGCCCTCCTCGCCCGGGTCCCCCTCCTCGTCGCCGTCGCCCGGCTGTGGCTGTGGCTGGCCGACCGGGTCGCCGACGTCGGCGTCGCCCTGTCCGACGCCGCCCTGGTCGCGCTGGTCGTACTCGAACTCGGGGAGGTCGACGATCTTGATCGGGATGCGGACGTCGTCCTTCCCGCTCTGTCCGAGGTCGCCGTACTGGATGAAGTCGGCCAGGTCCTCGCGGCGCTTTTCCCCGACTTCCCTGAATCGTTCGAGGTCGTCTTGCAGTCCCATGCTAATCCCACTTGTAGGCGATCTGTCCGACCACGTGGCGGCTCGTCAGCTCCGCGGACGCCTCGCTGTAGTCGAACAGATCCGTCATGTTCTCGATCGTCCGTTCCTTCACGGTCGCGGTCTCGGTGTCGGCCGGCGGGTCGTCCCACTGGCGCGGGTCGAAGTCCTCGTGGATGCGAGCGACGTCGTCCCAGTCGTAGCTCTCCAGCAGCGAGCGGATGATCGGGATGTCCGTCAGGTCGACGTCGCTCACCGAGAAGTCCTCGTTCCGGCGCTCCCACGCGTGGCGGTTCAGCGCCGTGATGATCTTCTCGGTGCGGAACTCCCGGACCGCGGGGCCGGGCTCGTCGCCGTCGTAGCTGTCCTCGTCGAACCGGCCCATGTGCTCGATCTCGAACACCTTCATCTTCAGCGGGTCCGGGTCGACGCGCTCGCCCCGATCGTTCGTGATGCGCTCGTCGGTCGCCCAGGCGTACACGTGCTGGATGTACTCCTCGACCGTCGACTCCTCGACGCGCTTGTCCCGCATCATGGCTTCGAGGACGTCGTCTTCCTGCTGCTGGAACACGTAGTTCTTCACCGGAACGACCCGGTTCTCGAACTCGGTGCGCTCGCCCGCCGAGAACACCGGCGCGTCGTCGAGATCTTCGGCCATCGCGTTGAGCACGTCCCGTGGCATCACGACGTCCTCGACCGGCAGCTCTGCGTGGTGGCGGTCCCGCTCGGTCTGGAGCAGGCTCGCCAGCTCGTCGCGCGTGTAGGTCACGGGGATGCCGTGCTCGCCGTTGGTCGCGTCCTCGAACTCGAACTCGTCCTTGTCGACGCGCTCGTCGCCGTCCTGCAGGTACCCCCGGTCGAACAGGATCGCCTTGTCGACCAGATCGACGCCGGCCGGCAGGTCGCCGTCGTCGAGTCGCGTGACGACGGCGTACATCGCGGCGGCCTCGACGGCGTGGGGCGCCAGCTCCCGTTCGGTGATCTCGCCGTCGGCGTCGCGCACCCGCAGCGAGATCGACTCGCGGATCTTCTCCTCGAGCTCCTCGTACCCGCGGGCCTCCCAGACCTCGGTCTCGCCGGTCAGCTCGCGGCGGATCAGCTCGGCCTCCAGCGAGTGGTTGGTGAGGTACGTGAACTCGTGCTTGTCGAGCCGGCGCTTGAGCGCCTTCAGCGGGTCGGTGCCGTTGCGGTCGGCGTGCTGGTTGAGCTGGGCGTCGAGGTCGGGGTTCGAGATGATCAGCATCTGCGTGTCGATGTCCATCCCGATCCCCTTGTCGAGCTTCACGGTGCCCTCGTCGGGCACGTTCAGCAGCTTCTGGAGCAGGTCGGCGTGCTGGGCGGCGTCCTCGACGATCGTCAGGAGGCCGTTGCCCTGCGAGAGCACGCCGTCGTAGCTGAACGCCTGCGGGTTCTTCCGCCCGCGCGAGTCCAGTTCCTGCAACATTCCCTGCATCCACGATCCGACGAGCCGCTGCTTGGGGTGGCCCTCGTCCTCGGAGTGGAGCACGCCGATCCCCTGCCCGACGCCGACGACGTAGTTCTTGACGCGCAGGTGCTGAGGATCGGTGATCGTCGCGAACAGCTCCTCGGCGCCGTTGCGGCGGTACTGCTCCTCGAGGTACTCGTAGGCCTCCCGCGAGAACGGGTCGAGGCGCTGGTCGACGTGGAGGTCGATGTGGTCCTCGGTCGTCTCGTTGAGCTCGGCGAGCAGCTCCTCGCGGACGTCGTCTGGGAACACCGACAGCGGATGAACCTGCACCGGGCTCTCGTACCAGTCGTCCTCGTCCTCGACGGCCTGGTCGCCGTAGCTGAGCCCGCGGCTCTCGACGGCGCCCTCGACGTTCCACTCGACCGTGTAGCGGCGTCCTTCCGGCGTTTTCGAGTACTCCCGGAGCCCGTTGATCAGGCAGCGCTTGAGCTCGGACTTGCCGGTCGCGGTCGGGCCGTCGAACCAGATGATCTTCTCGTTCTTTCCGCGCTCGGCCGCGATCGTCCGGAGGTCGTCGACGAACGCGTTGAGCACTTCGGTGTTGCCGAGGATGGCGTGTTCGCCGTCGTTGTGCGGATCGTCGAAGAAGCGGTAGCGCTCCGTCTCCTCGCCCTCCTCGACGACCGTGCGGGTGCCGGCGGCCTCGATCGCCTCCAGCAGGTACTTGCTGGCGTGGGAGGCGATCTTCGGGTTCTCGAAGATCTGGTCGACGTACTCCCCGAGGCTCATCGGCTCCTCGTAGGCGCCCTCGAGCGCGCGGTCGGCCGCGCTGACGTACTCGTCGCCTCGACTCATTATTCCTCCAGCTCCGATTTGGCGACCTCAGCGCCGGCGAACTCTAGCACCTCCCGCGCGCCGTCCTCGCTGTACCCCTGCTCGATCAGCGCGTCGATCCACTGGTTGCGCTCGTCGTCGTCGAACTCGTTGGCGCTGACCAGGGCGCTGAAGTTGATGTTGTGCTTCTTGTCCTCCCAGAGCTTCCGCTCGAGGGCGCGGCGCAGGCGCTCGTTGTCCTGCGGGTTGAACGCCTCGCCCTCGCGCGCTCTGCGCGACACCCAGTTCGAGACTTCCTGGCGGAAGTCGTCCTTGCGGTCCTCGGGGATGTCGAGTTTCTCCTCGACCGAGCGCAGGAACGTCTCGTCGGGCTCCTGTTCGCGGCCGGTGAGCTCGTCCTCGACGGTGTCGTCGTCGATGTAGGCCATCACGTGGTCCATGTACTTCTCGCCCTGGCGCTGGATCTCGTCGACGTCGTAGGCCAGCGCGTGGCGCACGTCCTCGATGGCGCGCTCGCGGTACTCCTCGCGGACGGTTTCGAGGTAGCGGTAGTACCGCTCGAAGTTCTCCTCGGGGATCGAGCCGTGGTGTTCGAGGTTCTCCTCGAAGAAGTTGAACACCGTCAGCGGCGAGAGGAACCCGCGCGAGCGGTGCTTGGAGTCCATGATCGCCTCGGCGATCTCGTCGCCGATGAACCGCGGCGAGATGCCGTCCATCCCCTCGCCGATCTCGGCCTTCTGTTCGGCCTCGTCGCGGAGCTTCTTGATGTCGATGTCGTCGGCCTCGTCGACCTCGCCGTTGTACGCCTTGGCCTTCTGGAGGAGGTCGACGAGCTCGGTGTCGGGCTCCTCGATCCGCGTCAGGACGCCGAACAGCCCCGCCATCTCCAGGGTGTGGGGCTCGACGTGGATGTCGGGCACGTCGGCGTTGCTCAGCATCTTGTCGTAGATGTCGGCCTCGTTCTCGTAGCTGAGGACGTACGGGAAGTCGATCCGCTTGGTGCGGTCGTTAAAGGCCTCCATCTTCTCGTCGCCCTTCTTGTCCTTGTACTCGGGCATGTTCGTCCGCCCGACGATCACCTGGTCGATGTCGATCCGGGGGTTGGACTTGGGCTTGATCGTCTGTTCCTGGGTGGCGTGCAGGAAGTCGTAGAGGAACTCCCGCTGGAGTTTCAGCAGCTCCTCGCCGGAGAACACGCCGCGGTTGGCGTTACAGAACGCGCCCGAGTAGTCGAACGCGCGCGGGTCGGACTCGCCGTAGACGGCGATCTTGCTGTAGTTGACGTCGCCCGTGAGTTCGGTCTCGTCCTGATTCTTCTTGTCCTTGGGCTCGAACGTCTCCAGGGCCTGGCGCTTGTTCTCGTCGGCGGTCAGCCGGATGATCTCGACGTGGTTCGCGAGAACCTCCTTGAGGTCGTCCTCGTAGTGGGCGAGCAGCCGGTCCATGTAGAACTCGCTTTCGGGATCGAGCGACTGCTCGTTGCGGATCGTGTAGGGGGCGTCGAGGCGCTCGTTGATCCCCTCGATGACGGACTCGCGCTGCTCCTGAGGGAGCAACACGAGCGGATCCTGGTTCATCGGCGACCGGACCGTGTCGTCGGCGGGGTCCTGGTCGTCGATCACGCTACAGAGGTTCGTCCAGCGGAACGTGTACATCCGCCCCTCGTCACGCAGCGTGTAGTCCTCAAAGTACTTGCGGACCTGCTTGTCGAAGTGGGATTTCCCCGACCCGACCGGCCCGAGCAGGAGCTTGATGCGGCGCTCGGGACCGAGACGCCGGGCGCCGCTTTTGACCTTGTTGACGAACTCGTGGATCGACTCGTGGACGACGCGACCGAAGAATCGGTTCTCGCCGTCGTGGAGCGGATCCTCCGAGGCCAGGCGGTACTCGACGACCCCGGTCTCCTCGTCGTACTCGGTGCCGTAGTGGTCGAACATGTCCGCCACCCGCTGGTGGGCGTTCCGGGCGATCTTCGGGTCCGCGTAGACCTCGTCGAGGTACCACTCGAAAGACTTGGTCTCCCGGAGGTCTTCGGGCATCGACTGCCTGTACTCCTGGCTCAGTTCGTCGAGGGTCTCTGTATCTCCTGACATTGTATCACTGGCGGCCGAGTTCCACCGATCGGTCCCGCAGCGGCGGTCATCCGCGAGAGAGTATCTCGCAGGGCGACGTGCGAAGCGCGCGGACGCCGCGCCGCGGCGTGGCCGACGCTCGACGGACGCGAACGGTCGGCACGACGACGCAGTCCGTCGGCCGAACGGCGACGCCGCTCTCCGAAGGACTGCGTTCGTGCGGCGACGCGAGGGCGAGCGGCGCGTTGGTCTGTCATGTGGTGTCGTTCCCCAAACCTCTCCGCGAGACGACGGCTTCGGCGGCGAACGACGACACGATACGACGCGAACGGGCTCGGGTGCGGGGTCCGGCGGGCGGCCACCGGGCGTGTACTATGTACAGGAGTCACGACGTATAAGTGTGTCCCCAAACCCTATTTACCAGCATACTCTCCCTTATAAAGCCTGTCGATATCGTGTCGTCGGAGCGGGCGACGATGGATCCTCATCGGTTGGTACGTCGACGCAGTTTATAATCAGCGGGGGCTGCGCGGCTGTCCGCGAGACGGGAATTCGAACGACGCGGCGCTGCTGGCGTCGCCGTCTTCAAAAATCCAGTAGCGACAGGCGATCAGCTTTCGCCGTCCGAGACGGGCATCAGCCGGAGGCCGGACGCCAGCGCCACGGCGGCGAACGTCAGGAGCACGAGCGCCGTCACCGGACGCCCGCCCGCGGTCGCCGCGTAGGTTCCGTACGCCAACCCGCCGGCGACCGCGGCGACGGTGACGGTGCCCGAAACGTGCGCGAGTTCGGCGCTTCGGGTCGCCGCGTTTCGCCCCACCTGTTCGCCGAGTTCGATCGCCCCGGTGCCGGCGTCCCACGCGAGCACGGCCAGCGCGGCGCCGACGAGCGTCGTCGGAACCGGTGCGCCGGCGACGCCGGCCAGCAGCGCCGCCAGGAACAGTCCGAACCCGCCGACCGAGACGAACGAGTGTTCGCCGCGCCGGACGCCGACCGCGAGCACGGTGACGCCCGGACCGCCCAGCGCCAGCGACGGGAGCGAGCCGGTCGCCAGCGCGACGGCGGCCGCGGCGCCCGCGAGGACGGCGATTCGCCCGCTCGTCCGCGTCGGCGATCGGTCGACGCCCGTCACGCCGACCACCTCTCGCCGGCCCGCGAGATCGCGGACGCCAGCGACTCGTTCCACTCCCAGTCGGCGACCCGAGCCCCCGATCGGCGTAGCTCCGAGAGCCGGAGTTCGCGCTCGACGTGGGCGACGGTTTGCCCCGAGGTCGCCGTCGCGGTCGGGTCGGGACTGATCGCGGTGACGAGATGGCCGCTGGCCTCCAGTAGCTTCGCCTGCTCGATCACGCCGTCGTCGCACAGCGGCGAGAACAGGATCACCTGGGAGTGGCTCGGCAGCTGGCGGCGCAGCGCCTGGACGCTGATCGGCCGCTGGATCAGGTCGTCGGCGGACTCGGCGGTCAGTAGCGGGTGCTCGACGAACAGCTCGCGCGCCTTCGCGCGGTGGTCCTCGCCGCTGCCCGGCGGGAGCCACGGGTCGGTCGCGCCGACGACCGCGACGCCGACCCGGTCGCCGCCCTCGACCAGCGAGGAGAACACCTGCATCGCCCCCTCGACCGATCGCTCGACGGCGCTGGGCGAGGCGTCGTCGGGCCGCAGCCACGCTTCGGTTCGCACGTCGATCAGCAGCACGACCGACGCCGCCCGCTCCTCGCGGAACTCGACGGTCGAGAGCTCACCCGTGCGGGCCTTCCGGTTCCAGTCGACCCGCGAGAGCGGGTCGCCGCGCTGGTACTCGCGGGTCGCGTAGAACTCGGTGCCGTCGCCGCCGATGTCGGTCTCGACGCGCCCGGCGTACGGTGTCGTCAGCGACTGCAGGGAGAGGTCGGTCGACGGCGGCAGCCCGCCGGGCGTGCAGTACACCTCGTCGTCGGTCGCCGACCGGACGCGTGCGTCGCGCTCGACGGCGCCGCTGTAGCCGCGAGCGATCGCTCGCACCGGCTCGAAGCCGTGGCGCCCCCGCTCGGCACCGATCGAGTAGGTCAGTTCGACGGTCTCGCCCGCCCCCAGTTCGGCCGCGAGCCGCGGCGTCCCCTCGACGACGTGCAGCTGCGCGGGGACGCCGTCGACGATCCGCAGGTCCGGGATCGCTTCGCCCTCGTTCGTGATTCGCACCGTGACCTCGACCTCCTCGCCCGGATCGGGCCGATCGTCGCCGAACGCGCGCTCGATCCGCAGATCGACCTCGGGCGGTCGGGCCGCGCGGGCGTAGGCGGCGTAGGCGACGCCGACCGCGCCGACGAGGAACGCCGCCGGCGACTGGGCGATCGCCCCGACGCCGATCGCCAGCAGCGCCGCGGCGTCGACGCCGTTCCACCGCCCGGTGAAACTGTCCTCGAACGACGCGAGCCGGTCCCTCGTCTCCGCTGCGTGGTCGGCGTCGCTGCCCGCTTCGCGGTCGCCCGGTACGGTGTCGGCGTCGCCGCCTGCCGTGCCGTCTCCGGCGTCGCTCTCGGCCGTGTCTGCCCCGGGTTCGGCGTCGTCCGACGCCGATGGTCGGTCGGACGGATCGTCGGTCTCTCCGACCACCGCCGCACCGCCGTCGGCGCGCTCGGATCCGCCGTCCGTCCGCCCCGATCCGCCACCTGTTCGTCCCGCCCCGTCGCTCGCTCGATCTTCGGTCACGATTCTGTCCTCCAGATCCGTTCGAGTTCGGCCGCCGCCCGCTCGGCGCGGACGCCGTAGGCCGATTTCTCGCTCCAGCGAATTTTCAGGCGGGTCGCGAACGGGACCCGGTCGGCGGCGTCGTCGCTGAAAAAGGCCGCTGCGAGCGGATCGTCCGTCCAGTCGCCGGCCGCCAGTCTGCGCTCGGCCTCGTCGGTCGACCAGTCGCGTCGCCGTTCGAGGACGGCGCGCGCGACCGGATCGAGGCGCGCTTCGACCTCCTTGCGACCCTCCAGCGAGTGGACCTCGAACGTCGCCGCCAGCGCCTCGTCGAAGCCGTCGCCCGGCGTCGGGACGCCAGAGACGAGTTCCGGATCGCCTGTGTCGGCGCCGGCGAGCGGCGATCGCCAGGCGTCGCGGGCGTAGCGGCCGCCCTGGAGCAGCGCGATGACGCCGACGGCGCCGACGTAGAACTGGCCGGCGGCCGCCGCCCCGCCGAGGGACGGGACGAGAAAGACGGCCAGTCCGGCGACCGCGAGTACAACGCCGAGCCCGGTGAGCGCGCGGCTGAAGTCGCTCACCGCTCGTCACCTCCGTGCTCGCGCTCGATCTCGCGGAGCGCCGCGACCGCACGCTCCTCGCGCTCCTCGGTGACCGGTCGGTCGCCGTAGCGCACCGCCTCGAACAGTTCGGTGAGCTCCGCGACCCGATCGCGGTCGAGCCCGGCGTCGGCAGCTGCGGCGGCGAACTCCGCGGGCGTGCTCGTCCGCGGGTTGCCGACGTCGACGCTCTCGGCCATCTCGCGCCAGGCGCGGTACACCTCGTTTTCGGCGCTATCCTCGGCGGATTCGATTCGGTCGGCCGCGCGCCCCGCGGCCTCGCCGATCGATTCGTCGTCGTCGCTCGCCTCCTCGGCGACCTCCGCGCGCGTGGTGTCGTCATCCCGCTGCCAGGGGATGTACTCCGCGCCGAAGACCGCGACCACCCCGACCAGCACCGCGCCGAACAGGGCGATGGTGACCAACATATTTCCACTTCCGACGGGGTCGCCCGGTCCGCCCCCGCCGCCGGGCGACACGTTAGCGCCGCCACCGCCGCCACCGCCGGACTCGTTGCCGGTCGGCATCGGGAACCCCTCGGGCGGCTGTAGTGCAGTGAGCCACAGGTGGTTGACGACGATGATCAACGCGATGATTCCGACGAGCACCGGGATGCCCTTGAGCGCCCACCGCTTGTCGCCGATGCCGCCGCCGTTGACCGCGTAGACGGCGAGCGCGAGTAGTGCGAACAGAACCCCCACGGCGACGAACGCAGCGGTAGTCGACCACGGGGGGTCGATCCCGCCGCCCGGCATCGCCATCGGGTTCGACTCGACGACGACGGCGTTCGACAGCGTCGCCGCTCCGAGCCCCAGGGCGGCGATACAGAGGCCGGCGGCGAGCGCGGGTCGGAGCGTGTCGGATTGCATGGTGTGAAAACTGACCGTCGGCGCCGTCCGAGCGACGCCGCCGCGTCAGTCGATTGACCGATCCTTCGGGTGACCCCGAAAAAAACGTACCGGTAGAGATTCACACCCGCCGGCGCGGCCGCCGACCGGAGGACGGACGACGTCCCGGCGGAGAGGGACAGGCTAAATAGTCCGGCCTCCCGAGTGACGTGCGATGGAATCGCTGCGCAGCGGCGACGGCCGCCGCGATCCGGCGGACGGACCGCTCGTGACCCGGCGCCGCGAACTCGCGGACGTGTCCCGGGGCGCCGTGCTCGACGCCTTCGAACCGCCGAGAGGCCTCTGGACGCCGCCGGACGGTCCGGCGATCGCCGGCTGGGGCGCGGCGTCGACGATCGCCGCGGACGGCCCGGATCGCTTCGCCGCGGTGCGCGAGGCCGCCGAGCGGCTGTTCTCGGGGCTGGACGCCGACGGCGAGGGGGCCGTCGCCCGTCCGCGACTGTTCGGCGGGTTCGCGTTTCACGACGATCACGATCCAGTCGGGCCCTGGGAGGGGTTTGCCGGCGCCCGGTTCGTCCTCCCGCAGGTGCAACTCGTCTGGGGTGACGACGCCGTCTGGCTGACCGTCGCGGCGGTCGACCCGCCCGAGTCCGACGCCGTCGATCGGCGTCTCGACGCCGTCGCCGAGGACATCGAGGCCGCGGCCGCAGAAACCCCCGGCGAGCCGCCCGGCGTCGTCGAACGCGAGCGGACGACCTCCCGCGAGGAGTGGCGGCGTCAGGTCCGGGCCGCCGTCGAGCGGATCGAGGGCGGCGGCCTCCGGAAGGTCGTGCTCGCTCAGGCGCTGTCGACTGATCTCGGCGCGCCGCTGTCGGTGCCCGACGCGATGGCTCGCCTCGGTCGCTCCTACCCGGACTGTCACCGATTTCTCGTCCAGCCAGAGGCGGGCGCGAGCTTCTTCGGCGCGACGCCCGAGCGACTCGTCGCGCTGTCGGGGCGGACGGTCAGAACCGAGGCGCTGGCGGGCTCGACCGGCCGGGGCGACACGCCCGAGGAGGACGAATGGCTCGCCAACGAGCTGCTCGACAGCGAGAAGGACATCCACGAGCACGAGCTGGTCGCCGAGGCGGTTCGCGAGCAGCTCGCCCCCTTCGCGGGCTCGATCCGGACCGGACAGCGCACGGTCCGAAAGCTCCCGACGGTCCAGCACCTCCAGACGCCGATCACCGCCGAGTTAGACGACGTCGAACACGTGCTCTCGCTGGTCGAGGCGCTCCACCCGACCCCCGCTGTCGGCGGGCTTCCCCCGGAAACCGCCTGGGAGACGATCAAGGAGACCGAGACGTTCGATCGGGGCTGGTACGCCGCCCCGGTCGGCTGGTTCGACGCCGCCGGCGACGGCGCGTTCGCCGTCGGCATCCGGTCGGCGCTCGCCCGGGGCGACCGGGCGACGCTCTTTGCCGGCGCCGGCATCGTCGCCGACAGCGACCCCGACCGCGAGTGGGACGAGGTACAGCTGAAGTACGGGCCGATGCTCGACGCGCTGGAGTGAGCCATGACTGCACCGAACCGAAACACGCTGTGGGCCGAGACGCTGATCGAGGAGCTGGTCGCCGGCGGCGTCGACGCGGTCTGCGTCGCGCCGGGCAGCCGCTCGACGCCGCTGACCGTCGCCGCCGCCGAGCACGCCGAACTCCGGGTCTTCTCGCATCTCGACGAGCGCTCCGCGGCGTACTTCGCCCTCGGGCGCGCCCGCCGGACCGGCGAGCCGACGCCGCTGATCTGCACCTCGGGAACCGCGGCGGCGAACTTCCACCCCGCCGTGATCGAGGCCAGTCAGGCGCGGGTCCCGATGATCCTTCTCACTGCCGACCGCCCGCCGGAACTCAGGGACAGCGGCGCCAACCAGACGATCGACCAGGAGAAGCTCTACGGCGACGCCGTGCGCTGGTACCGCGACCTGCCCGAACCCGAACCGACCGGGAGAAAGCTGCGACGGCTCAGGACCGACGCCGCCCGCGCGATCGCCGAGTCGACCGGCGTACCCGCCGGGCCGGTCCACCTCAACGTCCCGTTCCGGAAACCGCTGGAGCCGACCGAGGTGCCCGGCGACATCCGCGACGATCTCGCCGAGCGCGAACCGCTCGGCGCCGACGGGAGAGACGGGTCCTACGTCCGGACGGTCGGCGGCCGCCCGTCGCTCGACGACGCCGCGCTGGAGCGACTCGCCGACGAACTCGGGGCCGCCGACCGCGGCCTGATCGTCGCCGGGCCGGCGGACCCGCTCGCGGGAACCGACTCGAATCCGGGCGTCGATCCCGACGCAGTCGCCCGGCTCGCCAACGTAGCTGGGTTCCCGATCCTCGCGGACCCGCTCTCGGGGCTCCGGTTCGGCTCGCACGCCGACGCGGCGCCGGTGCTGGGCGGCTACGACGGCTACCTCGACGACCGGGTCGTCGGCGACTGGCCCGAGCCGGACGTCGTCGTTCGTTTCGGCGCGTCGCCGACGTCGAAGCCGCTCCGGAACTATCTGCGGGACGCCGACGCCCGCCAGATGCTGGTCGATCCCGCCGGCGAGTGGCGCGAGGCGACGTTCACCGCGACCGACGTCGTCGCGGCCGATCCCGAGCGGACGATCCGCGAGCTCGCTGACCGGCTGTCGGCGGACGCCACGGCGACGGCCGGCGACGTTTCCGGGTCCGCGGAGGAGTGGCGCGATCGCTGGCTCGCCGTCGAGCGCGACTACTGGGCGGCGATCGAGGGGCTCGACATCGACGAGTCCGGCGACGACGATCTGTACGAGGGCGACGAACTGTACGAGGGAGCGGTCGTCGCCGCCGCGGTCGAGCGCGCGCCCGACCCCGCGACCGTGTTCGTTTCCAATAGCATGCCGGTCCGCGACCTCGACCGGTTCGGCCGACCGCGCGAAGCCGACCTCTCGGTGCTGGGCAACCGCGGCGCCAGCGGCATCGACGGCATCGCGAGCACGGCTCTCGGAGCGGGTAGCGCGACCGACGACCCGCTCGTGCTCGTGACGGGCGATCTGGCGTACTACCACGACATGAACGGGCTGCTCGCCGTCGCTCGCTGCGGCGTCGACGCCACGATCGTCCTCATCAACAACGACGGCGGCGGCATCTTCCACCTGCTGCCGATCGAAGCGTTCGACCCGCCCTTCACCGAGCAGTTCAAGACGCCCCACGGGATCGATTTCGCGCCGACCGGCGAGCTCTACGGGCTCGACTTCTCCCGCGTCGAGACGATCGCTGCGTTCAGCGACGCCTACGACGCGTCGCTCTCCTCGTCAGGAACGCAAGTGATCGAGTTCCGGATCGACGGCGAGGCGAGCCACCGGACGCGAGAGGCGATCCGCGACGCCGTCTGCGAGCGGCTCGGGCGGTGAACTGCCGGGACGATCACTCTCCTACCACCGCAGCACGTACGCCACGGTGATCGAGTACCCGAGCGGGATCCAGCAGCCCAGCGCGGCGACGATCATCGGCACCGAGACGAGATCGTACCCCATCGACGCCACGGTCAGCGGCGCGAGCACGCTCCAGACGCCGAACACCGTCCCGCCGACCAGCGGCACCGTCAGAAGGTAGCTGATCAGCAGCAGCGTCAGCGCCGCGACGACGAGGTTGGTCAGCAGCGAGAACGCCGGCGTCACGCTGCTGTAGAGCAACGCGGGGTAGAGCAGCCCCAGGATCACGGTCTGGACGAGTTCGTTTCTGGTCAGCGACGGCCGCTCGCCGATGAACGATCGGTCGGTCGCCTCCCAGTCGTGGACCGTGTAGCTGCTGGAACCGGACCCCGAGGCCGCACCGCCGTCGGCACCTGTGCTCGACGACGCTCCGGCGGCGCCAGCACTCGACGCCGTTCGTCCGGCGTCGGCGCTCGACGCCGACCCGGCCGTTTCGCCGGTTGCACCATCCGTCCCGTCCCGCTCCTGTCCCTCGCCGCCGACCGTCCACGACGCGTCGGCCCGCCGCTCGTGAGCGCGACGCCGACGCCGCTGCCTGCGGTGCTGGCTCGATTCGTACTCGTCGTCGGCGCCGGCCGCCGACCGGGCGCGCTCCCAGGTCGAGGACGTTCCGGACGCACTCGATCCGCCCGCGTCCGACCGGCTCGCGCCTCCCCCGGAGTCGGTCCCGTCGCCCCCGCCGGCGTTCGTCCACGGCGAGCGCTCGTTGTCGGCCGCGTTGGTGCCGTCGAGGTGGCGAACGTACGCGTCGTGGCCCAGCCGATCGTAGCGCGCCCGCTCGGTCTCGTCGCCGAGCACCTCCTCGGCGCGGGTGACCGCCTTGAATCGCTCGGCGGCGTCGTCGCGGTCGCTGACGTCCGGGTGGTACTCCTTGACTTTCTCCCGGTAGGCCGCCGTGATCTCCTCCTGGTCGGCGGTTTCGGACACGCCGAGCACGTCGTAGAACGATTCCGTCATCGGTGGCGGGGAGTGTTACCTCGGCGATATGTCGCACCGCGACAAAAACCGTTCGGTGGCTCGACCCCGATGCCGGGAAGCGTCGGGCTCGGTCGATCTTGAGCCGGGCGTCGCCGCGGTCTCACTCCACTCGAAGTTTGTCGTCGTCGTACAGATCGATCAGGGTATCCTGCAGCGCCGTCTTCTGATCGTCCGAGAACGACCGCAGCGGGCTCCGCATCGGCCCGACGTCGAACCCCCGCAGGTCGAGGGCGGCCTTGACCCCGGCGAGGAAGGGCCCCTGCTGCATCGCGTCCAGCAGGTCCGAAAGGTCGCCCTGCAGTTCCCGGGCGCGCTCGTCGTCGCCCGCGCGAGCCGCCTCGTAGAGCTCGACGGCGATCTCCGGGAAGGCGTTGGCGACCGACAGCACCGCGCCGTCGCAGCCCAGCGAGAGGCCGGCGTGGGCCAATCGGTTCGCCCCGACGAGGTAGGTGAACTCGGGATGCTCGCGGAGGCAACGCTCCATCTGCACGACGTCCTCGCTGGTGTCTTTGAGCCCCGCGATCCCCTCGATTTCGGCGATGCGGTCGAGTGCGGCGGGCGAGATCTCGTTGCCCGTCATGTCGGGGAACGTGTACGCGTAGACCGGAGTGTCGACCGCGTCGGCGACGCGGCGATAGTGCTCGACGAGGCCGTCGTCGTCGACCGGGAAGTAGTACGGCACCACGACGACGAGCCCGTCCGCACCGGCCATCTCGGCAGCGTGGGCGCGCTCGATCGTCTCGCGGGTGCTTTCGGCGCCGACGCCCGCCAGCACGGGCACCTCGTCGCCGACCTCGTCGACGACGACCTCGACGACGCGGTCGCGCTCCTCGGCGGTCAGCAGCGGGAACTCCCCGTTCGTCCCGAGCGCGAAGACGCCGTGGACGCCGCGGTCGACGAGGAATCGCGCGTGGTTGGCCGTGGCCGCTTCGTCGATCGACTCGTCCTCGTCGAACGCGGTGATCATCGGCGGCACGACGCCGTGGAGGCCCAGCGGATCGTCGGCGCCGGGGTCGTCCGCGCTCATCGGTTCTCACCCTTGCTCGACCGGCAAAGATCGGTATCGGTCATCTGTCTCGGGCGACGCTACGGCGGCCGCACGTCTAATCGTTTGGCTGGCGGCAGGGCGAAACCGACGCCGGGACGGCAACCTATTTGCCCGTACCGCCCCGAGTCACGCGAAAATGGTCTCGGAGATCTTCGACCCCGAGCGCTGGGAGCCGATCGAAGCGTTCGACTTCGACGACGTCACCTACCACCGCTCCGATTCGGGCCACACCGTCCGGATCGCGTTCGACCGGCCCGAAAAACGGAACGCCTTCCGGCCCAAAACTGTCGACGAGCTGTACGACGCGCTCGATCACGCCAAGCGCCAGACCGACGTGGGCTGCGTGCTGCTGACGGGCAACGGACCGTCCCCCGACGACGGCGGCTGGGCCTTCTCCTCGGGCGGCGACCAGGGGATCCGCGGCGCGGACGGCTACGAGTACGAGGGCGACGAGGAGCGCGCCAGCGAACACGGGCGCTTGCACATCCTCGAAGTCCAGCGCCTCATTCGGCACATTCCCAAGGTCGTCGTCGCGGTCGTGCCGGGCTGGGCGGTCGGCGGCGGCCACAGCCTGCACGTCGTCTGCGACCTGACGATCGCCAGCGAGGACTACGCCAAGTTCCTCCAGACCGACCCCGACGTCGGCAGCTTCGACGCCGGGTTCGGGTCGGCGTACCTCGCGCGCCAGATCGGCCAGAAGAAGGCCCGCGAGGTGTTCTTCCTCGGGAAAACCTACAGCGCCGAGGAGGCCGCGGACATGGGAATGGTCAACGAGGCGGTTCCCCACGAGGAACTGGAGGAGCGCGCTCTGGAGTGGGGCGAGCGGATCAACGCCAAGAGCCCGACGGCGATGCGGATGCTCAAGTACGCGTTCAATCTCGACTCGGACGGGCTGGTCGGGCAGCAGGTCTTTGCGGGCGAGGCGACCCGGCTGGGCTACATGACCGACGAGGCCCAGGAGGGACGGGACGCGTTCAACGAGGGGCGAGAGCCGGACTTCGACGAGTTCCCCTGGAAGTACTGATTCGGCGCCGAGCGACGCTACGCGAGCACGCTTTTCGACCGGGACGGACGCCGCGTCCCGCGGTACCGACGTTCTCTGCAGTGTCGTCTCTCTGCGTTTCGCGAGAGCCGCCGATCTAGCAGAGGGCGCCATCGTCGCCGCCCCGGCGACCGATTCTCGGCGAGGGGTGTGATTCCACCGACAGTTTTAATGCCAGGGGTGTAAAGAACGTTTTACTGTAAAGGAGTGTTTACACCCGATGCCCCTCGACCACCCTGCCCCACCACCGACGTCCACGACCGCCCGAACTGGTGTCGCGAGTCGCGGAGCCGCTACTCTCCCGGCGGTGACCAGCCTATGACCGAGGACGCGATCGTCGCCGACGGGCTGACGAAGCGCTTCGGCGAGAAAACGGCGGTGAACGACGTCTCGCTGTCGATCCCGAGAGGAACGGTCTACGGATTCCTGGGCCCGAACGGCGCCGGCAAGACGACCACGATGCGGATGCTGACCGCGCTCACCGAGCCCACGGCCGGGTCGGCGACGGTCGCCGGCGTCCCGGTGTCGAACCGCCGCCAGCTCACCCGACACATCGGGTACCTGCCCGCGGATCCGCCGGTCTTCGACGAGCTCACCGCCTGGGAGCAGCTCCGCCACGTCGCTCGACTTCACGGCGTGTCCGACGGCGACGCCGACGAGCGCATCGAGACGCTGCTCGACCGCTTCGATCTCCTCGCCGACGCCGACGATCGAATCGCGTCGTACTCGACGGGCATGGCCAAGAAGGTCGGGATCATCGCGGCGCTGTTCCACGAGCCCGACGTCGTCTTCCTCGACGAGCCCACGAGCGGCCTCGATCCGCGCGCGGCTCGTACCGTTCGGGACACGATCGCCGATCTCGTCACCCGGGAGATGACCGTCTTCCTCTCGACGCACATCCTCCCGATCGTCGACGAGCTCGCCGACACGATCGGCGTCATCAACGAGGGCGAACTCGTCGCGGAGGCGCCGCCCGCCGAACTCAAAACGTTGGCGGACGAGTCGCCGGACCTCGAAACCGCCTTCCTCGAGATCACCGCCGAACGGGATCGCGACGCCACGGACGGTCGGTCGGCGGGGTCCGGGGCCACGGCCGCCGAGGGCCCCACCGATGTCTGAGAAGTCGTCCGGCCTCTCGGACGCCTCCTCGCCCGCGACGACGCCGGCTCGGCATCACGACGAAGAGTCGCAGCGGCGGCTTCGCGACGTCGTGCCGTCGCCGCGACCGAGCGTAGAGGTCGCGAGAGTCGAGCTCCTCCGCGGGTACCGCTGGGTGAGACACCAGGACCTCTGGCTCGCGTTCACCGTTCTGATGGGCTTCGTCGGCGCGTTCTTGCTCCTCGAAACGTTCGACGCCGCCCGATCCGTCGGCGCGAACATCTCCGCTGGCGCACCCCTCCCCTCGTGGCCGGTGACGGCCACGAGCGTCGTCTGGCTCTTCCTGACGATCCTCCTCGTGGCCGACAGCCTGGGCGGTAACGGCGACCTCGACAACGACAACCAGTACCTCACGATCCGGCCCGTCGCGGACGTCGCCGGGGGACTGATGCTCGCCGCGGCGGCCAAGTTCTCCGTCTACACGATCGGGCTCGGGGCCGCTGTCGGCGCCGGGCTAGTCGCGGGGACCGGCTCGTTGCGGCCCCTGCTCGGAATCGCCGCCGTGGCGGCCGCCATTCCGGTTACGGCGACCGCGGTCGGCTATCCGATCGGCTTCGCGCTCAAGGGCGTCGCTCGGCGGTCGCGGAACCTCCAGCGGCTCACGACCGTCCTCGGCGTCGGCGTCGGATCGGCGTACGTCGTCCTCTCGGTGACCGGCAAGCTCTTGACGATCGTCCGGCTGCTGGAGCCGGTTCTGCAGTCCCCGCCGCTGGCGTGGTTCGCTCGGCTCGCGTTCGTCACGACGCCCGGGGCCGGCGTCGACGCCGCCGGCGCCGTCGCGCTACTCGCGCTCGCGCCGGTCGTCACCGTCGCGGGAACCGCGTTCGCGGCGCCCGCGGCGCGGTACGCGTGGCTCGCTGACGGCCCCGCGCCGGGCGCCGACGACGAGGAATCCGGGCTTCCGACGGCGCCGAACTCCCGTCTCGACGCCGCGCTCGCGGCCGTCTGTCGAGCGCCCGCCACGCGGGGCATCGCGAGCACGACGCTCCACCGCGCGGTGCGCTCGCCGTTCCAGTTCGTGTTCGTCGCCCCGCCGCTCCTCGCTGCGATCGCCTTCGTCGAAACGGCGGTGACGACCGGGTCGGTGCCGTGGTACGTGCCGTGGTTCGTCGTCTGGTACGGCGCGTGGGCGTCCGGCGCCGTGCTGCCGTTGAACCCGCTGGGGAATCAGGGCGCGGTGCTGTCGACGCTGCTGACCTCGCCCGCGCGCGGCCGCCACGTCGTCCGCGGCAACGTCGTCGCGGCGTCGCTCGCGGGCGTCCCGCTGACCGCGGGCATCGCCGTCGCCGCGGGGCAGGTCGCCGGCGCCCCTCTTCGGGAGTTGCTCGGCCTCAGCGTGGCCGGAGGCGCTGCGGTCGTCGGCAGCGCGATCGTCGCCACCGGCATCGGCTCCGCGTTCCCGCGGTTCGATGCGGTCAGTCTCGACGCCGCCAGACGGGCGGTGCCGCCGAGCAAGCGCGCCTACAGCATCTTCTCGACGTACCTGAGCGTCACCGTGCTCGCGGTGGCGGTCGTCGCCGACGAGACGGCGCGCGCGGTCGCCGCCCTCGTGCTCTCCCAGCGGCTTCCGTTCGGTCTCGACGTCGGCGTCGATGCGCTGCGAACGATCGGCTGGGTCGCGATCGGCCTGAGCGTCCTCTCGATCCCTGCCGCGTACCGGCTCGCCGTTCGTCGCATCGAGACGTATCGGGTCGCGTGAGGTCGGCGGGACGCCGAGCGCCAATTTTAATACCGGGTGTAAAAGACGCTTTACTATCAACGCTCGCTCGCCATGACGACCATCACAGTGATGCCGCGACTCGGACGGCAGACGTACAGGCGGCTCGTGTACGGGATCGCCGGCGTAGCCGTTCTCGGGCTGTTCGTCGGGATCGCACTCGATCGCCACTTCGTCGGTGCGGTCGTTTACTTGCTCGGCGCGTGGATCGGCGGCGCGCTCGCGGTGCTCCTCCCGCGGTGGAGCGACCGAACGCTTCAGGACGAGCGGGACTACGAGTTACACAACCGCGCCAGCGGACTGGCGGTCGGGATCGCGATGGCGCTGGGCCTGAGCGCGCTTCCGGCGCTGTACGTCCTCGACGCCGGCGGCCAGTTCGAGATCACGGGAGCGGTCTCCGGCGTGGTCCTCACCCTCTCTGGGCTGTTCCTGTTGTACGGCATCTGTTACGGAATCGTCAAATAGCGCACTCTCATGCAGAACAATCTCTCCGAACGACGCGAGGCCGAGGGCATCAGTCAGGGCGAGCTCGCCGAGGCCGTCGACGTCACCCGGCAGACGATCAACGCGATCGAACGCAACCGGTACGATCCGTCCCTGGAGCTCGCGTTCGATCTCGCGACCCACTTCGACTGCGCCATCGAGGACATCTTCGACCCCGACGGCGGCGAGGACTGAGGGGAGTTTCGGACGCCGATCAACCCGTGGCGCGAGATGCCAACCTTAACACGCAATCGCTCCCGAACGTCGGACAATGAGTACCGACGTGAGCCGGGGCCGAGCGTGGCTGATGGCCACCCGCCCCCAGACGCTGCCCGCGGGCGCCGCGCCGGTCGTCGTCGGCGCCGCGATCGCGGTCCACGAGGGCGTGTTCGCGCCCTGGCCCGCACTCGCGGCGCTGGTCGGCGCGCTGCTGATCCAGATCGGGACGAACTTCGCGAACGACTACTACGACGCCGTCAAGGGCGTCGACGACGAGAACCGCGAGGGCTTTACTCGCGTCACCCAGTCCGGGCTGATCCCGGCGAAACAGGTCAAGCTCGCGATGGCCGCCACGTTCGGGCTGGCGATTCTCCTGGGAACGTACCTGGTCTACGTCGGCGGCCTCCCGATCCTGGTGATCGGCCTCGCCAGCGTCGCGAGCGGCTACGCCTACGCGGGCGGTCCCTACCCGTTGGGCTCCCACGGCCTCGGCGACCTGTTCGTGTTCGTCTTCTTCGGCGTCGTCGCCGTCGTCGGGACGGTGTACGTGCAGGCCGCGGCCGTCCTCGCCGACCCGCTGGCGACGACGATCCCCGCGGGCACGATTCCCGCCGTCGCGGTGCTCGCGAGCCTGCCGGTCGCCGCGATCTCGACGAACATCATCGTCGTCAACAACGTGCGCGACATGGAGACCGACCGCGAGGCCGGCAAGCACACGCTGGCCGTGCTGATCGGCTACCGCTGGAGCCGCGTCGAGTACGTCGGCCTGCTGGCGCTGGCCTACGCCGTCCCGGTCTACCTCTGGGCGACCCGCGACGCGTTCGGTCCCGGCGTCCTGCTGCCGCTGCTCACCCTCCCGCTGGCCGCGAGCGTCGCCCGAACCGTCTGCACGCGCACCGACGGCGAGGCGCTCAACCCCGCGCTGGAACGCACGGGCCAGCTACTCGCGGCTTTCTCGGCGCTGTTCGCGGTCGGGGTGGTCGTCTGATGGACGCCGAGCTCCGGGAGTTCGCGGTCGACCTCGCCGCACCGCTGGAGACCGCTTCGGGAACGATCGAGCGCCGCGAGGGCGTCCTGCTTCGCGTGTCCGAAGTGGCCGCCGCGGGCGTCGGCGAGGCGACGCCGCTGCCCGGCTGGACGGAGTCGCCGGCGACCTGTCGCGACCGCCTCGACGCGGCGAAGCGTCGCCTGAACGACGACGATCCGGCGGCCGCCCTCGAAGCCGTCGAGGGCGCCCCTGCAGCGCGCCACGCGGTCCACCTCGCGCTCGCTGACCTCCGGGCCCGACAGGACGGCGTCCCGCTGTACCGCTATCTCGGCTCGGTCGGGCGCGTCGAGCGCGTGCCGGTCAACGCGACGATCGGCGTCGGATCGCCCGACGAGGTCGCTGCGGCCGCCCAGGGAGCGGTCGACCGCGGATTTCGGTGTCTCAAACTCAAGGTAGGGTCCGGCGCCGTCGCGGAGGATACCGAGCGCGTCGCCGCCGTCCGCGAGGCGCTCCCGCGCGGGGTCGCGCTCCGAACGGACGCCAACGGCGCCTGGGATCGCGAGCAGGCGAGCGAGGCGCTCCGTGCGTTCGCCGACAGCGACGTCGAGTACGTCGAGCAACCGCTCGACTCCGACGACCTGTCGGGCCACGCCGACCTCCGCCGGGAATCGCCCGGCGTCGGCGTCGCGCTCGACGAGTCGCTGCGGACGGCGTCGATCGACGACGTGCTCGAAGCCGACGCGGCGGACGTCGTCGTGCTCAAACCGATGGTGCTGGGCGGCCTCGACCGTGCCCGCCGAGCAGCGCTACGCGCGCGCCGTGCCGGCGTCGCCCCGGTCGTCACGACCACCGTCGACGCCGTCGTCGCGCGCACAGGTGCGATCCACCTCGCGGCGTCGATTCCGGGCATCGAACCCTGCGGGCTGGCGACCGCCGATCGGCTCGCGGAGGACCTCGCTCCGGACCCCGCCCCCGTCGAGAGCGGCGATATCGCGGTCCCGCAGGACGACGGGCTCGGGACCGACGGGCCGTGGAGCGGAGGTGTCGACGCGTGACGACCTGGCCCCAGTCGGACTGGCTCGCCGCCCGCGCCGCGGCGTCGCCCGACGCGCTCGCCGTGATCGACGCCGACGAGAGCGCCGGTAGTGACGCCGACGCGGGTGACGGGGCCGACGCCCGCTGGACCTACGCCGACCTTGACGCCGCGACCGACGCCGTCGCCCGATCGCTCGCGGCCCGCGGCGTCGGCCCCGGCGACCACGTCGGGACGCTGCTCGACACCGGCCTCCCGTTCGTGCTGGTCGTCCACGCCCTCGACCGGCTGGGCGCCGTGCTCGTCCCGCTGAACGTCCGGCACACGCCCGGCGAACTCGCGCGAGCGTGCGACAAAGCCGACGTGACGACGCTGCTGTGCGACGCCGACACCGAGTCGAGCGCGAGCGAGGCCGCCGAGCGGTGCGACGAAGCGCCCGACGTCGTCCCGATCGACGCGATCGCACCGGCGGATCCGTCCCTCGACGCGACCGGCCCGGACGCGACGCAGCCGGACGCCGACGCCGGATCTCTTCCGACCGTCGAGCGATCGCCCGCCGACGTGCGCGTCGTCCTGTTCACCTCGGGCACTACCGGCGAGCCGAAGGCCGTCCCGCTGACGGCGGGCAACCTGCTCGCCAGCGCCGTCGCGTCGGCGTTCCGGCTCGGCGTCGCGCCCGACGACCGCTGGCTCTGCTGTCTCCCGATGTACCACATGGGCGGGCTGGCGCCGGTCCTGCGGTCGACGCTGTACGGCACGACCGTCGTCCTCCAGTCCGAGTTCGACGCCGAGCGCACGCCGACCGTCGCCCGCGAGCGCGGCGTCACCGGCGTCTCGCTGGTGCCGACGATGCTCCAGCGGATCTTGGATAGGGATGCCGCTCCCGATCTCCCCGACACGCTGCGATTCGTACTACTCGGCGGCGCGCCCGCCGGCGCCGACCTGATCGCGGACTGCGAGCGCCGCGACGTTCCCGTCCACCCGACGTTCGGGATGACCGAGACGGCCTCGCAGGTCGCCACGGCGACCCCGAGGGAAGCGTTCGAGCACGAGGGGACCGTCGGCCGCCCGCTGTTCGGAACGACGGTGACGGTCGTCGACGAGGACGGCGACCCGCTGCCGGCCGGCGAGACGGGCGAGCTCGTCGTCGACGGCCCGACCGTGACGCCGGGGTACTACGGCGACTCCGCGGCGACCGAGGCGTCGTTCGGCGCGCACGGGCTGCACACCGGCGACGTGGGCTACCGCGACGATGGCGGGCGCCTGTGGGTGCTCAACCGTCGCGACGACCGGATCGTCACCGGCGGCGAGAACGTCGATCCCGGCGAGGTAGTGGGGGCGCTCCGCGAACACCCGAAGATCCGCGACGCGGCGGTCGTCGGCCTCGACGACGCGGAGTGGGGCGAGCGCGTCGCCGCGCTCGTCGTCCCCGAGCGAGACGCGGACGAAGGTGCGAACGCGGCGTCAGTCGCGCTCGACGCCGACGCGGTGCGCGAGCACTGCCGCGAGCGACTGGCGGGGTACAAGCTCCCGAGAACGGTGACATTTGCGGACGAACTCCCCAGAACGGCGTCGGGGACAGTCGACCGAGAGCGCGTCCGCGCGGCGCTCCGGGGCGCGGAGTAGCGACTGGCAGGCGAGGGCGTCGGCGTGCGTCGAGAACTTAGCGGTCGTCGTCGGAATCGACTTCGGAGACGGTGATCGCGCCGTGGCTGGTGACGGTGATTTCGCAGCCGGCGTACCGGAACCGCACGCGGACCGGCTCGCCCGCGGGGAGGGGGTCGTCGGATCGGACGACGTCGTCCAGCCGGTCGCCGTCGATCGCGTCGTACAGCGGCGGTAACTCGTCCTGCTCTAGGTCGCGAACTTCGGCGACCGCCTCCGTCACGACCGTACTCGGTTGCTCGTCGGGATCGAACGTGAATCGCCGGCCGGTGTCACGGTCGTCGCTGCCGTCACTCATCGTCGCCCTCGACGAGATCCTGCCCGAAGTGGTCGAACGGCTGGACGCGGGTGCTCTTGAGAATCTTCGAGTTCACGACGTCGAGACCGAGCTCGGCGAGGTCGTCGCTGATTCGGGCGATGTCGTCGGTGTCGGTGCCGACCGCCTCGACCTGCAGGTTGTCGCTGCCGTTGAGCACCTCCTGAGTCTGGACGACGCCGCTGACCGAACAGGCCTCGGCGGCGAGTCGGTCTCGGTCGGCGCTGTCGGCCCTGCAGATGAACAACACGTGCAACTGGAGGCCGGCCTTGTCGTAGTCGATGTCGGGCTGGTACCCGCGAATCACTCCCTCGTCCTCTAGTTGCTCGATGCGGTTCCGGACGGTGCTGGCGGACACGCCGACGCGCTCGCCCATCTCTTTGGTCGTTACGTGTCTCGCGTCCCGCTGGAGGAGATAGAGAATTCCCTTGTCTACCTCGTCGAGTTCCATCTCATGGTCAGTCGGTTCCTCCCCTAAATCATGTTTTCGTATTCTCGGCACCAATACGTGCGCATTTTATAAAAACATCCATACATATTGCGTTTTTCGCACGTTATCGTGCACTCGAAATTGGTGTTGTCAGGGTTTATGCGAAATAAACACCCGTCGGCTCGGCGCGATGGCAGTTTCCTCTATCGGTTCTCGGGCGCACAGTTCGAGGCTCGTCGACGACGGGCCCCGCGGCGAGCGGAAACGACGCCGTTCGACAGTGGCTTTATCGCCGTCCTCACCGTACGTTCCCGCGTGTGCACGCTGACGCTCGCCTGGCAGGTGTTTCCCGACACGCCCGTCGCGGTCGCGGCGAACCGCGACGAAGCCGACGGTCGGCCGTCCGAGCCGCCCGAGGTGCTAGAGCGCGATCCGCGGGTCGTCGCGCCGCGGGACGCCGAAGCGGGGGGTACCTGGATCGGGTACAACGACCGGGGACTCCTCGTCGCGATCACCAACCGGTGGATCGACGCGGATCTCGCCGGCGAGCGCTCGCGCGGCCTGCTCGTCCGCGACGCGCTTCGGCGGCCCAGCGCCGAGGCTGCGGGTCGATTCGTCGAGTCCGAGGTTCGCGAGCGGGAGTACGACGGGTTCAACCTCGCGGTGGCCGACGCCGGCGCGGCGCTGTACTACGAGTGGTCGGGCACCCTGGACTTCCGCCAGCTCGACCCCGGCGTCCACGTCGTCGTCAACGTCGGCGCCGACGGCCGGTTTTCGATTCCTAAAATACGGCCCGACGCCGGTGAACGGCAAGCCGAGAACGCGACGCGGCTCCGCGAGGCGCTCGCGGTCGAACCCGGCGAGACGGCGACCGCCTGGCTCGACCGGGCGGGCGACGCACTGGGCGACCACGAGTTCGGCGTCTGCGTCCACGGCGACGGATACGGGACGCAGTCCTCGTCGCTCGTCGCCGTCGGTGGGTCGGGCGCGACCTACCGGTTCGCAGACGGGCCGCCGTGCGAGGCCGATTACGAAGACGTGACCCTCTCTGTCGACGAGTGACCGGCGGAGTTGGCGGTCCTCGTTTCCGGTCCGATCGACTCTTTGCCGGCGGAGTTGGCGGTCCTCGTTTCCGGTCCGATCGACTCTTTGCCGGCGGTTTCGCGACGGCGCGACGCTGGCCCGGCCGAGCCGTTCTTTTCAAGTGTCCCAACCGTCTACGTCGCTACAACGAATGAGCGAGGACTTCTACGATATTCTCGGCGTGAGTCGGGACGCGTCCGAGGACGAGATCCAGCAGGCCTATCGAAAGAAAGCCAGCGAGCTTCATCCCGACGTCAGCGACGATCCGAACGCCGAGGAGAAGTTCAAGAAGGCACAGAAGGCAAAGGAGGTGCTGACCGACGAAGAAAAACGCAACGCCTACGACCGCCTCGGTCACGAGCGCTTCGAGGAGGCCGAGAAGCACGGCGGCTTCGACGGCGGCCGCGGCGGTGGCGGCGCGGGCGGCCCGTTCGGAGGTGCGGGCGGCGCTGGCGGTCCGTTCGGCGGCGGTGGCGGGGGCGGCCCGTTCGGCGGCGCAGGCGGCGGCGGAGGCGGCGGCATGGGCGACATCTTCGACCAGATCTTCGGCGGCGGTGGGGGCGGCCGTGGCGACTCCGGTCGCGGCGCCGACCTCCGGACGTCGCTGGAACTCGACCTCGAGGAGGCCTACGAGGGCGCACAGAAGGAAGTGACAGTGCGCCGCCCCGAGAACTGCGACACCTGCGGCGGCGCCGGACACCCGCCCGACGCCGACTCGCGGACCTGTCCGCAGTGTGAGGGCCAGGGCCAGGTCACGCAGGTCCAGCAGACGCCGCTCGGCCGCGTCCAGCAGACCCAGACCTGTCCGCACTGTTCCGGCCAGGGCGAACTGTACGACGAGACCTGCGGCGACTGCGGCGGCGAGGGGGAAGTGACCAACACCTCGACGCTGACCGTCGACATCCCCGCGGGCATCCAGGACGGCCAGACGCTCCGGATGGAAAACGAGGGCGCGCCGGGCGACACCCGTCGGCGGAACGGCGACCTGCTGATCGAGGTGGCGGTCGCGGACCACCCGGACTTCGAGCGCGACGGCGACGATCTCCAGCACCGCGAGCCGATCTCGTTCCCGCAGGCGACGTTCGGCGACACGATCGAGGTGCCGACGCTCGACGGCCCCGTCGAGATGGACGTCCCCGAGGGGACCCAGAGCGGCGAGACGTTCCGCCTGGAGAACAAGGGGATGCCCCGGCTCCGCGGCCGGGGACAGGGCGACCTCTACGTGCAGGTTCAGGTCGTCACGCCCGACTCGCTCAACGAGGAGCAGCGCGAGGCCCTCGAACAGTTCGCGGAGGCCGGCGGCGAGGAGATCGACGTCGAGACCGGCTTCTTCGAGAAGATCAAGAACTCGTTCTGAGCGGTTTCGACCGGTTCTGCGCCACGTTTTCGCCGCTCTTCCGTCCCCCCGAGTTTCCGACCGTGTTCCGCAAGTGATCGACCGTAAACGGTAGCTAACACGCAAGTAACCGGTGAGTAACTATGGGGTATCCGGGTGTTCCCGCTGACGAGGGAACACGCGACATGACCGAGACCGATCCCGACGGTGCGGGCGCCCCGACCGGAAGCGTTCTCGTGACCGGCCCGGCGCCGGAGCGATTCGAGCGCGCGACCGAACTGCTGACCGACGAGGCGGTCGTCGTCCCGGGGGTCGACGACGGCCTCGACGAGTCGCTCGCGGCGGCCGACCTCGACGTCGCCGCGGTGCCGGAGAGCGAGGACGCGCTCCCGCCCTCCGAGCTCGGCATCGCCGTTTCGGATCGGGTCGCACGCCGCGAAGATCCGGATATCCTCGTGGACGGCGACGCCGTCGCCGACGCGGAATCGGTCTGCCCGTTCACGCTGTTCCGGTTCCTCCACTTGCTGCGGTGGCGCGTGGCGGGCACCGACGGTCGCCTCGTGTGTACCCTCGGGGATGCAGTCGATCCGATCACCGTCGAGACGATCGACGAGGTGTTCGACGAGCGCGTCCGGCTGGAGTCGATCCGGGACCGCCGACGCGTCGGCGGGCTCTCGCCGTGACGCCCGCTCGTCGATGATCGGTGCGTGACGCGACTTGCGGCGACCAGTGCGTGCCGCCGGGGACACGGGGGTGATCCCGGCGGGAATCTACGTTCTTTTGGCGGCGGCGTCCGAACGAGCGCGCATGGAGAGTCTCGACGATGTCGTCGCGCGGGAGCGGCGCTCGCAGGACCTCGCCGTCAGGGCCGCCGGCGAGCCCGAGCGAACGTACACCTACCACCGTTTCTGTACGACCGCCTGGAAGACGGGGAACTTCCTGCGACACCTCGGCGTCGGCGACGACGTGGCCGTCGGCGTCGCAGCCGATCCGGTCCCCCAGTCGCTGCTCGCCTTTTTCGGGACGGCGCTGCTGGGCGGCCGGACGCGCTTCGATCCCCCGCGGGCGTGGGACGGGCGCGCCGCGGTCGCCCGGAGCGACGCCGTCGCGGAGTACGACCTGCCCGCGGGCGGACAACGAGTGGGCTACGGCGACGATCCCGCCGATCCCGCGACGCGCTACTTCGAGGAGGAGGTCTGGAGCGAGAACCCCTCGTTCCCGCCGGTCGATCGCGACCCGAGTACGGCCGCGCTCGAAGACGCCGAACGCCGGTACTCGCACCGCGAACTCGTGGACGCGGCGTCGACCGCGGTCGAGGAGTTCGATCTCGACGCCGACGACGCCGTGGCGGTGCGAGCGTCGCTCGCCGATCCCCGAACGGTCGTCGCGGGCGCGCTCGCGCCGCTGATCGCCGGCGGTTCCGTGTTGTTCCCCGGCGCGGACGCCGAGGGTGACGTAGCGGTGACGCCCGGGGGAAATGGGGGAGACGCCCCCGAACCGCGAACGATCGCGCTCGACGCGGTTTCGCTCTGAGCGGCGGCGTCCGGACGCCGCTGCGACGCCGGAGCCGAGCGTCGCTCAGTGCTTCGCCTCGATGCCGTCCAGCGCCTCGGGGTTCTCGATGCTGGAGAGGTCGCCGGGATCCTCGCCGGCGTAGGCCGCGGCCATCGCTCGGCGGATGATCTTCCCGCTCTGGGTCTTGGGGAACTCCTCGACGAACAGCACGTCGCGCGGTCGGAACGGCTTGCCCAGTTCGGCGCCGACGTGTTCGCGGAGTTCGACCCGGAGATCCTCGGTTTCCTTCGAATCGGGTTCGAGCACGACGTAGGCGACGACGGCCTGTCCGGTCGTCTCGTCGGGGACGCCGACGGCGGCGGCCTGGTTGACCGCGTCGCCGGTCTCGACGCCGCGGGCCGCCAGCGCGTTGGCGACGCCGTTCGCCTCGGCACCGAGGTCGCCGAACGTCATCTTGCGGACCTCGCCCTCCTCGCCCTCCCAGCACACGGCGACGTCCTCGCGCGCCTCGGCGTCGGCGGCGTGGCGGTCGACGACGTTGTGGGCCGCGTTGATCCGACCGCCGGGGTACCAGTCGGTGAACTGGGGTCCCTCGCAGTCGTCCCGCACCGCGTCGTAGTCCTCGATGTCGTACCGTTGCATGAACTCGTAGACGTTCGTCGACTCGACGAACTCGCGGGAGGACTCGTGGACGACCTCGTCGGCGTCGCTGAGGGATGGCATGGCGTGGGTGGGGATTTTGCACGAACGATTCAGAAGTTTCGCGCGAGCGGTGAGTTCGGACGGTCGTTCCCGCGACCGCGGGACGAACGGCCACCGCCTCGGTAACGTCTTTACCCGCGGGGCGCGTAGTATCACGCATGTACGTCCGGGACGCGAAGAACCGCGAGGAGGTCTGGCTCTTGGATCACATCGAGGAGATGGGCCTCGACGCGACGGCGTTTCGATCGCGGGACTACGTGATCGCGATCGACGAGCAGTCCGGGACGAAGGCCGGCTTCGGTCGGATCCGCATCCACAAGCTCGACGACGGCGAGGCCTGCGAGCTGACCAGCATCGGCGTCCTCGACGGCTGGCGCGAACAGGGCGTCGGCGCACACGTGATCGAGCGCCTGATCGAGCAGGCCCGCGACCAGGGGTTCGAGCGCGTGTACAGCCTCACCGACGAGCCGGGCTACCTCGCGCAGTTCGGCTTCCAGGGCGTCGCGGCCTCGGACCTCCCCGAGAAGCTCCAGGATCGGCTCGACGCCAAGCGCGAGGCGTCCGCACCGGAGGCGACGCCGGTTCTCGTCGACGTCGACGAGTTCGAGATGCCCGACCGGCTGCGCGAGCGGTTCAAGTACGCCGCCGAGGAGGAGACCGAGTCCGAGCCCGACGAGAACGCCGAGGACTTCGGTATCGATCCGGAGTCGGCGACCTACAAGTACGACACCGGTCGCTAGACGGTCGAGAGAGCGCAAAAATACGATCGTGCGGCGGAAGGGACGAGTCAGCGGTCGTTTGTGCGTTCGCGATCAGCGACGTTCAGGTCGACAGGACGGCCGCGAGGACCGACGTGTTGTCGACGCCGGCGGTCGCTTCTTCTTTCTTCTCTTCGGCTCGGGTTCGGTTGCGGGAGTAGTTCCACGTCATACTAGATTGGAGGGGACGGGGACATAAGAATAAATTGTCGTGTTGACAAATTGGAGGATTGTTCACGACAGTCGGTAGCGGGCCTATCTGTGCGGACGAGAGGTGATATAGGGGGATTGAATCACCCGGTCGTCAAATCTGACAGTAACTAGTTGATAGTTGGGCCGAGATCTGTCGAAATACGATTCGGTATCCTCGGGCGAGGGGTCGACCGACTCACCCGGCCTCGGGGTCCTCGCCGACGCCGTACTTGAACGCGATCCAGCCGATCACGCTGATGAAGAGGATCGGCGGGAGCATCACGAACACCCACAGCGGCTTGAGCCCCCACTGGAGGACGAGCGCGACGCTGGTCAGCCCGAGCACGAGGAAGGGGAGGATCGCCAGCGTGGCGCGCAGGCGGCTGGTTCCCGGCCCGTCCTCGGCGTCGTCGACGTCAGGGATGGGAGCGTCCATTGGTTGAACGTCGGTCGGCCGCCGGCAAAAACGAACCGGTCGACGGCGTCAGGACGCCGCGTCGCGACGCGGTCGACGGACGCCGACGGTCGCCAATCCTTAAGCCGGACCCATCCATCGTGATAAACAATGTTCGATCCGGACGACCTGGAGGAGATCCGCTCCAAGAAATCGGAGTGGGAAGACGAACAGGTCGAGCCCACGCTGGAGCGGTTCGGCGAGCGCCAGGAGCAGTTCACGACCGACACCGGAGGCCAGCCCGTCGACCGGCTGTACACGCCCGCCGACGTCGCCGATCAGGACTACGAGGAGGACCTCGGGTTCCCCGGCGAGGAACCATACACCCGCGGCGTCTACCCGACTGGGTATCGCGGGCGCCTCTGGACGATGCGCCAGTACGCCGGGATGGGCACCGCCGAGGAGACCAACGAGCGATTCCAGTACCTGCTCGATCAGGGCCAGACCGGTCTCTCGATGGCGTTCGACCTGCCGACCCAGATGGGGTACGACTCGGACGACCCGATGGCCCAGGGCGAGGTCGGCAAATCCGGCGTCGCCATCGACTCGCTGCGGGACTTCGAGACCGTCTTCGACGGCATCGACCTCTCGGAAGTCTCGACGAGCATGACGATCAACGCGCCCGCCTCCGTGCTGCTGGCGATGTACATCGCCTTGGGGGATCAGCAGGGCGTCGACCGCGCGGAGCTCCGGGGCACCATCCAGAACGACGTGCTCAAGGAGTACGTCGCGCGCAACACCTACATCTACCCGCCCGAGCCGTCGATGCGGATCGTCACCGACGTGTTCGACTTCTGCGCCGCCGAGACGCCGAAGTTCAACACCATCTCGATCTCGGGCTACCACATCCGCGAGGCCGGCGCCACGGCCGCCCAGGAGATCGCCTTTACCCTCGCGAACGGCATCGAGTACGTCGAAGCGGCGCTGGACGCCGGGCTCGACGTCGACGAGTTCGCGCCCCAACTCTCCTTTTTCTTCGCCTCGTACAACAACATCCTCGAAGAAGTCGCGAAGTTCCGCGCCGCCCGCCGGATGTGGGCGAAGATCATGGACGAGCGCTTCGACGCCGAGGATCCCAAATCGAAGCAGTTGAAGTTCCACACCCAGACCGCCGGCTCGACGCTGACCGCCCAGCAGATCGAGAACAACGTCGTCCGCGTGGCCTATCAGGCGCTGGCGGCGGTGCTGGGCGGCACCCAGAGCCTCCACACCAACGGGAAGGACGAGGCGCTCGCGCTCCCCACCGAAGAATCGGTGCGGACCGCCCTCAGAACGCAGCAGATCCTCGCCCACGAGTCGGGCGCCGCAGATACGGTCGACCCGCTGGCCGGCAGCTACTACGTCGAGAGCCTCACCGACGATCTGGAGGACGAAGCGTTCGAGATCATCGACGAGGTCGACGACCGGGGCGGGATGCTCCGGGCGATCGACCAGCAGTGGGTCCAGCGGGAGATCCAGGACGTCGCCTACGACCGCCAGCAGGACGTCGAGTCGGGCGACCGGATCATCGTCGGCGTCAACGAGTTCCAGATCGAGGAAGAAGAGCAGGCGATGGACTTAGAGGAAGTCACCGAGGAGGACGAGCGCCGGCAGATCGAACGCCTGGAGTCGGTGCGCGAAGAGCGCGACCAGGAGGTCGTCGAGGAGCGGTTGGCGGCTATTCGGGACGCCGCCCAGAGCGACCAGAACCTGATGCCGCCGCTGATCGACGCCGTGAAGGCGTACGCGACGGTCGGCGAGATCTGTAACGTGCTCCGCGACGAGTTCGGCGAGTACAAGGGCGGCGGGGCGGTGTGAGGATCGCCGTCTGGTAAACGTTCAACTGTTCTCCCCCGTAAGTTCGCGTATGCACTTCGATCACGCCGGGATCGCGACGAACGATCTGGACGCCGCCGCGGAGCTGTACGGCGAACTGCTCGACGCGCCGGTCGCCCACGAGGAGGAACTCGACGGGCTCCGGGTCGCGTTTCTCGACCTGGGCGATGGCTTCTTCGAGCTGCTCGAACCGATCCAGCACGCGACCGTCGCCCGGTTCCTAGACAAGCACGGGCCCGGCGTTCATCATCTGGCCGTGGCAACCGACGACATCGAGGGCGCGCTGGAGACCGCGCGGGAGATGGAGATCGACCTGATCGACGAGGAGCCGCGGGACGGGGCGTGGGGTCACGACGTGGCGTTTCTGCATCCGAACGATACGGGCGGCGTGCTGATCGAGTTCGTCGAGCACCAGGAGTAGTTGCAGCGCGATTTATCTATTCAGATTGAGGGGTGAAAATCGCGCTCAGGATGGTAGAAATACATAGCGAGGGTCAACATCCCCGGTAGGGATGGTAGCTCTTGTTAATAGTAACCAGAGTAGCCGTTAGACCGAGAAGAGAAGTGGCTACTATAAACAGTAGCATAGCACGAAGTAGAGTACTATCTCTGAAACTACTCTGGTCAGATGGTTCACAGTCGCCTGGATCCGACCCAATGAGTTCGTTTCCTGTTATCGCCATTGTCAGTTTCACCTACAGTTTTGCTTTTAATTTCCTGAGGATGAGTTTTGGGAGTTGACCAAGAACCGTCGGAAACGTCAGACCGAGCTGGTTGGCGAGAGTCTTTGTATCGTAGTACACGTGGCATTCCTCCACTTTGCCGTCCGCAACGACGTATCTCGCCATCGCTCCAAACTCAACTCGGCGGCCCGTCGGCGGGATGCCTTTGAACTCTCCCTGATGCGTTCCCCTCACAGTTAATTCTGCCAATATCACGTTATCATCAGCGACTATTTCCTCAATCAGGAACGCGGCGTCGGGAAATGCAGCCCGACTTTCGTAGAGATATGCTGCAACCTCTTCTCGATGGTGGGCCTCTCCGTTCGGCAAACCAGGGTTGTACATATCCAGCGATTCTGATACCACATCGATCTTCGAATCGTCGCCGTTCTCCCAAGCGACGAAATCACGGGCAACTTGTTCTGATTGTGCAGTGTTTGTTTCGGTCATTCATCTCCCCCTTAACGTTCTCCCGCTCTGCCCGCGAGTCTCCGCGTTAATCCGGAGAACGTTACCCCGTACTTCACCGTGCGATGCGTTAACTCTATTCATGGCGGTGGTAGTACTCTGCTGATAAATACGCACGTGTACGTGCCGAATCAGTCACTTCAGTTCCATCCGAAATTAGAATGAGTGATCTCCATTACTGATACTGGTAGGAGTACATAACCCCACGCCGAACGCCTCGAAAGCCGTCGGCCCGATCGCCGTTTCAGTCCGCCAGGAACCGGCCGCGACTTCCGCCTCCCAACCGGTTTCGCGCCCACGGTGGGGCGCGAGCGCCCTCGCGCGCACCGGACCGTTCGATTTACCCCTTAATGTTACACACCGGGAACGTCCGCGCGACCTTGTCGCCGATTCCCAGCGCGTCCGAGACGCGCACGACCTCGTCGACGTCCTTGTAGACGCCGGGGGCCTCCTCGGCGACGGTCGCGCCGCTCTGGGCCTTCACGTAGATCTGCTCTTGCTCTTCGAGGTCGTCCTGCACGTCGCCGCCCCAGAACTCGTTTTTCGCCTGCGTCCGGGACATCAGCCGTCCCGCACCGTGGGCCGTCGAGCCGAACGTCTCGGCCATCGACTGGTCGCCGCCCCGGAGGACGTAGCTGCCCGCGCCCATGCTGCCGGGGATGATGATCGGCTGGCCGACGTCGCGGTACGCCGCGGGCACCTCCGGGTGTCCGGCGGGGAACGCCCGCGTCGCGCCCTTGCGGTGGACGTACAGCGTCTTCTCCTCTCCATCCACCTCGTGCGTCTCCTTCTTGGCGATGTTGTGGGCCACGTCGTACAGCAGCTGCATCTCCATCTGCTCCCACGTCCGGTCGAACACCTTCTCGAACACCCGTCGGGTGCGGTGCATGATGAGCTGTCGGTTCACCCACGCGAAGTTGATCGCCGCGCACATCGCGCCGTAGTACTCCTCGGCCAGTTGCGAGCCGGCGGGCGCCGCGGCGAGTTCCTTGTCCGGCAACTGGTCCAGCAGTCCCGAGTGGGTCTTCTCGATCTCGCGCAGGTAGTCGTTGCAGGTCTGGTGGCCCAGCCCCCGGCTCCCGCAGTGGATCAGCACGACGATCTGGTCCTCTTCGAGATCGAACTCGTCGGCGACGTCCTCGCGAAACACGTCGGTGACGCGCTGGACCTCGAGGAAGTGGTTCCCGCTGCCGAGGCTTCCGAGCTGGTTCTTCCCGCGATCCTTGGCCTTCTGGGAGATAGCCGAGGGGTCGGCGTCCGGACGCCGCCCCTCGTCCTCGCACGCTCGGAGGTCGTCCTCGACGCCGTACCCTTCCTCAACGGCCCACTCGACGCCCTTCTCCAGCACTTCGTTCACGGTGTCGATCCCGCTCTCGACGATGCCGCCGCCGCCCAGTCCCGACGGAACGTTGGCGAAGAGCGCGTCGACGAGCTCCTCTTCTTTGCCTTGCACGTCGTCGTACGTCAGATTCGTCGTCATCATCCGGACGCCGCAGTTGATGTCGTAGCCGACCGCGCCCGGCGAGATACAGCCGTCTTCGGCGTCGAGCGCGCCGACGCCGCCGACCGGGAAGCCGTAGCCCTGGTGGCCGTCGGGCATGCAGATCGCGTACTTCGTGATCCCAGGAAGGTGCGTCGCGTTCTTGAGCTGCTGGAGCGTCTTGTCCTCCGAGATCTCGTCCAGAAGCTGCTCGCTGGCGAGCACGCGCGCCGGCGCGCGCATATCGCCCTCCTGTGGAATCTCCCAGACGAACTCCCGCAGCTTGTGCAGGGTCACGCCGTCGGCGTCGTAGGTGGTCATACCCGTACATGCCCTCGCAGCACCGGAATAGGTTTCGAGTCGTCGGCGGACCGACGTGTCGCTCGCCGCGACTGATGCTCGGTCAATCGTCCGCGGCGACGCCCTCGCTCCCCGGCGCTTCGGCGTCCTGCGCGGGCTCGCGCAGCCAGTTGTCGACCGCCAGCGGGCCGCTCCCGGTGATAAACAGCATCGACACCATCCCGTACAGGGTGACGTGGGCGAGGACGGGGTCGTCAGGCAACCCGAAGAGCGTCAGCGTGAACATCAGGAAGGCGACGGCGGCGCCGCCCCGCGTGAAGATACCGACGAACAGCGCGACACCGAGCGCGAGCTCGGTGAGGCCCGCACCGAGTACCCAGAGTCCGGCGTCGACCGGCACGACCGCGGTGAGGTCGTACTTCTCGACGACGGCGAGGCCCGTGCCGGGCGCGAGTAGCTTCTCGACGATGCCCAGGTACGCGAAGGCGATCCCGAGGCCCGCGCGGACCACGGTCGGCGCGTAGCGCTCGTACGGTTCGACGACGCCGTTGAACCAGTTCGCGAGGCGGTGGATCGGGTCGAACCGCCCGTAGATCGTCCCCGGCGTCTGGGCGACCTGGTTGAGCATCTGGTCGGCGCTGGGCCGGCCGCCGCCGAGCAGCAGGATCGCGATAAAGCCCGGCACGTACTCGAACGCCAGCAGCAGGTCGGGCGCGAACGGCAGCGCGGCGAGGTACGCCAGCAGCCCCACGGCCGCCACGGCCCGCGTCGCCAGGCCGAACAGCAGGAAGAAGCCGATCGCTACCTGGAACACGCGGACCGACCACGTGACTTCGGGGCTGAAGAAGTAGCCCGCGAAGCCCGCACCGACCAGCGGCAGCCCCAGCGAGAGTCGGAGCATCCACGGGATCAAGTCGCGATACCCCGACAGCGTCTCGCGGAGCACCGCGAGATCCGCCCGGGCCGGGCGGAACTGCAGGTACGCCAGCGCGACCACCAGCGTCGCGACGGCGCCGCCGCCCAGCAACACGGCGTTGAGCGGGTCGGAGAGCACGTCGACGATAAAGTCCAGCCCCGTCGGGCCGCCCTCCTCGTCGGAGACGTACCGAACGTGGGCCGCGACGGGCCGGACCAGCAGCCACAGCGCGGCGACGACCGCTCCCGCGCGCCCCGCCATATGACGGTTCATGACCGATAGTTGGGACGCCAGCCTCAAATCTGGTCCGCTTCGGGAGGCCGGAGTTCGACGGCCGCACCGGGCTCGGACGCCGCGCCGCAACTCAGACGTCGAACACGACGTACGCGCGCCAGCCCGCGGCCGTCTCCTCGAGCTCCATCTCCGAGTAGGTGACGGCCTTGATCTCGCGGGCCGACACCGACGCCAGCGGGACGCCGCGGGCTGATCCCGCCAGCTCGAACGCGCCGTCGCGCTCGGCGATCTCGACGCCGTTGTCGACCGGTAACACGCCGCGCACGTCGCGCTGGTAGATCAGCTCGTCGAGGTAGTCAAAGAGTAGCGCCTCCCGGCTCTCGGCGTCGACGCGCACGTCGAAGCGCTCACCCTCGGGCGGGACGTCGTCGCACATCGCCGCCGCCAGCCCGTCGGCGACGGCCGCCGCGACGGCGTCGAACGAGCGGCCTTCGGCCTCGACGGCGACGTCGGCCGTGTGATCGCGCAACTCGTAGCTCACTGATCGGACGAACGGGGTTGGCGACCGTCAATCGGTCGGTTCGGCGTCGCCCGGGGAGGCCATCCGTGTCTGACCGGAGGGAGTCCGCCGGTGTACTACCGAGCGCAGCGAGTCTGCCGGTGTGCTGTCGACCGAAGGGAGACAGCGTTCGACAATCGATCGGAGGGAGATTGCCGGTGTCTCGCGGAACGAAGTGACGCGAGGCTCGGCAGGCGAGTGGAACGAGCCTGCCGGTGGAATTATATTCGCGTCCCTAGTACGTACCGACAGTGAGCGTCAACGTCGAAACGCGGGTCTCCGCTCCGGGCAGCGACGACCGCCTGGACGACGCCTGGGACCTCAAAGAAACCATCCGGCGATCCGAGGGGGTGCTCAAGCAGCGCCGGAGCTTCTTCGCGGACGCCTACCGCCGATCGACGGTCCACCTGCTCGTCGACGCCGACGACGATCTCGCCGGCTTCGCGGCGGTGCGTCGCGACGGGTACATCCTGTTTCTCGCGGTCGCACCGGAGTATCGCGGCGAGGGCTTTGGCAAGCGGCTCGTCGCCACCGTCGCCGAGGAACACGACTCGGTCACCTGCCACGCGCGGGCGACCAACGACGAGGCGCTGCAGTTCTACGAGTCGCTGGGCTTCGAGATCAAGCGCCGCATCGACGCCTACTACGAGGACGGCGGCGACGCGTACTACCTCAAGCTCGGCGACGACGCGGGGCTGGCGAGCAAGCTCAGCGATCTCGTTCGTCGGCGGTAGGGCCGCCCGCGATCGCGACGCCGAGTCGCGATTCTTCGCTCGCCGAAACTGTTAGTTGCCCCGCCGTGCAACCCTGTCCGTGGACGAGACGATCGAGTGGCTGCGCGGCCGCCCCTACTACGACGGCCAGATCGCGGAGCGACGCGTCGTCCCCGGAAGCGACGCCGACCTCGCGGAGCTCGACGTCGAGGATCGGCTGGCCGGCGCGCTGGCCGACCGCGGCATCGAGTCGGCGTACGCCCATCAGGCCGACGCCATCCGGACGATTCGTGACGGCCGCAACGCCGTGCTGGCGACGCCGACGGCGAGCGGCAAGAGCCTCGCGTACACCGTCCCGGCGTTCGAGCGGGCGCTGGACCGCCGGGCGACGACGCTGTACGTCGCCCCGCAGGTCGCGCTGATCAACGACCAGGCCGAGACGCTGTCGGATCTGGCGCACGATCTCGGCTTCGCCAGCGGCGTCACCGTCGACCGCTACACCGGTCGGCTCTCGAAATCCGAGAAAGAGGGCGTCCGGGATCGACAGCCGACTGTCTTGCTGACGACGCCCGACATGCTCCACTACGGCATCCTGCCGCACGGACACCGGCTGTGGGACTGGTTCTTCCAGCGCCTGGAGACCGTTGTGATCGACGAGGTCCACGAGTACCGCGGCGTGTTCGGCAGCCAGGTCGCACTCGTGATGCGCCGGCTCCAACGCCTGTGCGAGCGGTTCGACGCCGATCCGCAGTTCGTCTGTTGCTCGGCGACGATCGCGAATCCCGCCGAGCACGCCGCGAACGTGACCGATCGGCCCGCCGACTCGTTTTCGGTCGTCGACGAGGACGCCTCGGCGTCGGGCCCGACCCACTGGCTGCTGTGGAACCCGCCCGAGTACGAGCGCGAGGACCAGGGATCGGGCCGCCGACGCTCCAGTCACGTCGAGGCAAAGCGTCTGTTCGTCGACCTCGTCGTCCGGGGGTACCAGACGGTGGTGTTCACCCGGGCGCGCCAGACCGCCGAGCGCTACGCCAGCGACAGCGCCGAGGCGCTTCGCGACCGCGGGTTCGCCGACGAGGCCAGCGGCGTCACCGCCTATCAGGCAGCGCTCAAGCGAGATCGCCGCGACGAGATCGAGGCCGGCCTCCACGACGGCGACATTCGGGGCGTCTGGAGCACGAACGCCCTGGAACTCGGCGTCGACATCGGCGGGCTCGACGCCGTCATTCTGGATGGCTACCCCGGCACGAAGATGGCGACCTGGCAGCAGGCCGGCCGCGCGGGACGCGGGACCGACCCGAGCCTCGTCGCGCTGGTCGCCGGCGAAGACCAGCTCGACCAGTACGTGATGCGCACGCCCGACGAACTGTTCTCCGGCGATCCCGAGCACGCCGTCGCCAACCCCGAAAACGACCAGCTCGTCCCGCCCCACGTCCTCGCCGCGGCGCGCGAGAACTGGCTGTCGGCCGACGACGAGCGCCACTTCGGCGCCCAGTTTCCGGACGTCGTCGCGGAACTGGAGTCTGCGGGCGACCTCGAACGGCGGACGACCAACAAGGGCGTGCGCTGGACGGCCGACGTCGACGGTAGCCCGCACCACGAGATGAGCCTTCGCTCGATCGACGACCGCGAAATACAGCTCCTCGACGCGCGCTCCGGCGACGCCATCGCCAGCCTGCCCTTCGCCGACGCACTGCGCGACGCCCATCCCGGCGCGATCTACCACCACCAGGGCCAGCGCTACGAGGTGACCGACCTCGACCTGGATCGGGATCTCGCCGAACTCTCTCCGACGTGGGCCGACTACCACACGCGCGTGCTCCACGACAAGGAGATCACCGTCGAGCGCGACATCGACGAGCGGCGGCTTCCGGATCGGGATGATGTGACAGTGGGGTTCGCTGAGGTGACGATGCGCAAGCGGATCACCGGCTTCGAGCGCCGCGACGCCAAGCGCAGCGAGCCCATCGCTCGCGAGACGCTCGATCTGCCCGAGACGACGCTCCGGACGCGCGCGCTGTACTTCACTCAGCCCGACTCCATGCAGGCCGACATTCGGGCGACTGCGACGGACTCGGAGGACACCTTCGAGGGCGCGATCCACGCCGCCGAGCACGCGCTCATCTCGCTGTTCCCGCTCCAGGTGCTGTGCGACCGGCGCGACATCGGCGGCCTGTCGACGCCGCGGCATCCCCACACCGGCGAGAGCACGATCTTCGTCTACGACGGCTACCCCGGCGGCGTCGGGCTGACGCGCGAGGGGTACCAGCGTCTGCCGGAGATGCTCGGTCGGACTAGGGAACTGCTTGCAGAGTGTCCCTGCGAGGACGGCTGTCCGAGCTGCGTGCAGTCGCCCCACTGCGGGAACGCCAACGACCCGCTATCGAAGGGGCTGGCGCTGGATCTGGTCGAACGCCTGCTCGATTCTCAGTAGATTGCGATCTACTTCGGATCCTCTGTGAGACCGGCACAGCGGTTAACAACACCACGAAAGCCCCCGCTCGCTCCGGTCGAGGGGCTTGCTGCGCGCGCTCCCTTCGGTCGCGTGCTTACGGCGCCCGTCTTCCCGGAGCGAGCGGCCCCTTTCAGTCCCACCCGTGTCGGCTGATCAGTCAGGCATCGCGGGTGGGACTGAAAGGGGCTGAGCGTTCGGCGAACCCGGACGAAGCAAGCACCGCAGGCCGAAGGCCGAGGAGCGCAGCGAGTCCCGGGAGCCGAACGCTCAGGGGCTTTCGTGGTGTTCGTGGTCGAATTCGAAGATGCCCCTCCGGATACATCACTTCCCAGGTCCCCTCGCAACTTCTTTCAACACCACGCTCCCTTGATCCGGTATGATTCCGCTGCGGGCCGCGCTGTTCGCCGCGGCCGTCGCGCTGCTCGCGCTGTCGGCGATCGCGATCGTCCGCGCCGACAGGCCCGGCGGGGCGTGGGGTCGCCGACTGCGCTCCCGACTGCTCCTCGGTATCCCCTGGGGAACGATCGTCTCCGTGCTGTTCGTGCTCGCGGTGTACCTGTTCCTCCAGCAGGGGTACTGGTACTGGTACGACCCCGTGACGATTCCGTTTCGATCGTGGTCGTACCTCTACCCGACGGGCTGGCTGGCGTCGGGCTTCTCCCACGCCGGGCCCGGCCACCTGCGGGGCAATCTGACGGCGACGCTCGTGCTCGCCCCAATCGTCGAGTACGCGTGGGGCCACCTGCCCCAGGAGCGGGGTAGCAACTCGTTCGATTCCTGGAAAACGAACCCCTGGATCAGAGCGTTCGTTCTCTTTCCGGCGGCGGTGCTCGGCCTCGGCCTGCTGACCAGTCTGTTCGCGCTCGGGCCCGTCATCGGCTTCTCCGGCGTCGTGTTCGCGTTCGCCGGGTTCGCGCTGGTTCACTACCCCGTCGCGACGGTGGTCGCGCTGCTGGTCTCCAGCGTCGTCTCGACCGTCATCCCCGCGCTGCTCGACCCGATCGTCTCGGTGACGGTGTCGGCGAGCCCGCCCGCGCCGCCGTCGTGGGCCGGGATCGCCATCCAGGGCCACGCGCTCGGGCTCTTCCTCGGGCTGGTGCTCGGGCTGGTGGTGTTGCACCGCCGGACGGGGACGCCGAGCGCCGCGCGCGTCTGGCTCGCCGCGCTGGTGTTCGCCGTCATCCAGCGGCTCTGGGCGGTCTACTGGTTCCGCGGCGAGGGGACGTACGTGCTGTTCCGCGGGGTCGGCGTCGCGCTGGTGCTGTTGCTCGCGCTCCTGATCACGGTCGCCGCCGTGGCGTCCGAACGGCCGCTGCTTTCGAGAGACGTCCCCGCCCTCGATTGGATTACGCGCCGCCGCGTCGCCGTCACGGCCGTCGTGCTGGGCGTCGCCGTGCTGGCCGGGCCGGGGATCGTCCCGAACCTCGTCACCGTCGACGGCGGCGTCGGCCCCGAGGACGCCGTCGAAGTCGAGGACTACACGGTCACGTACGCCGAGAACGTCACCAACCGGATGGTGTCGGTGATCGAGATCGAGGCGTTCGGCGAGTCGACCGAGGTCAGGACCAGCGGGGTGATCATCACGAGCGAGCAGCGCCACCTCTGGTTGCGCCAGGCTTCGAGCCAGCGACTCGCCTACACCGGCGAGGTCGACGTCCGGTTGGGCGGCGTCGGCTGGAGCGAGCAGGTCGTCGCGACTCGCGAGGGCTGGACCGCGGCGGGCAACGACACGGCCTACCATGTCTGGCTCGATCCCGCCAGCGGTCCGGAGCGCCACGTGTTCTCGTCCGAGAGCCACACCGCCGCGCCGCGGATCGACAACCGATCCGTCTCGATCGTGCCCGAGGACGGAGAGTTCTACCTCCGAGTCGAGCGCGAGAACGAGTCGCTCGGGCGCGTCGAAATCCCCGAGGTCGGCAAGTCCGTCGACGCCGGGGGACTGACGTTCGCGACCGAGCGGCGCGAGGGTCGGCTCGTCGTGACAGCCGAACGGGGCGGAACGAGCGTCGCGGTCGCTCGTGAAGAAGTGTACCGGTAGTTCAGGACCACTCGATTCGGAAGACCTCGGCGTCGAGTGCCTCGCTGTCGGCGTCGTGGAACTCGAACTGGCGCTCGATATCCAGCTCCGCGCGGAACGCGTGGGTGACCTCGCCGCCGTTATCCGCCGCGAACGCCTCGACGAACTCGTCGCTGTCTTCGTTGTGGATCGAGTACGACACCGCGGCGATCTCGCTGGCGGTTTCCAGAAACGCTCGGTCCGCGTGCTCGTTGCCATCCTGAGCGCCAAAGGGCGGGTTCATCACGACGGTCGCGTCCTCGACCGCCAGCGGCGCGCGGGTGGCGTCAGCCTGCACCCAGCCGATCTCGGACGCCGTCCCGACGCGGCGCTCGTTGGCCTGGGCCGTGGTCAGCGCCCCGCGGTCGACGTCGACGCCGACGACGCGCCGGGGGCCCCGGAGCGCGGCGCCGAGCGCGAGCATCCCCGTTCCGGTCCCGAGATCGACGACCGTCCGGTCCTCGACGTCGCCCTGCAGGTCCGCGACGTGGATCAGGTGGGCCGCCAGCTCCGGCGGCGTGGGGTACTGTTCGAGCTCGGCGCTCGGGCTCTCGAAACCAGCGACGACCGCCAGCTGCTGGGCGAGCTGTCGTTTCGTACTCATGTTTCGGAATCGAGTGGGGCTATCTGGCCGTCGCCCTGAGATCGCCGTGGCACGGCGTCGATCCGCTCCGTCGCGGCGTCGGTCCGCATCGGCTCGATGCCATCGCGGTGACGTCGTACGATCGCTCGATCGACGGGTGACGCCGGCGTGTGGGTCATGCTGCCGGACCATACACCGCGGGTATGCAAAAACGTTGGTACATGCCTACGGCTCATCTTCTTTCCGTCGATCATCTTCGAGAATGCTGGATGGAAACGCCCACTGCGACGGCTCTCCCGGACGAACGCGATCGCGAAGGACTAATTATTAAGAGGGCGCCACGAGATCACACGCCCATGGACTGTCCGCGCTGTTCGGGATCCCTCGAGACGTACGAGCTGTTCGGCCGCGAGGCCGAAGGCTGCGAGACGTGTGGCTACGTCGGGGTCGCGGTGAGCCACGAGAGTGAGCCCGTCGAACTGGAGTCCTGGCAGGAAGCGCTCGATCGCTTCAAAAAAGAGTAACCGGAAATCGTTCGTCGCTCGGACTGCTTACTCGTCGGCCGCGGCTTCCGCTTCCGCGCCGCCGCTGGCTGCCTGCTCTTCCTCGTCGGAGCGTGCGGCGACCAGACCGCCGCGCGCGACGCTGTACAGCGGCTCGTCGGCGTGGCTGACGCCGCTGATCGAGAACGGGATGTTGGCGTCCTGCAGGTGGTCGCGGAACAGCGCCTCGAACCCGTCGGGGCTGGAGGTGCCGCCCGTGACGACGACCGGCACGTCCAGACCTTCCTCGACGTCCTCCTCGTCGACCTCCTTGACGATCCGCTCGATGACGTAGTCGAGCAGGTTCTCGTAGTAGATCGACAGCGCGCCCTCGACGCCGCCGACGTCGGTCTCGAAGTCGAGCTCGAAGTCGTCCTCCTTGATGGAGGTGACCTTGTCGACGGGCGTGCCCGTCGCCTGGGCGGCCTGCTCGTCGACCCAGTCGCCGCCGCGCGCGACCGAGAACTTCATGACCGGGACCGCGTAGTACGCCAGGCAGACGTTGGTCATGCCGGCGCCGAAGCTGATGCCGAGTCCGGTGAAGTCGTTGTCCGCGAGCTCGCTGTAGATAACCGCCATCCCCTCGTTGATGGGCTCTGCGTCGTAGCCCATGTCGTCGATGAACGACTCCAGTGTCTTCTGGTGATACAGCGTCGAGAGGTCCGAGTCGATCGGGTCGGCGGGCGAGGAGAAGTACAGCTTCTCGTTGGGGTGGTCGGGCTCGCCGACGACCTGCTCGATGATCAGCTTCATCATCGGGATCGCGGATTTCTCGTCCGAGGAAAGGATGCCGTGCTGCATCGGACGGCGCGTCTCCCGGTTGAAGATGTTCGCGAAGTTCAGGGCGTCGTCGCCGACGACGTACACCTTGTCGTCCTTCCGGATGTGGAGGACCTCGCTCCGCGAGAGCATCTGCTCCGCCATGTCGGAGTAGTCGATCTCCACGAAGGAGTTGCGCTGCTGGACGAATACCGTGTCGTTCCCATCCTGCTGTGCCGACAGGATGTTCATCGTGCCGACGTCTAGGCCTTTCGCCATATCCGGTAAACCTGCCCCACGTACAATAAAACTATGTGAAATAATTACAGAACTTTCTGGCAAGAAAACATATCTACGGGAGGGGAACGGTCTGACGGGGGCAGGAACGCAACGTTTCGACCGGTCAGCGCCGGAGGGCGCTCCGGACCCGATCGACCAGTCCGGTCCCGCCGATGCCGGCGACGATGCCGTCATCGTCGTCGGCCTCCTCTTCTTTGCGGCGCTGTTCTCGCAACTCTTTGAGCTTGTTCGTCTGGTCGTCGACCGTCGACTCGGAGGTGGCGGTCTTCTTGTCGCCGCCTTTGAGCTGGCGCAGGCCGCTGACCTGATCGTCGACGCTGCCCGACTGTCGGGTGGTCGTCGCCTCGACGTCGACGCCGGACGCGTCGAACTCGGGTCCCGTGGAGAACTCCAGGCGCTTGGACTCCTGTTTCTCGACGCCGCCCCACGAGAGGTCGACGCCGTCCATCGCGTCCTCGATGTCCTCCTCGATCTGTTCGGTCGTGTAGGTCGTCTCCTCGTCCTCCTCGTCCTCGACCGGATCGATGTCGGCCGGGCCGGGCCGGGCGCGCGCCAACTGGTGGGCGATCAGCGCCGCGCCGGTCGAGGCCGTGATGACGGTCATGCCGACCGCATACACTGACGTCACCTGAATGCTGTAATCGGCTGCGTCAGCAACGTTCCAGTTGCTCGGGTAGACTCGCCAGAATGCGACCACCGCGATCAGGGTGATCGCCCAGCCGCCCAGTCCGCTCAGCGTCGCGCGCCGCTCGACGGGGAGCAGCACCACGAGACTCAGCATCAGCGTCGGGACCGAGAGCATCCCGAGCGCGAACGACAGCGCCCGGCGGGTCCAGAACGCGCCGGTCCCGTACTCGAACGCGCCCGACCAGGCGAACAGGCCTAGGCCGATCACCGCGAAGGCGATGCCGACGAAGAACAGCCCGAACCCGAGATAGACGTCCGTCTCCGCGTCCGGTTCGCCGAGGTACTGTTCGTAGAGCTCGAACAGTTTGTTGTCGGGGAGCTCCCCCGTCGCGTCCTCTGTCATTGACGCCGATTACTTACCCCATGCTCATGACTGTTCTGCTAATTATTTCCTGCTTGGTAGGATGGACGAACGGCATCGGGCGCGGCGGCTGGCGAAAAGCGTCGACGAAGAAGGAACGGCGTCCGACTACCAGGTGCCGTGGAACGTGTCGAAGCTCAACTCGTCCAGCGGCTTGTTGCCGACGGCGATCTCGTACTCGCCGGGCGTCAGGAGCGGCTTGTGGAACTGCGGCCCGTCGTCGGTCGTGATCCGCGGACAGCCGGTGTTGACGAAGGCGTCGAAGCCGAAGTTGCGCAGCCGGTCCGGCGTCACCTCGTCCATCGTGATGAGGTAGGCGTTCTCGTTCTCGTCGAGGATCTTCTCGGCCTGGTCCATGCGGCCCTGGCCGATCTTGGTGCAGAAGATGACGCCCCACGTCTCGGCGTCCATCGCCTTGTGGACGGTCGCGTAGCGCTGCTTGAGGAACTTCTCGGTGTCGGCGATCGTCACGACGTTGTTGACGGGGTCGCCGATGACGACTTTCTTGTCGGGGTGCTCCATCGCCAGCCCGAGCGGGTGGAACTTTCCGCCGCCGACGTACAGCACCTGATCGGCCGGGACGTCCGCGGAGGCGTAGTTACAGCCCAGCACCTGCCCCTCGTGGGTGAGCCGCTCGTCGCCCCGCCGGGTCAGCACCTCGTAGCCCCGGTCTTCGAGCCAGTCGGCCATGTCGTCGAACCGGTTCATGTGCTGAGCCGTGGTGACGAGCCCGACTTCCGGATCGTCCTCGGGATCCGCGAGTTCTTCCTCGGCTTCCTCCATGATCGGCAGCACGTCGACGTTCGAGAACAGCGGGACGTAGATGATCTTCTCCGACTCCTTCATCGGGCTGTGCCCGAAGTGGACGAACACGTCGGTCCGCCGCATCAGGAACGTGTCGAGGTCGCAGGCGCCGTAACACGGCTGGCCCGACAGCATGATCGTCACGTCGTCGTCGACGAGCTCGCGCAGGTCGTCGGCCACCCGCGGCCCGCGGCGCTTGAGCCCCTCGGGGAACTGCAGTCCGACCTTCTCGGCGTCGCGCTCCTCGACCGCCGAAACGATGCGGTCGAGTTCGTAGTCCCACTCCCGGTCGTGCTTGAGCGACATCCCCGTGTTCCGGAGGTCGCCCTCGCTGTACGTCTGCTCGCTCATTGCACCTTCGTAGCGACTCACGACGTATAACACGTACGTTACTGGAGCGAGGGTGGTGTCGTCTGGCGCACCCCACTTCGGCGAACACGCGGCCAGACCGGCCGCTGGCGCCGGGATTCAAGCGCCTGGGACGCTTTCGTCCGCCCATGACGAAGTCCGACGTTCCCCTCGAACACAAGACGATCAGCCCGCCCGACGACGCCGACGGCCCGCACCCGGCCGTCTTCGTGTTCCACGGCCGCGGCGCCGACGAGACCGACCTGCTGCCGGTCGCCCAGCGGTTCCCTGACGAGCTGTTCGTCGTCAGCTTCCGCGCGCCCGACCGCCTTCAGGGCGGGTACACCTGGTACGATCTGGACCTCTCCGCGGGCGGGATCCACCAGAGCCAGCCCGACGCCGACGAGTTCCGCCGGAGCCTCGATCTGATCGACGAGTCGATCGACGCCGCCGTCGAGGCGTACGACCTCGATCCCGATCGGCTGGGGCTGCTCGGGTTCAGCCAGGGCGCGATCTCTACCTTCGCCTTGCTGCTCGAACACCCCGGCCGGTTCGCGTGGGCCGCCGGACTCCACGGCTACCTCCCCGAGTCTCACGCCGACCTGACGCCCGAGGGGATCGAGGGAACGCCGGTGTTCGTCGGCGCCGGCCAGCAAGATCAGATCATCCCGCCCGCCCGCGCGGAGAACGCCGCCGTGCGGCTGAGCGAGGTCGGCTGCGCCGTCGACTCGAACACGTACGACGTGGGGCACGGCATCGGCCCGGACGAACTCGAGGACCTGCTGTCCTGGCTCGACGACAGGACGGCGTGATTTCTCCCGCGGGCCGTCCTTCGGCGTCACTCGGAAGCCCCGGACTCATCGCCGATGCGGACCCGCAGCGCGCGCGGTAGCACGGAGAACTCGACGTCGTCGAACTGCCGGATCTCGCCGTCCAGACTGAACGTCACCGGCTCGTCGTCGAGGTGCTCGAACGCGAGTGCGCTCGCCTTCAGCGTCGTGACGTGCTCGGTATCCTGCCCGAGCAAGCGCTGGGCGACGGTCTCGGCGACGGCGTCGCTCGGCGGCATCCGCTCGCCGATCTTCACCTCCAGCAGGCCGTCCCGCGCCCTTTCCGGCCCGCTGTCCGGATCGAACGTTCGGAGATTGCCGACCAGCACCGTCAGCGCTTCACCTCGCCAGGTGACCGACTCGCCGTCCACAGCCGAAGCGTCGGCCTCGGCGCCGTCAGCGAACTCGCCGTCGGCCTCGACCGCCACGCGCAGGCCGTCGAACGCCAGCGTCTCCTGGACGCCGCCGATGACGAACGCCAGTGACCCGAACCGTCGTTTCAACTCGTGCGTGGCCGCAGCGCTGGCGTCCGCCGGCAGGCCCGCGATCGCCGACATCACGAACGGCTCGTCGCCCGCGACGCCGAGGTCGATGCGCCGCGTCTCGCCGGCCTCGGCGATGTCGAACCCTTCCGCGAGCGATCCGACGCCGAGGTGCTCGGCGACGATGTTCTCGGTCCCGGACGGGACGACCGCCAGCGTCACGGCGTCGAGCGCGTCGGCGCGGTACAGCCCCTCGACGACCTCGTTGAGCGTCCCGTCGCCGCCGCAGACCGCGAGCAGGTCGACGCCGTCTGCGGCCGCGCGCTCGGCGAGTTCGATCGCGTGGCCCGCCCGTTCGGTCTCGACGACGTCGAACCCGCGCTCGGCGGCGAGTTCGCGCACCCGCTCGACGTGGTCGGCGCGGCCGCTCGTCGGGTTCAGGATCGCGCGCCGATTGTCGGCGGAGAGGTCGCGATCCTCGTCAGGCGAGTCGTCACTCGACGTTGGGACCATCACGCGTACGCACGACGCCGCCGGACAAAAACGGGGGGCGGCGTCGCGCCTCGAAACTGGACGCCCGCTCCGATCGATTCGGTCCGCTCCGATCGATTTGGCCCGCTCCGATCGCTCCGCTCAGTTTCCGCGCAGACGCCGCAGCGGCTTCAGCACGACCGGGACGTAGTCCTCGTGGGGGTCGTACTTCCGGAACAGCAGGCTGTTGGTCATCACCGAGACGCTGGAGCCGGTCATCGCCAGCCCCGCGAGCGCGGGGTTGAGCAGTCCCAGCGAGGCGATCGGGAGCAGCGACGCGTTGTAGGCGAAGGCCCAGAACAGGTTCTGGCGCACCTTCTGCAGCGTCGCTTCGGAGATGCGGATCGCCTTCAGCACGTCCGACGGGTCGTCGCGCATCAGCGTCACGTCTGCGCTCTCGATCGCGACGTCGGTGCCGCTGCCGACCGCGATGCCGACGTGAGCCGCGGTGAGTGCGGGCGCGTCGTTGACGCCGTCGCCGACCATGATCGCCCGAGTGCCGTCCGCCTGGATTTCCTCGACGGCGTCGGCCTTGTCCTCAGGCAGCACCTCGGCGTACACGTTCTCGGGGTCGATGCCCAGTTCCTCGGCGACCGCGTGAGCAGTCCGCTCGTTGTCGCCGGTGAGCATCACGGTCTCCAGCCCGCGGTCGTGCAGCTCGGCGACCGTCTCCTTCGCACTGTCGCGGACCGTGTCGGCGGTCGCGATCACGCCGATGAGTTCGCCGTCGAGCGCGACCAGCATCGCCGTCTTGCCCTCGCGCTCCAGGCGCTCCATCGTGTCCTCAGCGGGGTCGGGATCGACGCCGTTGTCCCGCATGAGCTTGCGGTTCCCCACCAGCGCCTCGCCGCGCGGCGTCTCGGCGCGGACGCCGTGACCGGGCACGTTCTCGAAGTTCTCGGGATCGTCGACGTCGACGCCGCGGTCCTCGGCGCCGTCGACGATGGCTTTCGCGAGCGGGTGCTCGGAGCCGGACTCGACGGTGGCGGCGACCGAGAGCACGAGGGACTCGTCGGCTTCCTGCTCGACGAGGCCGCCGTCAGTAGCCGCGTCGCCGTCCCCTCCGTCGGCCGCGACGCCGCCCCGCACCGGCTCCACGTCGGTCAGGCGCATGTCGCCGTGGGTCAGCGTCCCGGTCTTGTCGAACACGACGACGTCGACGCCGCGGACGCGTTCGAGCACGTCCGCACCCTTGAACAGGACGCCGTTGGTCGCGCTGATCGTCGAGCCGACCATCGTCGCCGCGGGCGTCGCGAGGCCGAGTGCGCAGGGGCAGGCGATCAGGATCGCGCTCGCGAGCACCACCATCGAGTACTCGAGGGTCGAGACGGTGCCGTCGACGGGGCCGCCGCCCACGGGCTCCCAGAGCGGCAGCCAGTCGACGAAACCGGCCAGCGCCTCGGGGAACGCGAACCACACCAGCGCCCAGAACACGGCGTTCGCGATCACCGCCGGGACGAAGTACGCCGAGACGGTGTCGACCAGCCGCTGGACGTCGGGCTGGCGCGCCTGGGCCTCCTTGACGCGCTGGACGATCTGCTGGATCGCGGTGTCCTCGCCGACCTGCGTCGCCTCGACGAGCAGCACGCCGTTCTCGTTGATCGTCGACCCGACGACCTCGTCGCCCTCCGCCTTCTCGACGGGGACGGACTCGCCGGTGACCATCGACTCGTCGACCGCGCTCTGGCCGTCGACGACGACGCCGTCGGTCGGGATCTTCTCGCCCGGCCGGACCTTCATCACGTCGCCGACCTCGATTTCCTCGACGGGAACGCTCTTCTCCTCGCCGTCCTCGACGAGCGTCGCCTCGTCGGCCTCCAGTTCGAGCAGCTTCCGCAGCGCGTCGCTGGCCTGGGCCTTCGAGCGCGCCTCCAGCCAGTTGCCCAGCGTGATGAACCACAGGATCACCGCGACGGCCTCGAAGTAGAGTCCGGCGTCGGCGATCAGGTCGAACAGGACGACCGTGCTGAACAGGTAGGCCGTCGAGGAGCCGACCGCGACCAGCGTGTCCATGTTCGCTCGGCCGCTATTTTTCGCGGCTTTGTACGCGCCGACGATGAACTCCCTACCCAGCGTCGCCATCAGGACGGAGGCGAGGCCGAACTCGACCCAGTGGAACCACTCCGGGAGGAACTCGCCGGTGAACATCTGAACCATCACCAGCAGGAACGGCGCCGCGAGCACGCCGCCGCCGATCACCAGGCGTCGCTGCCGGGCCAGCTCACGCTCGGCGGCGGTTTCGCGTTCCTCGCCGCCCTCACCGTCGCCCTCCTCGCCGGCCTGGGGTCGATCGGGCTCGTAGCCCGCGTCCTCGATCGCGTCGTACACGGCGTCGAGGTCGGCGTCGACGGGGTTGTAGGTGACCTGCGCCTCGTCGGTGGCGAAGTTGACGCTGGCGTCGATCACGCCGGGGATGCCCTCGATGGCCTCCTCGTTGGTTTCCGCGCAGGAGGCACAGGACATCCCGGCGATCCCGACGGTCTCGGTCGCACTCTCGGCCTCGTAGCCCGCCGATTCGATGGCCTCGTAGATTTCGCCCAGCGATACCTCCTCGGGGTCGTACTCGACGGTGCCCTCGTCGGTCGCGAAGTTCGCGTTGACCGACGCGACGCCGTCAAGCTCGCCGACGGACTCCTCGATCGTTGAGGAGCACGTCGCGCACGACATCCCGGTTATCTCCAGGTGCGCTGTCTCGGTACTCATCACTTGTGTCTATCTAGGGGCTGTAGTTTGAAGCGGGTTTCCCCTAACGACCTTCGGGTTTGGCGCGTATCTGATCTAGCGTCGGTCGGTTTTCGGCAACTGCTACTCGACCAGATTGCGGGACTCGTCCGAAACGCCGACAGAACCGGGATACGGCGCGCCAGCGAGCGCTAGCCGGTCGCCGCTCCCTCAGCCTTCAGCCCCTTCCTGCAGCTCGGCGTACCGCTCTCTGAACAGCTCCTCGCAGGATTCGCAGCAGACGAAGTACCGTCGGTCGTCGATCTCCAGCGAGAGCCCGTCGTCGTCGACCTCCTTTCCGCACTCCACGCAGGAGATGGCGAACTCGCCCCTGCGGAGATCCGGGTTCCACGACGACTCGACGACGCCGCCGACGTCGTAGGAGAGCACGTCCCGGCCCTCCAGCAGGTCCGCAAACAGGCGCCGCACCTCGGGCTCGCCCGCGTGGACGTGGGCCAGCACGCGCCCGCTCTCGGTTCGGATGACGTGCTCGACGACATCGACGTCGCGGAGCTCGTCGGCCAGCGTCCCGGCGTCGCCCGGCGCGAGCTGGACCTCCACGAGCCGGGCGTCCTGGGTCGCCAGCATCGACTGGTCGACGGCGACGGTAAAGCGCTCAACGATGCCGAGCTCGCGCATACGCTCGACCCGTTCGGAGACGGTCGGCGCCGTCAGTCCGACCCGGTCGGCGATCTCGCGGTACGATCGGCTGGCGTCTTCGATCAGCAGTTCCAGTATCTCGGCGTCGGTCTCGTCCAGTGCCACTGTTGGCATGAGATTGCGAAGCCAGCGCGAAACGTGTTGGGGTCGCGATTCGGCGTCTCCGCGGCCCTCGCCGCGATCACGCCAGCAGGTGCTCGACCTTGGCGTACCGCCCGGCCTGCCAGCCGGTGACGAGCGCGACGAGGCCGCCGAGCACGATCGCGAGCGCGAGGCCGACGGCGTAGATCTCGACCGACGGCTGTACGAGCCCCTCGAAGCCGACGACGCGCTCGGCGAGGCGATTCAGTCCGGCGGCGATCGGACGCGTCGCGGCGACGCCGACGATACCGCCGAGCACGCCGATGACCAGCCCCTGGGCGCCGATCGTCCCCGCGAGCACGCCCCGCGAGAGCCCGATCGCGCGCAGCGCCGCCAGCTCGTCGCGCTGCTGGTAGGCAACGAGCGCGAACAGGTTGATCGTCAGGACGGCGCCGCCGAGGATGGCGAAGCCGACCAGCGTGACGCCGCTGGCGAGCACGAGCGTGCGCTCCTGGAGCAGCTTCTCGACCTGCTGGTCGCTCGTCCGGACGTCGTAGGCGGGGTACTCGGCGGCGAGCTCGTCCCGAACCGCGGCGGGGTCGGCGCCCTCCGTCGTGTCGGCCATGACGAACGTCGCCCGATCCGTGCCGGCGGTGCCGGTCATCGCCTGCAGGTCGGTGATCGGGACGGTCGCGGTCGGCGAGCCGAGGAACTGCGAGTAGTGCGCGGAGGTGCCGACGACGGTGGCCTCGTGGAGCGTCGCCCTGCTGGAACCGACGTAGACCGCGTCGCCGACGCCGACGCCCAGCGACTCGGCGGTCCGCGGGTCGAGGACGATCTCCTCGCGGGTCGGCTCGTAGGGGGTCGCCGCGGCGTAGTCTTCCTCGTCGAGCACGAACCCTTCGCCGCTCTCGAAGTCGAACCCCTCGTGCGTCCGGCTCGTGCCGACCGCCGGCACCCGTTGCAGGTCCGACCGATCGGTGCCGACGTACACCTCGTGCATCGCCACCGGTTGGGCGACCCGGACGTCCTCTCGCGACTGGACGCTCCGCGCCACGCTGTGGGCGTCGACGATCGGGTTCTCGGTGCCGCTCGCGGCCGGATCGATCGGATCGTTCGAGATCCAGAGGTCCCGGTCGGCCTGCTCTAACCCCTGCTCGCCCTTATCGACGACGCCGGCGCCGAGGCTCGCCAGCAGCGTCACCGAGAGCACCGCGAGCGCGACGGCGAGCACCGTCAGGAGTGTCCGCCCCGGCGCTCGGCGCAGCTGGGCGAACGCGAGTCCGAGAACCGCCCGGAATCGGACGAGGGCGTCGCGGACGCTCACCGCGTCACCTCCCGCCGGACGAAGATGGTACGACTGCTCATCGCCCTACCTCCTCCAGCACGTTCGTCCGCGCGGCGACCACGAGCGGGTACGGCACCGCGACCAGTCCCGAGACGAGGGCGACGGCGAACGCGTAGGGGACGAACAGCGGGTGGACAATTGCGACAGTCCGGGACGCGACGGTCGCCCCGGCGACGGCGTCCACGGCGAGCACGCCCAGCACGCCGCCGACGATTCCGAGTACGGCGCCCAGCAGCGTCGTCACCAGCGTCGAGACGCCGACGACGGCCAGCCTGCTGTGAGTGGGAAAGCCGATCGCCTCCAGCACGGCGAGCATCCGGCGGTCCTCGTTGACCGTGATCCCCATCGTCGTCGCGACGAAGGCGGCGCAGATGGCGACGCCGACGACCAGCGCGATCAGGCTGGTGGCGAACGCCAGCCCGTCGTCGAACAGCTGCGAGGGATCGGTGCCGCCCGCTGTCTCGACGGTTGCGTTCGGGTAGGCGTCCTCGCCGGCCGCCGCGGCCGCGTCGGCGTCGCCCCACACCAGCACCCGATCGGCGAGTTCGCCGGCGCTCGCGCCGGAGATCGACTGGAGCTCGCTCAGGTGGACCAGCGCCACGGGCACGTCGGCGTCGCGCTCGTTGCCCGCCGCGGCGTCGATCTCGGCGACGCCGAACGTCGTCCGATCGGTCGCGGTTCGGTTGCCGGCGACGCGGAACTCCTCGTTCTCGGCGGCGTCGAGCCGCTCGGCCGCGGCGTCCGAGAGCACCAGCTCGCCCGTTCGCGGGCCGTCGTACGAGCCGTCGGCGTAGTGGGGATCGCCCGGCTCCAGTCCGGTGGTGGGAAGGCCCGCGACCGTGCGCTCCTCGTCGTCCGGAACGACGCCGACGAGCAACACGAGTCCGGATTCGTCACCGTCGCCGCCCCCGGCGCTCTCCAGTCGAACCGTCTCGACGAGGACCGGCGACGCGTGGTCGACGCCCTCGCGCTCGCGGAGCTGCGCGGCGCGCTCGTTCGCAGCGCCGAGCTGTGCGGGTTCGACGCCGCCGACGTCCGAGAGCGTCTCGCCCCGTTCGGGCACCACGGTCGCCTCGGCGTCGGCCTGGGACACGACGCCGGCGTTCGCGAGCGCCAGCGCGATGCCGGTCACGACCAGCAGGATCGCGATCGTCAGCGCGACGGCGCCGGTCGACGCCGCCATCCGGCCGGTTCGGGTCGTCGTGGCCTGCTTCCAGAGCCGCGTCGCCGAGATGCCGAACAGACCTCGCCAGCGCGAGCGTCGCCTGTCGCCGTCATCCCGCATCCTCGATCACCATCCCGTCGCGCAGCCGGACGACGTCGTCGGCGATCGCCAGCGTCGCGCTGTCGTGGGAAGCGACCAGCACGGCCCGGTCGTCGCCCAGCGAGGTCAGCAGTTCGAGGACCTCCGTGCCCGTCGCGGTGTCTAACTCGCCGGTCGGCTCGTCGGCGACGATCACGTCCGGGTCCGTCGACAGCGAGCGGGCGATCGCGACGCGCTGGCGCTCCCCGCCGCTGAGTTCGCCCGGCAGGTGAGTCGTCCGGTCGCCCAGGCCGACCTGTTCCAGCAGCTCCACGGCGCGCTCCCGGCGCTTCGATCGCGGGACGCCGGCCTGCACGAGCGGCAACGCGACGTTCGCGCGCGCCGTCAGCGAGGGAAGGAGGTGGAAGCGCTGAAAGACGATGCCGACGTGCTCGCGTCGTACCCGGACGCGCTCGCGATCCGAGAGAGCGGTGAGATCGGTGCCCAGCAACTCGACGGTCCCGGAGGTCGGGACCAGCAGTCCCGACACCGCGTGCAGGATCGTCGACTTGCCGCTGCCGCTGGGTCCTTTCAGCCCGACGATCGTCCCCGGCTGGACCGCCAGCGAGACGTCCCGCAGCGCCGTCAGGGTGCGGTCGTTCCCGGAGCCAAAGCGGCCGCTGTCGGTTCCGTACTCGTGGGTGACGTCGTCGAGCCGGACGGCGGCTGTCGATTCACCCTCGTCCGACGACGCGGACCGGCCGCGCCCCGAGCGATCGAGTATTTTCACGGAGTCACTCACTCCAGCCGAGAGCGACGCCGTACATTGTATCTCTGCGCTTATCCGGACGGCGGCGGGATTAACCTCTCTCTCCCCGACGGTCTGTGCACGCGATTCGAGCGCGGTCGAGCGACTAGAGTCGGCCTAACTCCCGGTCAAACGGTTGGGGACGAAACAGGCTAAACGGGCACCCGTACCGCTCTAACTGGGTACAACCGCGTACCCGTCTGTGAAGTGCGTCCGGCCGGGTCGCAACCGAACGTCGGGTTCACGGACACTATCTGTAGACGAAAATCGGCGTCGACGCCGGTCGGGCGGTAGCTGTCTACGGTGACGGTCGGGAAAAACGAACCCGCGAGTCGCTCAGGACTGCCGGTAGATCAGGTTGCGCTGGATCTCGTTGGCGCCCTCGTAGATCACCGGGACCCGGACGTCGCGGTAGACGCGAGCGATCCGGCGGTCGGTCAGCACCGAGCGGCCGCCGTGGAACTGCATCCCCTGCTCGGCGCAGTCCGTGGCGACCTCGGTCGTCTTCGTCTTGGCCATCGCGGCCCAGAGGCCGGGATCCTCGCCCTGCTCGACCTTCTCGGCGGCGCGCCACGCGAGCGCGCGAGCGCTCTCGAACTCCAGTCGCATGTCCGCCAGCCCGTGCTGGACGGCCTGGAAGTCGCTGATCGTCCGGCCGAACTCCTCGCGGCCGTGGGTGAACTCCCAGGCCTCCTCGATCGCGGCGGCGGCCAGTCCCAGCCCGTGGCCCGAGACGACGACGCGACCGTGGTTGAAGAACTCCGCGAGCATCCAGAAGCCGGCGCCCTCAGTGCCGATCAGGTTCTCCTCGGGGATCCGGCAGTCGTCGAAGACGATGTGGGCCTGCTTCGACGCTCTGAAGCCCATCTTCTCGGGGATGTGCTCGGCCTCGTACCCCTCGGCGTCGGTCGGCACGATGAACATCGAGTGGTTGCCGTAGCGGTTCTCCTCGTCGTCGCCCGTCCGGGCGTAGACGGTGAGCCAGTCGCCCTCGACGCCGTTGCCGATCCAGTACTTCTCGCCGTTGAGGACGTACTCGTCGCCCTCCTTCTCGGCGCGGGTCGTCATCCCGGCGAGATCGCTGCCGGTGTCGGGTTCCGACACCGCGAGTCCGGTGATCTGGTCGCCCTCTGCGACCGGGCGGAGGTACTCCTCGTGCTGTTCCTCGTTGCCGTACTCCTCGACGATCTCGGCGCCGAAGCTCGCGAGCTGGAGCGTCAGCGCGATGCCGGCGTCCGCCCGATAAAACTCCTCGGCGATCGCGAGCACCTCGGTCAGCGATAGCCCGCGCCCGCCGAGCTCCTCGTCGAGGTCCTGGGCGACCAGTCCGGCCTCCTGCCCGGCTTCCAGAATGTCGTGGGGGTACTCGCCCTTTCGGAAGTACTCCTCGGCGTTGGGGGCGATGTGTTCCTCGGCGAACTCGCGGGCCTCCTGTTTGACGTCGCGCGCGTGCTCCGGCACGATGGTCTCGTCCAGCAGTTCCATGTCTCCGAGGAAGGCGCCGACGCCGATATATCTCAGGGAACGCCTAGCACGGTGCGAACGATTTGTTTCCCCCGGCGCTCAGGGACTGTATTCGCGCTGGCCGCCGGCGCCGCCGCCCGAGCCGCCGCGGTTGAACAGGAACAGCACGAACAGCAGCGGCGAGAGGAACGCAACGACGAACGCCGCGCCGAGCATCTGGAGCATCGGCGGGATGCCGCCGGAGCCCTGTGATTCACCGCCCTCTTCCGTCCCACCGCCGCCACCGGCCTGACCGGAGACGTCGCCGACCGCGACGCCGCCCTTCATGCCCACGCTGACGTGGGGTTCGCAGACGTACCGGTACTGTCCGTCCTCCTCGAACGTGTGCTCGAACGTCGCCCCTTCCTCGCTCAGCAGGTCGCTGCCGAACGCGTCGCCGCCCTCGTGGACGACGTTGTGGGGGACGCCCTCGCCGGTCCACTCCCAGGTCACGGTCGTGCCGGGATCGACCCAGATCGCCGGCGGGTCGAACAGGAACCCGTTGCCGGCGCCGACCGCGACGGTGACCGAGTCCTGCCCGCGGAGGTCCTGCGTGCTCTCGTAGTTGTCGACGTCCGAGAACCAGTCGCCCCAGTCGGGACCTTCTCCGGCGTCGCCACCCGACTCGTTGCCGGATTCGTTTTCCTGTGCGAGCGCCGAACCGCTACCTGCGGCGCTCGCGGCGCCGAGCGTGACGCCGGCGCCCAGCGTCCGCCGGAGCGCGCCGCGGCGAGTCAACTGTGAACCGCCGTCGCTGTCGTCCATACCGGAGCCTTGTCGCCCCGCGGCTAATACATTTTTTAATTCTCTCGCCGGGAGCACGCCGTCGAGCCGGCGTCCGGGATGCCACCGAGTCCGTGTCCGCGATGCCGTTCGGCTTCCTGAATCGTAACCGGCAACTCCGTCGCACCGCAATCGATCGACATGGTTCTGAAAGAGTCCGATCCGGCGCTGGAAGCAGGCGACGCCGCGCCCGAATTCGAACTGCCCGGCGTCGACGGCGAGACGTACTCCCCCTCGTCGTTCGCCGACTGCGAGGCGCTGCTCGTGGTGTTTACGTGCAACCACTGTCCGTACGCGCAGGCGAAGTTCGACCACCTCAACGAACTGGCGGCGTCGTACGACGACCTCGCAGTGGTCGGGATCAATCCCAACGACGCCGAAGAGTACCCCGACGACTCCTTCGAGGCGATGCAGGATTACGTTGCCGAAGGTCGGATCGCGTACGACTCCTACCTCCGGGACGAGAATCAGGATGTCGCTCGCGCGTACGGCGCCGTCTGTACGCCAGATCCGTTCTTGTTCCGCCGGAAGGACGGCGAGTTCCGCCTCGTTTACCAGGGGCGCCTTGACGACGCGCTGAATCCCGACGAGGAGCCGACCGAGTTCTACGTCCGCGATGCGGTCGAGACGATCCTCGCCGGTGAGCCCGTCGAGCAGGAGTGGCTCCGCTCCCAGGGCTGCTCGATCAAGTGGCGCGACTGAGCGCGCGCGAGCATTGCGGCCCGCAAAAGAGCGGAATTTTTGCAAATTCTTCGAAACGCCCCTGACGCCTCGACGAGCGCGGAATCTGTGACGAAACTTTACTTCTGGTTTCACGAAGCAAGTCGAGCGGCAACCCCTCTGCCGGTTTCCCTCTCCACATATTTCGTGTAATATCTACAAACACGAAAGTCAGCCTACGGTGATTCTATATCGATTATTAAATTGTTCATTAACAATAACCCTTGGGATTTATCATCATCTACTTCTGGAATTTGTCTGTGACAATGGATCACAACGACTCCAGTAGTGCTGTCGGTCGGCGAAGCGTTCTGAAAGGACTCGGCGCGCTGGCAGCGGGGACAGCAATGGGATCGTCATTGACCGGTTCTGCGGCCGCTGAAATCGGCGATAGCGCCGTCTACCAGTACTATCACACGGACTGGACCACGATCACGAACAACCTCTCGGGCGTCGCGGACGCGGGCTACGACGCGATTCAGGTCCCGCCCGCCCAGTTCAGCCGGATCTACAAGTACGAGCGGCAGAACGACGAGTACACGTACGACCTCCCGCTGGGCTATCAGCCCATCGACTTCACGAACTTCGACAGCGAGTTCGGCACCGAGGCCGAGTATCAGGCGATGGTCGACGAGGCCCACGAGCAGGGGCTGGACGTCATCGCCGACGCCGTGATGAACCATCTCGCTGCCGGCGACAACGCGTTCGACCGACACGTGTCGATGGACGATATCCCGCGGTTCAGCGAGCGCGACCTCCATCCGGAGTGCCAGATCGATTACAACGATCCGCAGTCGGTCGAGAACTGCTGGCTCGTCGGCCTGCGCGACCTCGATCAGGACTCGTCGTACGTCCGGGGCGAACTGTACAACTACCTCCAGAAGTACGCCGATCTGGGCGTCGACGGGATCCGGTTCGACGCGGCCAAGCACATGTCCGAATCGTTCTTCAGCAACTACGCCAACCAGTGGGCCGACGAGCTCGGCCTCTACAGGGTCGGCGAAGTGCTGCAGGGATCGACCTCGTACAACCAGCAGTACGCCGACACGGGGATGTCCGTGACGGACTACGCGCTGTTCTACACGATGAAGGAGGACGTGTTCAACTCCGGCGGCGACATGAACGCTCTGGAGGGAGCGGGGCTGGTCAATCAGGATCCGACCAGCGCGATGACGTTCGTCTCCAATCACGACAGCGCGCCGCCGGAGTACGAGCGGCTGGCGTACGCCTACATCCTCACCTACGAGGGCTACCCCCGGGTGTACAACCACCGCATCGGCATCAGCGACGAGGAAATATCGACGCTGCTGTCGCTCCGTCGGAACGTCCTCTCCGGCGCGGCGACGACGCGCTACGTCGACAGCGAGCTGTACGTCTTCGAGCGCGGCGACGGGCTGGTCGTGCTCAACCGCGGCAACAGCCAGCGCAGCGAGTGGGTCCAGACGAACCAGGCGTCCGGGACGACGCTGACCGACTGCACCGGCAGCTCGTCGGACACGCAAGTCAACAGCGACGGCTACGTGCAGGTGTCGGCGCCCGCGGTCGGCTACGCCGTCTACTCGACGGAGTGCCCCGAGAGCGGGAGCGGTGGCGGCACCGAGCAGGTCACCCTCCAGATCGATGCGCCGACAGCCTCGGGCGAGTCGATCTTCTTCACCGGCTCGACGGGGTCGCTCACCAACTGGGGCGGCGGCGTCGAGGGCACCAACACGGGCGGCGACACGTGGGAAGTGACGATCGACGATCCGGGCACCTTGGAGTGGAAGACCCGGCGCGGCCCCGCTGGCGGCTCCGGCGACGTCTGGGAGTCCGGCGACAACCACTCCGAAGCCAACCTCTCGCCGACTCACAACGGATGGTCGGACGGATTCGAGGGCAATACCGGACTCACCATTCAGGTCGAGGCCCCGACGGCGTCGGGCGAATCGGTGTACTTCACCGGCTCGACGGAGTCGCTCACTAACTGGGGCGGCGGCATCGAGGGCACGAACGTGAGCGGCGACATCTGGGAGGTGTCGATCGAGGACCCCGGCTCGTTCGAGTGGAAGACCCGACGCGGCCCGTCGGGGAGCTCGGGTGACGTCTGGGAGTCCGGCGGCAACCACTCCGATGGGAATCTCTCGCCGACGCACAACGGTTGGTCGGACGGTTACTCCGGCTGACGACCGACGGCGTCTACGAGTGAGGACGCCGACCCGGCGGTTCGACCGGCGAACCGAGCGTGACGTCGGCGCCGGTCGGAAGTTCCCGCCCGCGAATCCTTTTTAGTGGGGCCGCTCCAACTACGGACGATGACGGTAGACGAACGTGCCGAGGAGCTCGCCTCCGACCTCGGTGTTGACAAAGAGGAGGTCAAAGAGGACCTGGAGAATCTGGTCGAGTACAGCGTGCCGATCGACGAGGCCGTCCAGAGCCTCCGTCGAAAGTACGGCGACGGCGGCGACGGCTCCGGCGGCACGCTCTCCAAGGACAGCATCGACGAGATCACCACGGCCGACGGCAACGTCACGGTCACCGCGCGCGTCCTGAACGTCGGGAAGCGCTCGATCCGCTATCAGGGGTCGGACCAGGTGATCTTCGAGGGCGTGCTGGCCGACGAGTCGGGGACGATCGACTACACCGCCTGGCAGGACTTCGGCCTCTCGCCGGGCGACACGATCACCGCCGGCAACGCCGGCGTCCGCGAGTGGGACGGCAGCCCCGAGCTCAACCTCGGCGAGTCGACCAGCGTCGCCTTCGAGGAGGAGACGCTGGCGGTGCCCTACGAGATCGGCGGCGACGCCGACCTCGTCGAGATCGAGACGGGCGACCGCGGCGTGGACGTCGAGGTCCGCGTCTCGGAGGTCGAGCGCCGGACGATCGACGGCCGCGACGGCGAGACGGAGATCCTCAGCGGCGTGCTCGCCGACGAGACCGCCAAGCTGCCGTTCACCGACTGGGATCCCCACCCCGAGATCGAGGAGGATGCGTCGGTCCGGATCGAGAACACGTACGTCCGAGAGTACCGCGGCGTCCCCTCGATCAACGTCTCGGAGTTCTCGACGGTCGAGGCGCTCGCCGACGAGGTGCAGGTCAGCGAGAGCGGCACCAGACTGCCGATCCGCGAGGCCGTCGAGGCCGGCGGCGTCTACGACGTCGAGACGGTGGGCCACGTCATCTCGATCCGCGACGGATCGGGGCTGATCCAGCGCTGTCCCGACTGCGGTCGCGTGATCCAGAAGGGCCAGTGTCGGACCCACGGCGAGGTCGACGGCGAGGACGACCTGCGCGTCAAGGCGATCCTCGACGACGGCACCGGCACAGTGACGGTCGTGCTCGACGACGAGCTGACCGAACAGGTGTACGGCGGCGACCTGGAGGACGCCCGCGAGCAGGCTCGCGAGGCGATGGACCAGACCGTGGTCGCGGACGCGATCCGCGAGCGCGTGGTCGGCCGGGAGTACCGCGTCCGCGGGCATCTCTCGGTCGACGAGTACGGCGCGAACTTAGACGCGAGCAGCTTCGCGGAGGTCGAGGACGACCCCGCGGACCGCGCCGCTGATCTACTCAGCGAGGTGGACGCATGAGCGCGAACGACGACGAGAACGGCGACGACCAGAGCGGCGCGGGCCGCCGCGAGGTCGCCTACCGGCTGTTCGCGGCGGAGTACGACGACGCCGAACTGGAACACTCCGAAAGCGACGAGGAACGGGCCCCGAACTACGTGGTGACGCCGACGGGCGCCCGGGTGAACCGGCTGTTCGCCGTCGGCGTCCTGACCGAAATCGAGCAGGTCAACGAGGACGTGCTGCGGGCCCGGATCGTCGACCCGACCGGCGCCTTCGTCGTCTACGCCGGGCAGTACCAGCCCGACGAGATGGCGTTCCTCGAACGAACCGACCCGCCGGCGTTCCTCGCCGTGACGGGGAAGGCCCGAACCTTCCAGCCCGACGACTCCGATCGCGTGTACACGTCGGTCCGGCCCGAGAGCATCAACGAGGTCGACGCCGAGACGCGCGACCGCTGGGCGGTTCAGGCCGCCGAACAGACCCTCGAACGCGTCGCCACGATGGCGACCGCGCTGGAGCAGCCCGAGCGCGGCGACGAGCTGGCGGAGCACCTGCGCGAGCGCGGCGTCGACGACGGGCTCGCCGGCGGCGTCGCCCTCGCGATCGACCACTACGGAACGACGCCGGAGTACCTCGCAGCGGTCCGCGATCTCGCGATCGAGGCCGCGGAGGTCGTCACCGGCGAGCGCGACGAGGCGTCCCAGATCGCGGTGCGCCCCGGCGACGGCGACGGCAGCGTCGACCCCGCAGAGCTGACCGACCTCGTCGACGCCGTGTCGGAGATCGAGACGGCCGGTTCGGCGGCCGCGAGCGTCGGAACCGCGGCGGCCGACGCGGAAGCTTCGTCGAGTGACGCCGAAGCGGAATCGGCGTCGACCGATGGCGAAGCGGAATCGGCGTCGACCGAAGCGGACGCTAAACCGACATCGACCGACGCTGCGGCTGCAACGGCGTCCGTCGAGACCTCTTCCGGAGAGTCGACGACGGATGAACCGGCGACCGAGGCGGAAACGACCGCTCCTGACGAGTCGGACTCCGCCGAAGCGCCGACCGAACCGGAGACGAGCGCTACCGCCGACGTTGACGCGAGCGCCGACACCGAAGCGACCGCGGAGTCCAAAACGGAAGACGACGAGGGCGGCGACCGCCTCGGCGACTTCGAGCCCGGCGGCATCGGCGAGGAGGACGACGAATCGGCGGCGAGCGCCGACGCGGAAGCGGACGACGCATCCGCCGAGACGGAAGACGCGTCCGTTGAGATGAATGGGACAACCGCGGACGCCGATCAGACCGCCGACACGCCGGTCGGCGGCGACGATATGTACGAGTTCTCCGAGGAAGAGCGAGAGGAGATCGAGGAGGAGTACGGCACCGAGTTCTCGACCGGCACGGAGGTTGCCGAGCCCGGTGAAGCAGACATCGAGACTCCCGATCCGGACGAGGCGGTCGAGTCCGACGCCGAGGTGACGGAGACCGACGAGACCGTCGCCGAGGGCGAGGCGGTCGCCGAGGAGGCCGCGGAACCGGTGTCGGAAGCCGAGACTGCAGCGGCAACTGAAGACGCTGGTGCGGCGTCCGGCGAGGTCGAACCGGCCGAGAAACCGGCTGGCGACGCTGAAACGGCCGACGAACCGGGCGACGACGCCGAGGCGATTGACGAATCGGCGGAGCCCGACGAGCCGAACATCCCGGACGACGTCTCGCTGACCGACGTGGTCGTCGAGACGATGCGGGAGATGGACGACGGCGACGGCGTCGAGCGCGGCGACCTGATCGACGAAGTGATCGCCGATACCGGGATGACCGAGCCCGACGTCGAGGATGCCATCGAGGAGGCCCTGATGGGCGGGCGCTGCTACGAGCCGACCGACGACACGCTCAAGCCCATCTGATGGCCCTCGTCGAGCCGATCCCGGACGAACCGGCCGCGACCGCAGATCTCGGCGACGAGCGCGGACTCGTGATCGCGGACGTCCACGCGGGCGTCGAGGCGGCGTTTCGATCCGAGCGCGGCATCAACCTGGAGAGCCGCGCCGAGGAGCGCCGCGAACGCGCGCTCGACCTCGTCGATCGGACGGGCGCCGATCGGCTCGTGGTGCTGGGCGATTTCATGCACTCGATCGGCGGTCCCGGCGGCGCCGAGCGCGGCGAGATCGAGGTGCTCGTCGAGTCGCTGCCCGAGCACGTGTCGGTCACGCTCGTCAAGGGGAACCACGACGGCGACATCGAGTCGTGGATCGAGGGCGTCGACGTCGCGGCTGGCGCGGGCGTGCGCATCGGCGACGTCGGCTTCGCCCACGGCCACACCTGGCCGGCGCCGGAGGTGCTCGGCGCGGAGGTGGTCTGCGTCGGCCACGAGCACCCCTGTGTCCGCCTCGAAGACGAGGTCGGCGGCAGTCGCGTCGAGCGCGTCTGGCTGCGCGGGCCGCTCGACCGAAGCCCGTTCGAGGATCGGCTCGACGGGGTCGAGTGGGCCGATCCGGAGCTGATCGCGTTTCCCGCGTACAACGAACTCGTAGGGGGAACCTGGGTCAACGTCGCGGGCGATGACTTCCTCGCGCCGTTTCTCCCGCAAGGGCTGGCCGACGGGCAGGCGTATCTGTTGGACGGGACGCGGCTCGGGGCGTACGGCGAAATTTGACAGGAGAATCGCACGAACGGGCAACATATGGGGGAATATTAGTTTGTTTGCCCTGGTTATGGACAATCCTTAACCGTTGTTGTTCGTCAACTCCTCACATGGTGTTCACAGACCCACACAGCCCGTCGGAGAAGCGCTACGAGTGCACCGAGTGTCGCAACAGGACGACCGACGAGTCGGTCGGCGAGTGTCCCGAGTGCGGCGGCACAGTTCGAAACGTGGCCGTCGGTCGGTGGTAAACTGCGGTCGGCCGCTGCTCGTCCGCCCGCTTACAGCCCCCACCCTTTGCAGAAGTTGTGGGTGGCCAGCACCTTGCCCTCCTCGGTGATGTAGACGCCGACGCCGCCGCTCTCCCAGCGCTCGCGGAGCATGTTCTCGCGGTGGCCCGTGGAGTTCATCCACTGGCCGACCAGCGCCACGGCCAGTTCCTCGTCGCTCTCGTAGGTCTCGACGGCGCCGCTGTCGGTCTCGACCGGTCGCCCGACCCACGAGAGCGCGATGTTCTCGCCGTACGCCCGACAGCCCGAGGCGACCTCCCGATACCTGTCGAACGGTCCCTGGCCGTCGGGATTGGTGTGCGAAAAGTACTCTCGATCGGCCATGTCCTTGCTGTGAGCGCGCGACACCGACGCCACCGTCGGGTTCCACTCCAGCGGTTCGAGTCCGCGCTCGGTTCGGCGCTCGTTGACCTCCTCGTGGACCAGTCGCTCGACGGTCTCGCTGTCGATCTCGACGCTCCCGTCGGTGTACGCCGACTCGTTCGGATCGCCCGGCGCCACCTCGGCGCCGTCGTCCAGCGGGCTCGGAAGACCGACGGCGCCGGGATCGACGCCGACGCCGGCGGCCTGCAGCACGAACGCGGCCGCGGCGACGAACAGCGCCGCCACGAGCAGCAGTTTCAGCAATCCGAAGACGACCGACAGCAGCGCGGCTACCAGTCGGTACGCGATTCGGAACGGCGCGGCGAGCAGTCGGACGGCCGTGGAGTCGGAGGTCATAGCGCGGGTAGCGGACGGTCGGGGCGCCGCTGGCCGATCAGTCGCTCCGCTCGCCGGCGACCGATCTCGAGTGCCTCGCTGCGCCCCGGAATCCCGACTCGACCTACGACGAAACCGGCCTTGAGTATGTGGTCGTTACCCGAGAGCGGGGCGCGGATCGCCTCGAACGCCGAGCGCGAGAAGCGGCCGTTCGTCGGGGTAACGCGCCGCCCATCGGCGAACAAATGGCTTAACCGCGTCCCGCTCCTACCCGCGTGCGATGACAGAGGGGGATGTCGCGCCCGATCCGGCGGCGTTCGCCCGGCTGGGTTCGGAGGTTCGCGCGGCGCTGTCGGAGCGGGGGTTCGAGACGCCCACCGAGCCCCAGCGCCGGGCGATCCCGCCGCTCGCGGCCGGCGAGAACGCGCTGGTGATCGCGCCCACGGGGACCGGCAAGACCGAGACCGCGATGTTGCCGGTGTTCGACGCCATCGCCGAGCGGCGGAACGGGGCCGCTCGCGAAGCCGACGCGACGTCGACGAACGGGACTGACGCCGAAGCCGATCCCTACGAGGGGTTTGCCGCCCTCTATATCACGCCGCTGCGCGCGCTGAACCGCGACATGCGCGGGCGACTGGAGTGGTGGGGCGAGCAGTTAGACGTCGCGGTCGACGTCCGGCACGGCGACACGACCGACTACCAGCGCCAGAAGCAGGCGAACGATCCGCCGGACGTGCTCGTCACGACGCCGGAGACGCTGCAGGCGATGTTTACCGGATCGAAACTCCGCGAGGCGCTGTCGACGATCGACCACGTCGTGATCGATGAGGTACACGAGCTCGCGGCGTCGAAGCGCGGCGCCCAGCTCTCGATCGCCCTCGAACGGCTGCGCGAGGTGGCGGGGCCGTTCCAGCGGATCGGCCTCTCGGCGACCGTCGGCGATCCCCAGGAAGTTGCCGACTTCCTCACCGGCGGCCGCCCCTGCGCGATCCGCGAGGTCGACGTGGGGAGCCGGATCGACCTCTCGGTGCGAGAGCCCGAGATCACCGACGCCGACGAGACGCTCTCGGGGCAGCTGATGACCTCGGCCGAGATCGCCAGCCACGTCCGGGCGATCGCCGAGATCGTCGACGAGAACGAGTCGACCCTGATCTTTGTCAACACGCGCCAGACCGCCGAGGCGCTGGGCTCGCAATTCAAAGCGATCGGCCCCGACGGCTCGGCGGACGCGCCCGGCGCCGACGTCTCGGTCGGCGTCCACCACGGGTCGCTCTCGAAGGAGGCCCGGATCGACGTCGAGGACCGGTTCAAGGCCGGCGAGATCGACGCCTTGCTGTGTACCTCCTCGATGGAGCTGGGAATCGACGTCGGCCACGTCGACCACGTCGTCCAATACTCCAGCCCCCGGCAGGTCACCCGGATCCTCCAGCGCGTCGGGCGCGCGGGCCACCGCAGCGACCAGATCTCGCGCGGGACGATCCTCACGACCCGACCGGACGACACGTTCGAGGCGCTGGCGATCGCCCGGCGCGCGAAGGCCGGCGAGGTCGAGCGCCTGCCGATCCACGAGGGGAGCTTAGACGCCGTCGCGAACCAGATCGTCGCGCTGGCGATGGGTCACGAGGAGATCGGCGCCCGCGAGGCCTACGAAATCGTGACGGCGGCCTATCCGTTCCGCAATCTTCCCGAGGAGACGTTCCGCGAGGTCGTGCGCGAACTGGCGGACAATCGAGTGATCTGGTTGGAGGAGGAGTACGACCGGATCGAGAAGACCGGCGGCACCTGGCAGTACGTGTACGCCAACCTCTCGATGATTCCCGACGAGGAGACCTACGAGGTCAACGACGTCGCCAGCGGCCGCCAGATCGGCACGCTCGACGAGCGGTTCGTCGTCAACTTCGCCCAGCCCGGCGAGGTGTTTATCCAGCGCGGCGAGATGTGGCGGATCACGAACATCGACGACGAGGACGGGGAGGTGAAGGTCACGCCGATCGAGGACCCCGCCGGCGAGGTGCCGTCCTGGATCGGCCAGGAGATCCCCGTCCCGCGAGCGGTCGCCGGCGAGGTCGGCGAGATGCGCCGGGTCGCCGGACCGCAGTTCTCTCGGGGGCCGGCCGAGAGCGGCGTCGCGGACGCCGAGAGCGTCGCCCGCGAGTTCACCGGCCGCTACCCGACCGACGCGTTCACCGCGAGCGAGGCCTTAGAGCAGGTTCGGCGCCACGTCGAGACGGGCTCGCCGCTGCCGACCGACGACCGAATCCTGATCGAGCGCCAGGGCCGGACCGTGGTCGTCAACGCCTGTCTGGGCCACACGGTCAACGAGACGCTCGGCCGCCTGCTGTCCTCGATGCTCGGTCAGCGATCGGGCTCGTCGGTCGGACTCGACGTCGACCCCTATCGGATCGAGCTGGAGGTCCCCACGAGCATCTCGACGCCGGAGATCGTCGAGGTACTGGAGGAGACCGATCCCGACCACGTCAAGGCGATCATCGAGTTGAGTCTCAAGAACTCGGACGCGCTGAAGTTCCGGCTCGCGCAGGTCGCCGAGCAGTTCGGTCGGATCAAGCGCTGGCAGGGCGACGCCGGCGTCTCGCAGAACCGGCTGCTCGCCGCGCTGGAGGACACGCCGGTCTACGAGGAGGCCGTCCGCGAGGTGTTCCACGAGGACCTGGCGGTCGACGCCGCCGGCGAGGTGCTCGAAGCGATCCAGTCGGGCGAGCTCGACGTCGAGACCGTCGGCGGCCACACGCCCATCGGCGCCGGCGGGCGCTCGTCGGGGCAGGAACTGCTCTCGCCCGAGAACGCCGACGCGAGCGTCATCGAGACGGTTCGCGAGCGCATTCAGAACGACCGGGTCATCCTGCTGTGTCTCCACTGCACCGACTGGAAGACGACGAAGCCAGTGCGCAGGGTACGCGACCAGCCGAAGTGTCCCGAGTGCGGCTCGACCCGGATCGCCGCGTTGAATCCCTGGGCCGACGAGGTCGTGAAAGCGGTGCGATCGCAGGACAAAGACGAGGAACAGGAGGAGATGACCGAGCGGGCGTTTCGATCCGGTAGCCTCGTCCAGAGCCACGGAAAACAGGCCGTCGTCGCGCTGGCGGCCCGCGGCGTCGGGCCGCACAACGCCGCCCGGATCATCAACAAGCTCCGCGAGGACGAGGACGCGTTCTACCGGGATATTCTGGAACAGGAACGCCAGTACGCGCGGACTCAGTCGTTCTGGGATTGAACCTCGCGAGTAGCCAGCCGGAGTTTCCGGGAGCAATCGACCCGCCTACTGCAGGTATCCTAGTTCCTCGAGTTGCTGCTTTCGCGCGCCGCTGATGTCCACTTCCTCGCTCGTCTCGGCGTGCTCGAACGAGTCGATCCACTCGTCGAGGCGCTCTTCCAGTTCCGCAGCCAGTTCGGGGCGCTCGTTTTCGAGACTCGACCGCTCGGCCGAGTCCTCCGCGACGTGATACAGCTCCCTGGTGCCGTCCGAGCCGCGGATGAACTTGTACTCTTCCGTGCGCACGGCTCGCAGCGACCGGTCGAAGCGGTAGACGTACTCGGGCAGCTCGCCGACCTGGCGCTCCAGCGCGGCCATCGTGGGCTGGGGGTTCATGTACTCGGCGTAGAGCTCCTCGCGCGATTCGGCGTCGGCGTCCGGATGGACCGATCGACCCTGGAACTCCTCGCGGGCGTCGGGCGCGTCGACGCCGGCGGCGTCCAGCAGCGTCGGCGCGAGATCGACGAGACTCGTCAGATCGTCGACCTCGCCGCCGTCCTCGAAGCCGGGACCCTGGATCACGAGCGGGACGTGCAGCAGCGTGTCGTAGAGGCAGTACTGGTGGTCCATCATCCCGTGGTCGCCGATGTTCTCGCCGTGGTCGCCGACGACGACGAGGATCGTGTCCTCCCACTCGCCGGCGGCGACGAGCGCGTCCCGGAGTTCGGCGATCCGATCGTCGAGCGAGGCGATCTCGGCCCGGTACAGCGCTCGGAGCACGTCGAACTCCTCGCTGGAGTGGTTGACGTTCCCGACGAGGTACTCCCAGGGGTCCTGTTCGAGCGCCGTCGCGTCGGCGTAGCTGACGTCGTCCGGCAGGAACTCCTCGGCGTATTCGCGGGGCGGTTCGTACTCCAGGTGCGGTTCGATGCAGTTCGCGAACAGGAAGAAGGGACGGTCGCCGCTGCGACTACCGAGCCAGTCGTCGATCAGGTCGACCGTCCGCCCGGCGCCGCTGTCGCGTCTGGCGTACGCGAAGCGGGCGTAGGCGGCGTTGACGGCGTTGCGTATCGGGTTACCCGACAGCGCTCGCTCCAGTAAGCCCTCGCTGTTTTCCTCGTCCTGTACCTGGACCATCTCCCAGAGCATGTTGCCGTCGCCGGGGAGCAACTGCCAGGCCTTCCGCAGCGTGTCGAAGCCGCGCCCGAAACCGAACTCGTCGGTGATCCAGGTGTTGTTGGTGACGCCGAACGTCTCGTAGCCGGCGTCCCCGAGCAGTTCGGGCAGCGTCGGCAGCGCGTCGTCGAGGTGCTCGTGGCCCGAGTACGCCCCGTGCTTAGAGGGGTACGAGCCCGTGAACAGAGAGCCGTGGGACGGCAAGGTCCACGGCGCCGCCGAGAACGCCTCGGTGTAGCGGGTGCCGGCCTCGCCGAGTTCGGCGATCGTCGGAGCCGTAGAAGATATCACGTCGCTGTCCCGTGCAGTATCCATCACGACGACCGCGATATTCGGTGAGTCTCGCATAGGTTACAGGTGCGCTACGACGGACGCCCTGTAAGCAGTTATTGGGCGAAAAGTAGGTTCGCACCCCGTTCTATAATATATACTGACGCTTGTAGCCGATTGGTTTCGGCCCCGTCCGGCGTACCGAGGATTGGTTGCTGCAGCGTGATATCGTGACGCGCGCTACGCGGGCGGGTCAAGGTCCAGCCGGTCGTACTGGTGCTCGGGCGCGTCGAGGTTCTCGAGGCCCGCAACCAGCTCCTCGCGCAGTCGCTCGCGCTCGTCGGCGCGCTCGTCGACGAGGTTCGTCTCCTGGGTCGGGTCCTCGCGGACGTCGAACAGCATCGGCGCGTCGAGCTGGGCGTAGCTGTCGGCCGCGAACCGCCAGACGGGACCGTCGGCGTGCGGGACGAACTCGCCGGCCTCGGCGTCCCGCTTGGGCGTCGTCGGCAGCGGAAACCCCCGCGCGTTCATCATCGTGGTCGAGTGGCAGCGGCTCTCGACCGTCGGGTCGCAGGGGTGGAGGTAGGTGTACTCGCCGTCGGTGACGTTGACCGCCGATCCCCAGTAGCCGTACAGCGCCCGATCGCGGTGAGCGTGCAGGTCGCCGGCGTCGGCGTCGCCGGACAGGAGGGGCTGGAGACTCCGGCTGTGGACCCGATCGGCGGCGTCGCCGTCGATACCGAGCAGATCCAGCACGGTCGCGTAGAGGTCGACCGCCGAGGTGAGCGACGCGATCCGCTCGCCGTTGTGCGCGCCGTCGGGATGCCAGACGAGCAGCGGCGTCCGCGCGAGCACGTCGTACACCGGCGGCTCGTTCTTCCCGACCCAGCCGTGCTCGCCGAGCAGGAAGCCGTGGTCGCTCGTGACGATCACCGCGGTGTCGTCCCACAGTCCCTCGTCGTCTAACGCGTCGAGCACGCGCCCGAACCACTCGTCGGCCATGGTGACTTTGCCGGCGAACTGCGAGCGGACGAACTCGAGCTGGCGCTCGGAGAGTTCGCTCTGCCCCTCGTCGACCGGGCCGTAGTACGGCCAGACGTCCAGCTCGGGGTCGCGGGGATCCTCGTCGGTGTACAGGGAGGCGTACGGTTCCGGACAGTGGAACGGCTCGTGGACGTCGAAGCTGTCGACGTAGCAGAGCCACCGGTCCCACTCGACGTTGTCTCGCAGCCACTCGGCGGTCCGCGAGAACACCCGCGGCGCGAACGCGTTGCGCTCGTCGTCCTCGACGCCCCGGCGCTCGGCGTTCCGGGCGTACACAGACCGGTTGACGTAGCCGACGCCGTCCGGCGGGTCGGTCTCGCGATCCACGGTCTGATCGAGCAGGCGATCGTCGGGGGTCTTCGGGGCAGTCTGCCAGGCGTCGTACTCGTGACCCCGAATGAACTCGAAGCCGGTGTAGTCCTCGTAGTAGCCGTGGGCGCCGTGCTGGAAGTAGTGGAAGTGATCGGTGATCAGCTGGGTCAGGACGCCGTCGTCGCGAGCGACCCGTGCGAGGTGGTCGTCGTAGGGCTCGATCGGGCCCCAGGAACGCCAGAGGAACTCCTGGACGCCGGCGTGCCACTCGCGGCGGGCGGGCATACACGGCAGGCTGCCGGCGTAGTGCGTGTCGAACGTCGCGGCGCGCTCGGCGAACCGGTCGAGGTTCGGCGTCTCGACGCCGTAGTCGACGCAGTGCGGTTCGTCGGCGTAGGCGCCGAGGAAATCCCGGCGTAAGCTGTCGATCGAGACGAGGAGGACGTTCGTCACGGCTCGCCCTCCGCAGGAGTCTCTGCGTCAGCGCCGTTAGACGCCGCGGCGCTCCCGCTCGACGCCGCGTCGGCGTCTTCACCGCCGGAACTCGCCGTTTCGAGATCGTCGAGCAGCGACCCGAACGTCTCGCCCGTTCGCAGGTCGCCGTCGACGAGCACGAACGGCCCGGCCCGACAGGCGTCGCAGCGCTCGCGGCAGGGCGCGACCGAAAGTTCGATCCCTCGCCGTCGCGCCGCGGTGCGACACTCCGGGGTGACGTTGCGCAGACAGCACTCGACAGTCGGTTCCATGGGACGATCGACAGTTCGACGCCGCAGCTGTTAAACGGTGGCCGCAAACCGCGGATTTCACCGCGCTGACCTGTCCGTAAGCTCTATATCTTGCAGTTGGCTTTTTACCCGTTCGCGTCGGCGTCTCCGACGGGGGATGCCAATGAACGACGACACACCGACCGACGACCGCACGCGACCGACAGAGGACGACGAGGGGAAAGACGTGATCGACGCCAGCGGCGAGCGCATCGGCGAGGTGTCGGGCCTTCAGGGCGACACGCTCGTCGTCGACGCCGACCCGTCGATCACCGAGCAGATCAAGTCGGCGCTCGGCTGGGGCGACGCCGACGAGCTCTATCGCATCGACGAGGCGAGGATCGAGCGCGTCACCGACAACGCGATCCACCTCGAAACCACGGAAGAGCAAGAGCCCGAGGGCGTCGAGACCATGTCGGACACGGAGTCGGACCCGTCCGGCGTACGCGAGGATCGATCGACGGACGAGCGCACGTCCGGCACCGCCGACGGCGAGGAGGGGCTGACTGACGACGAACTCCGTCAGGCAGGCCAGGACGACGGGACGACGGACGACCGGACGAATCTGACCGACGACGATCGCACGAGTTCCGCCGACGCGGGGATGAGCGAGGACACGAGCGCGCCCGGCGAGACGACACCGGACGACGAGACGACCGACGAGACGCCGACGAGCGACGCCCCGACGGGAGCGTCAGAAACGACGATGGGTGACGATCTGACCGACGACGAGCGGACGACCGGGACGAGGGACGATGACAGAGAGGGGATCACGGACGACGAACTCCGCGAGTCGGGCCGGGATGAGCGCGGCGAGGGAGTCCCCGAGGACGAGCGCCGCCTCAGCGACGACGACGTCGGGGACGATTCCGACGAAGGACGGCTGAGCGACGAGGATAGCGACGACGACTCGGATGAAGGTGTTCTGAGCGACGACGACGATCGCGACGAGTCGGGAACTCGCTGAGGCGGTCGTTTGCCGACGCCGATGTGCGCTACCGCCACTGACGCTGCCGCCGTCCGCAACCTCCTTACTTCAGGTTCCCGTACGTTACCGTATGAATTTCGCGCCCGGGGCCTGGAAGTACGCGCTGTTCCCGCTGCTGGGGGCGTTTCCCGCGCTGTTCATCACGCCCGGTGCGACGATCGTCCTGCTTGCCCTCGGCGGCGCCGTGCTGTTCTTCTACCGCGACCCCGAGCGGACGGCGCCGATCTCCGGCGTCGCCGCGCCCGCCGACGGGAAAGTCTCCGTCATCCGCGAGGAGGACGACCGCGTCCGCCTGGGCGTGTTCATGAACGTCTGGGACGTCCACGTCAACCGGGCGCCCCTGGGCGGCACGGTCGAGGCCGTCGAGCACGTTCCCGGTGCACACCGCCCGGCCTTCAGCAAATCGTCCGACCGCAACGAGCGCGTCCGGATCGAGTTCGAGGACCACGAGGTCGCGCTGATCGCCGGCGCGTTCGCCCAGCGCATCCACCCCTACGTCGAGGAGGGCGACGCGGTCGAGCGGGGCGACCGGATCGGCCACATCTCCTTCGGCAGCCGCGCGGACGTCCTGCTGCCGCCGGAGTTCGACCGCGAGGATCTGGCCGTCGATCGCGGCGAGAAAGTCACCGCCGGCGAGACGGTGCTCGCGCGTCGCGGCGGCTTCGAGCTGGCCGAAGATGCCGAGGCCGCGGAGCGGGCAGACGCCGAGGACGCCGAAGCGGCGGACGCCGACGCCGGAGACGCCGAAACTGAGGCACACGGCGTCGTCGACGACCGGGCGGCCACGACCGACTCGGAAGAGAGTGACGAGAGCAGGCTCGACGCCTCGGAACGCACGGGAATCGGGATGGTCGACGAGCGGGAGTAGCCGGCAGAAAACGGTTGCCGTCGAGCGTCCGCGTCAGTACCCCGCGAGCGTCGGCTCGACGCTCTCGATCGCGCGCTCGAAGTGGTCGGCGCCGATCTCGATCTCGTCGGCGCGCTCGTCGGCCTCCTCGGGCCCCAACTTTTCGGCCATCTCGCGGATCGCCAGCATCGACGCCTCGCGGACGACCGCCTCCAGATCGGCGCCGGTGTACCCCTCCAGCTCGTCGGCGAGCTCGTCGAGATCGACGTCGTCGGCGAACGGTTTCCCGCGGCCGTGGACCTCGACGATCGCGCGGCGGCCCTCCTCGTCGGGTTCGGGCACCTCGACGTGCGTGTCGAGGCGGCCGGGCCGGAGCAGGGCGGGGTCGATGGCGCCCTTGCGGTTCGTCGCGGCGAGTACGACCAGGTTCGGGTTCTCGACGAGCCCGTCGAGTTCGGTCAGGAGCTGGGAGACGACCCGCTCGGTCACCTCGTGGCTGTCCTCGCGCTGGGCGGCGATGGCGTCGATCTCGTCGAAGAAGACGATCGACGGCGCCGACGTGCGGGCGCGCTCGAACACCTCGCGGACGGCCTTCTCGGACTCGCCGACGTAGCGATCGAGCAGTTCGGGGCCGTTGACGTGGACGAAGTTCACCTCGCTCTCGCCGGCCAGCGCGCGGGCCAGCAGCGTCTTGCCGGTGCCGGGGGGTCCGTACAGCAGGACGCCGTTGGGCGGCTCGGTGTTGGTCTCCGAAAATAGCCGCTCGTAGGCCAGCGGCCACTCGACGGCCTCGCGGAGGGTCTGCTTGGCGTCTTCGAGCCCGCCCACGTCGTCGTAGCCGACGTCGGGCGTCTCGGCGACGAACTCGCGCATCGCGGAGGGGTCGATCGCGGCCATCGCGCTCTCGAAGTCGGCTTTCGTGACCTCCAGTTCGGCCTCCGCGAGATCGTCGGCCTCGCCGCGGATCCGCCGGAGCGCGAGCATCGCCGCCTCGGAGACCAGCGCGTCGACGTCGGCGCCGACGAACCCGTGGGTGCGCTCGGCCAGCCGGTCGACCGAGACGTCCTCGGCCAGCGGCATCCCGCGGGTGTGGACCTGGAAGATCTCGCGGCGCCCCTCGACGCCGGGGACGCCGATCTCGATCTCGCGGTCGAAGCGGCCGCCACGGCGCAGCGCCGGGTCGATCGCGTCGACGCGGTTGGTCGCGCCGATCACGATCACGTCGCCCCGCGAGTCCAGTCCGTCCATCAGGCTCAGGAGCTGGGCGACGACGCGGTTCTCGACGTCGCCGGCGTCGTCGCGCTCGCCGGCGATCGAGTCGATCTCGTCGAAGAAGATGATCGTCGGCGCGTTTTCGGCGGCGGTCTCGAAGATCTCGCGGATCCGCTCCTCGCTTTCGCCCTTGTACTTCGACATGATCTCCGGGCCGGAGACGTTGATGAACTGGGCGTCGACCTCGTTGGCGACGGCCTTGGCGATCAGCGTCTTGCCCGTGCCGGGCGGGCCGTACAGCAGGACGCCCTTCGGCGGGTTGACGCCGAGCCGCCGGAACAGATCCGGTTGATCGAGCGGCAGTTCGATCATCTCGCGGACCTGCTCTAACTCGTCGTCGAGGCCGCCGATGTCCTCGTAGCTGACCGCGGTGGGCGCCGTCGTCGCGGCGTCGGCGGCGTCGCTCGTTCCGCTCCCGGATGCAGCGTCGCCTGACGACTCGCCGTTCGACCACGTCCCGTCGCTGGACGCCGATACGCCCGCGCCGCCGTTTCCGTCCGTCGCGTCGCTCTCGACGTTTACGACCGTGTGGTTGGTCACGCGAACCGGCTCGTGGGGCGTGGTCGACTCGACGGTGAAGGGCTGGTCGGCGATCTGCTCCAGTCGAACCTGCTCGCCCTCGCTGACCGGCCTGTCGTGGAGCGTCTTCGTCGCGACCCGCTGGATCACGTTTTCGTCGACGTCGGCCAGCGACGCCGGCGGCGACAGCGTCACCGACACCGCCTCCTCCAGCGATCCGTGCCGGACCGAGACGGTGTCGCCGATGCTGACGCCCGCGTTGGCCCGCGTGTCGGCGTCGATCAGCACGGCGTCGTCGGGCACGTCGTCGCCGGCGGGCCACACCTTCGTCGCGGTGACGCGCTCGCCCTCGATCACGACGGTGTCGCCGCTGAGCACGCCCAGCTCGTTCCGCGCCGGATCGGAGAGCCGCGCGACCCCGCGCCCGGCGTCGCGCTTCTGGGCGCCCTTGACGGTCAGCGAGATCCCGCCGCCCTTGTGCTCGCTCATGGCCCAGTTTTGCCCCCCGTCGGCCTTGAAGGATTCCCCTCGCCGTCCGGCGCCCGCGGGTCGCTGACGCCCTCGGATTGCCGACGCCGACGGGACGGCGTCGATCCTACTCCTCGCGCCCCCGCAGCCACTCGACCAGCGGCGTCAGGCGCTCGCCGAGTTCGCGACCTTCGTCGGTGAGTTCGTACTCCACGCGCGGGGGAATCTCGTCGTACTGCTCGCGCGCGATCAGTTCCTCGGCTTCGAGCTCGTCCAGCCGATCCGAGAGCGTCGACGTGCTTGCGTCGGGAATCGCCGATTCGAGATCTCCGAACCGCGCCGGGTCGAGCGCCCCGACCGCGCAGAACACCTGCAGCGCGTACTTTCGCCCGAGCGTTTCGATCGTTCCGGTCGCCGGACAGAGGCAGTCTTCGCCGTCGCCGAACACCGAGTCGCCGGTCGCCGGTCCCCGCGCCGGAAACCCCTCCGCTTGATCGCTCTCGGTCGAAGCTTTGCGATCGTCGCGTTCCTGTGCCATGGTGGTTCTACTCCGTTACTTTGGACTTCACAGTATAATAACTTCGGTATTCAAAGTGAAGGCGTATGGCAGACAGTAACCGTTGCGAGTGCTGCAGTGACAGAATCGCTATCGACGATACCGACCCGGGGCGAGCGCCGACGGCCGATCCGCCGGTTCCGGTCGAGGACGCGATGGCGACGCCGATCCCCGACGACGTCGGAGCGGCGATGGAAGGCGCGTACGATCTCGACGCCCCGCCGGCGACGATCGCGGAGTGGCTCGACGGCGTGCTGGCGGCCTACCGCGCCGCCGGAGAAACGGTGACCGCGGACGACATGTGCGCCGTCGACGACGCCCGGCACGAGGTCGAACTCGACGGCGGCGCAGCCGTCCCCGGCACCGACGCCGCCGCCGCGGAGTACATCTGCGTGCTCGATCCGCTCGCGGTGCCGTTCATCGACGGGACGGCCGGCACCGTCCGCTCCGAAAGTCCGGTCTCGGACGCGACGATCGAGTTCCGGGTCAGCCCCTCCGAGATATCAGTCGACCCGGAGACGGCAGTCGTCTCGCTCGGCATCGATGCCGAAGACGACGATACGGGTTCGGCGTCCGAGCTGACGTTCGAGGACACCTACGAGCTGCTGTGTCCCTACGGCCACGCGTTCCGCGACGAAGCCGCCTACGAGCGGTGGGACGCGGAGCGGGACGGGATCGCGACGATGTCGCTCGACGCCGAGACGGCCGTCGGCGTCGCGGTGGGGATCGCGCGGCGACTCGACGCCGCGGAGTGACGCCGAAAGCGAGCTACTCCGCGTCGCCGCGCTCCCCGTCCCAGTAGTCGACGGCGTCGTCCTCTCGAAAGTACCCCTCGAGGGTGCGCTCACCGGTGCCGCCGGGGGGTGCGCCGTCCATCACGCCGACCTTGCCGGAGTCGGGGTACACGAGCACCTCGGGCGTCTCCATCGTCGAGACCGCCAGGTATCGGAGCGTAGCGTCCGAGTCGTTGATGATCCTGTGGGCGCCGTCCTCGCCTGTCGGTAGCGCGACGTAGTCGCCCGGTTCCAGCGACGTCGCGTCGTCGGCCCGGCGCAGTTGCCCCTCGCCTTCGAGCACGTAGATCGCCTCTTCGTTGGCGGTGTGGTAGTGGTACGGCCACGATTTCTTTCCCGGCGGGAGTTCGTACAGGCTGCAACCGAGGTCGTCGCCGCCCGCCGCGTCGGCGAGGCGCTTGCGTCTGAACTTCGCCTCGCCGCGTTCGAGCGCGTCCCAGTCGAGGTCGGACTCGTTCACTTTGGGCATAGATTCTGTGGTTCGTCAGAGAATAAAAACGTTGGCGCCGGCGGATCGGCCGACCTCGGCGCAGGGTAGTTGTTCGCTGACCGATCGACTTCGCTGCAGGGGTAGTCGTGAGCTTACCGATCGACTTCGCCCATTATCGTATCCAGACTACCCAGCGAGGCGATCAGGTCCGCGACGTAGCCGCCGGTGCCGAACTCCGGGAGCGACTGGAGATTCGAGAACGAGGGGCCGCGGATCTTGAACCGCGCGGGCTTGTCGGTCCCGTCCGATCGGATGTAGATGCCGAGCTCGCCCTTCGCGGCCTCGACGGCCCGGTAGATCTCGGTGTCGGGGTCGGGCTTGATCGTCCGCGGAACGTTGCTCTGGATCTCGCGGTCGTCTTCGGGCCAGTCTTCGAGCAGGTCGACGCACTGCTCGACGATCTTGGCCGACTCGGCGATCTCGTCCAGCCGGACGAGCAGCCGGGCGTAGTTATCACACCCCTCGCGGACGACGACGTCCCAGTCGAGCTCGTCGTAGTAGCCGTACGGGTCGTCGCGCCGGAGGTCGTAGTCGACTCCCGACCCGCGGGCGACTGGTCCGGTGACGCCGTAGTCCTTCGCGATCTCGGGGTCGAGATAGCCTGTGTCGACGGCTCTCGCCTGGAGGATCTCGTTGTTCGAGAGCAGGGTGTGATACTCCTCCATGCGCCGGGGCAGCTCGTCGAGGAACTCGCGGATCTTCTCGAAGAACTCCTCGCGGGGCTCGGGCAGGTCCCACGCCACGCCGCCGAGCCGGAAGTAGTTGAACATCAGGCGCTGGCCCGTCAGATCCTCGAGGATGTTCTGGACCACCTCGCGGTCCCGGATCGCGTACATGAACGTCGCCGTGAAGTCGCCGACGACGTCCAGCGCGTACGCGCCGGTCGCCAGCAGGTGACTGAGCATTCGGCTCAGCTCGGCGCTCATCGTCCGGATGATCTGGGCGTACTCGGGGACCTCCAGATCCGCGAGGTCCTCGGCGACGCGAGCGTACGCCCACTCGTTGCAGAGGCCCGCCCCGCCCCAGTCCCACCGGTCGGGGTAGGGCATGATCTGGTGGCGGTAGGTGCCTTGCTGGCACATCTGCTCCTCGCAGCGGTGAATGTAGCCGATGTCCGGCTCGACGTCGACCACCTGCTCGCCGTCGAGCACGGTTTCGAGGTGCATGACGCCGTGGGTCGCGGGGTGGTGGGGACCGATGTTGAGCAGCATCGTCTCGGTCCCCTCCGGGCCGTCGTCACTCACGCCCTCGACGCGGCGATCCTCCTCCAGCGGATTGGCGTTCTCGCGGTAGGCGACCAGCTGGGGCCGGTCCTGCGCGTAGTCCTCGCGCAGCGGGTGACCCTGCCAGGTTTCGGGCAGGAGGATCCGACGGAGGTCGGGGTGGTCGTCGTACTCGATCCCGAAGAGGTCGTACGCCTCCCGCTCGTGCCACTCCGCGGTTCGGAACACCGGCGTTGCGCTCTCGCTGACCGGCTCGTCCGTCGGCGTCGGGACGACCACGCTGACCTCTCTGGTGGGGTCGTCGTAGCTCCGGAGGTGGTAGATCGTCTCGAATCGGTCCCCGTACTGTTGGGCCGTCGCGCAGGCGAGGTGGTCGAAGCCCGCCTCGTCTTTGAGCGTCGAGAGCACCGCCTGCACCTCGTCCGATCGGATCACGAACCCCTCGGCGTTGATGTGCGTCTCGCGGGCGAGGACGTGCTCGCCCAGCAGCGATTCGAGTGCGTCGTAGTCGACGCTCCGCCGGTCCGCCGCGGCCGGAGTGGCGTCGCGTTCGAGACTCATCTTCGGATCACGCTCGTCGATACGCTCATCTTCGCGGCGATACACGTTCGTCTTACTGCCTCAAACGCGAGGTTATTTTAAAACCCAACCCGATGAGACGCCCGTGAGGTACGTCAGGATCGCGCTGGCGCTGCCGCCGGAGCGGCGCCACCCGATGCACCAGTTCGTCGTCGAGAGCGACGAGCACGGCGCGTCTCGCCAGCTCTCGTGGAGCGTCTCGGTCGACGGCACGATCTCGACGGTGTTCCGCGTCGAGGGCGATCCCGACCCGTACGTCGACGCGCTGGACGCCGTCGACTCGGTCCGCTCCTACCACGTCGCGACCGCCGAGCGCGGCTTTTACCTCTACGTCCGCGAGGCGCTCCCCGAACGCGACCTCGAACTCGCGACCGCGCTGGACCGCGACGGCCTGCTGGTCGTCCCGCCGATCACCTACCGCGAGGACGGCCGCGCGGAGTTCTCGCTGGCCGGCGAGCCGGCGGCGGTGCAGGACGCCGTCGACGCCGTTCCGGAGCCGATCGACGTCGACGTGCTCGAAATCGGTCGGTACAGGGGACAGCCGTTCGACCGCGGCGGCGGCCTGACCGACCGCCAGCGCGAGGCGGTTCGCGTCGCGGTCGAGTGCGGGTACTACGAGTCGCCCCGGGAGGGGACCGTCGAGGACGTCGCCGCGGCGCTGTCGTGTTCGCCCGGTACCGCCGCAGAACATCTCCGGAAGGCCGAGTCGGTCGTGATGGACGCCGTCGCGGGCGATCGACCGGACGTGCCGATGTAGTAGCGACGACGACCGGCACCGGCGTCGAGACGTCGACGATCGACACCCGGCGCGGGGTAACGATTTTACGCGCAGCGGTTCGAATATGTGTCATGGTCGTTCAGACCGAGCGCGACGAGATCACCTGGTACGAGTGCGAGGAGTGCGGCCTGCTGTTCGACGACGAGGACGACGCGAACAAGCACGAAGAGCACTGCGACGCCGAGGAGCCCTCGTACCTGCAGTAGCCCTGTGGTCGGTCGACGCCGGAGCGGCTACTCCGCCAGCCGCTCGCGGTGTTCGTCGGCCAGCTCCGCTGCCTGCTCTTTCGTCTGGGTCGCCTCCCATCGCACTTTCGGGGTATCCCGGTAGGACAGCGCGCTCTTGAGGACGTCACGCAGCATCCCGGAGTCGACGGCGATCGCCTGGCCGTCGGCGTCGCCGAACTCCGCGACGCCGTAGCGGTTCGGCGCGTCGCGGACCGTCGACCGGTCGAGGTCGCGCCACTGTTTTCGGAGCGGCATCACTCGTCCTCGACGTACTCCGAGTCGATCCAGCCGTCCGACTGGTCGTCTTCGGCGTCGCCATCGTCGGCCGCGGTTTCGCTGTCATCGGCGTCGTCGGGGACCCCTGCGAGATCTCTGTCGGCCGACGCCGCGGCGGCGTCGTACTCGTTGGACGCCGCGTCGCCGGCATCGTCGGTCCCCGTTTCGGCGTCCTCGGCCGCCGTTTCGGTGTCGTCGACGGCGTCCTCGCCGACGATCTCGTAGGCGTCCTCGGAGAGTTCGTCCTCGGCGAACACGAACACTCGGCCGCGCGCGACCTCCGGATCGGCGTCGACGACGATCGAGTGGCCGTCGGCGCGGGCGGTGACGCCGGGGAACAGCTCCTCCTCCTCGCCTGGTTCGACGAACACGCGGCCGACGCCCGTCGTCTCCAGGATGTCGTCGTGCGTGTTGCGGTCGTTGACGTACATCAGCACGCCTTCGGTCCCCTCGGGATCGGTGACGAGGATCTGGACCAGCTTGCCCGGCGGCGTCTTGACCGTCTGCTCGGCTTTTTTCGGCGGGCCGTGGTAGAACACCTCCCGCCCGTCGAGATACTCGACGGCGATGCCGTCCTCCGAGAGCTCCACCCCGATCGTCGATGGAGCGACCGTGTTGCGCGCGCTCATGTCGTCGAATTCGAACGGGGACGGGAAAAGCGCCGCGTTCGGCGCCGGGAGCGACTGCCGCCGCGCTCGCCCCGCAGAGCGGCTGCCGGCCGCCGCGATCCGCCGGGCGCCCGCCGCGCTCGCCGACCGCCAGCGGTAAATAGCTCGCTTCGGCGAGTAGGGGTATGAACGGACGAGCGGAGGCCCCCGCGGCGGGGACCGTGCTGAACGCGCTGGCCTGCGGCAAGGGCTCGGCGTTCGCGATCGACGCGTACACGACGGCCGAAGTGACCCTCGCGGACGAGCCCGGCGTCGAGGGGGAAATCGACGGCGCGCCGGACGCCGACACGCGCCTGATCGAGCGCTGCGTCGAACTCGCGACCGACCGCCACGGCGACGGGCAGGGCGGCACCGTGCGCACCGAGAGCGAGGTGCCGATGGCGTCGGGACTCAAGAGTTCGAGCGCGGCGGCGAACGCCACCGTACTCGCGACGCTCGACGCGCTGGACGTCGCCGAGGAGATCGACCGCGAGGAGGCGTGCCTGCTGGGCGTCGAGGCGGCTCGCGACGTCGGCGTCACCGTCACCGGAGCGTTCGACGACGCGTCGGCGTCGATGCTCGGGGGCGTCACCGTCACCGACAACGACCGCGACGAGCTGCTGGCCCGCGAATCGGTCGACTGGGACGTGCTCGTCTACACGCCGCCCGAGCAGGCGTTCAGCGCCGACGCCGACGTCGAGCGCTGCAAGCGGATCGCGCCGATCGCCGAGCTCGTCGCCGAACTCGCGCTCGATGGTCGCTACGGCCTCGCGATGACGGTCAACGGGTTCGCGTTCAGCGCCGCGATGGAGTTCCCGACGGGGCCGGCGGTCGAGGCGCTGCCCGACGTGGCGGGCGTCTCGCTGTCGGGCACCGGTCCGAGCGTCGTGGCTGTGGGCGACCGAAAGGCACTCCAAGGAGTACGGGAGAGATGGGACAACAGGCGTGGCACAACATGGCTAACGACGACACAATCCAGGGGCGCGCGGACGAGATGAGCTTAGAGGAGCTCCGCGAGGAGATCCGGGACATCGATCAGGAGATCGTCGAGCTGATCGCGCGACGGACGTACGTCGCCGACACGATCGCGCAGGTCAAGGAGGATCGGGGTCTGCCGACGACCGACGAATCCCAGGAGGCGGCGGTGATGGAACGCGCCGGCGAGAACGCCGACCAGTTCGACGTCGACCGCAATCTCGTGAAGGCGATCTTCCGGCTGCTGATCGAACTGAACAAAGCGGAGCAGCGGGAGAGCCGGTAGTAAAAAACTCGGATTTCGCGTATCTATCGCTGTTTCTTCTTATCAATAGCTTCAGCATTCGGACGGCGAAACACCTACGGTAACACGTGGGTAATACAGACGTATGTCTGAAGCGGCCACAAACAACGGCGACGACGAAATCGTCACGGTGAACTTCAAAGTCACACGGTCGTTTCTCGACGAAATTGAAGACACGTGGCAGGGACGAGGGTTCAACAGCCGAAGCGAATTTATTCGATACACCCTACGCGATGCCATCGAACATCCCACGTTCGACCGTGACGAACTCCTTGCACTCCTCCAGGCCGAAGAGGACGTTCGCGAACAACGAACGATGAGTGCCGAAGAAGCACGCGAACGATTCGGTACTGACGGGACGGATGAGTGACGACGAGTGGACGTGGGAACTCGCATCGAAAGCGCAGGACGATCTTACCACGCTTAATTCGAACGAACAGCAGCGCGTCATCGACAAACTGGACGAAATCGTTGATTCTCCCTGGCGTGACCCACCAGACTATGGTGAGCCCCTCCAGAATAGCTCACGACGTAAGGTGCGTATCGGCGAATTCCGTCTTGCGGTCACTTTTCGCCGTGACGAGCACCGAATGGTCGTCGCTCGAATTAAGCGTCGTGATGGAGCGTATACAGCCGACGACGACTGAGAACTGCATCAGAAACTCGAAAAATAGACGAAATCTGTAACGTCAGTTCGAGACCTGAACAAAGCGGAGCAGCGGGAGTCGCGCTGAGAACCAGTTCTCGGACGAGCCGTTCTCGACGGTCGTGCCTACGTCGAGCTCGCCGGGAGGACAGGTAGGTCGATGGCACGCTTCAATAGTCTGTAGCCGACAGTACGGACAGCGATGAGCGACTCAGACATCGACACGTTCGATCACGAACGGCACATGCGCCGGGCGTTCGATCTCGCGCGCGAGGCGGCCGACCGCGGCGACGAGCCGTTCGGATCGGTGCTCGTGCGCGAAAACGAGGTCGTCGCGGCGGCGTCGAACCGCGTCGTGACCGAGTCGGACCTGCGCCGCCACCCGGAACTCGACCTCGCCCGCGAGGCCCACCGCGAGTACTCGCCCGAAGAACGCGCTCGAACGGTCATGTACACGAGCACGGAACCGTGTCCGATGTGCGCCGGCGGGCTCCGGGGAGTCGGCCTCGATCGCATCGTTTACAGCGTCGGCGGCGACGAGATCGTCGATTTTACCGGCGGCGATCCGGCCGTCCGAGCGCCGGCGATTCTCGACGAGACCGACGTCACCGGCCCGCTACTGAACGAGGAGGGACGCGCGATCCACGAGGAGTTCGACTGGTGAGAGGGCGGCTCCCACCGATCCGTTCAGACGGCGTGCTGGGGAATCTCTGCCCACCTGTCGATCAGGTAAGCCAGCGCGAGCCCGTAGAAGATGTGGTAGAGCACCGAGACGACCAGGAACACCCCGACTGCGATCGCGTCGGCGTTCGGCAGGAACACCATCACGAACGCGATCCAGTAGATCAGCGCGTAGGTCACGCCGCGGGCGTACCGGGGTTCCTCCGGCGGGAGGTAGGCTCCGACGACGAGAAACTGGACCGGCAGGAACAGCGTACCGCCCATCACGAACATCGCGACGCCGACTTCCAGGCTCGGTTCGAGTCCGAGGAACGATCCGAACGACGCGAACTCGACGATCGGTTCGGTGCTGAACAGGTCCAACAGCGCGGGGATCCCCACCAGCACCGGGAGCAGCGCCACCATCCCTACGAACCCGCTCACCATCGCGATGCCGATCAGGCGGAGCGTGATGGGCACCTCCGCCGACTGTGCGGTCTCGCCGGCTGATACCGACCCGACGTTCGACTGTTCCGATCTCATGGGCGTATCTCAGATTTGCACTCCATCACGATAAATCACAATGGTTCTGCGATCCGCGGCCGAAGGCCGCGGTTCAACGATCGCCGCCCGCACCGCCGTCGCCGCTCATCTCGTCGGTCTCGTCGACGGCCTCGTTCAGCGTTCCCGTGTCCGTGACCGCGCCCAGCCCCTTCTCGTCGACCGCCGACTCGATCGTCCCGGCGTCGCTCGCCGAATCGACGTTTTCCTCGTTCGCGGACGACTTGAGCGCGCGCTTGATCGCGACGTAGCCGACCAGCGCGGCGCCGCCGGTCGCCACCGCGCCGGGGACGCCGTAGCGCTTGTAGCCGAACTTCACCGCCTTCTTCCCGATCGTGTAGGCGCCGATCATGCTCGGTTGTCGGTCACCCTCGGAAAAGAGTTCGCGGCCACGGTATGTAGGTGCACTTCGGATCCGGAGCGCTCGCGCTCGCTCGACGACTCCGAGACCGCTGTTGTGCACCCAGCCATTTTGCGTAGCCCCTCGACAGTTCTCGTATGGATCTGACATCACCGGGGGTCCTCGATCAGATCGAGCCTGGCATACTGATCCTCGTCGGCTTCGTGCTGTTCATCATCCCCGAGCCCGCGACGTCGGCGCTCGGCGCCGGGCTGCTGTTGCTCGGCGCGAGTTGGTGGGTCTACGAGTGGGGTCGGTAGGAGAGGCGTTCGACCGACCGGACAGTCACTCGCCGGGCGACGGCGTCCCGTCGAACCTCGCGTCGGGCGCGGCGTCGACGTCGAACAGCCGGTCCTCCGCGGGCGTCCGTTCGGCCAGCGAATCCTGGAGTCGGGAGGCGATCTCCTCGCGCAGTTCAGCGGCGAGACCGACGTCGATGTCGATCGCCTGTGCATCCTGCCCCGTCAGGCTCCGCGATCCGGCCGTGTCGATCGTCAGCGTCGCCAGGTCGCGCCGGCGCTGGAAGATCGTCTGGCTGTCCAGTACCGTCTGGACGCGGTAGTACGGCACGACGGTCGTCGTCCGGTTCCAGAAGCCCGAACGGGTCACGACGTGGTCCTCGCACAGCGCGTAGCCGAGGTTGCGCCACTTGAGATGGGCGGCGACCGGGATCAGCGGTACGGCCCCCAGCAGCGCGTACCAGTACAGCTGCGTCGCCGTCGCGCGATCGGCCAGGAACGCCGCGCCGACCAGCACCGCGAGGACGATGCTGTACCGGGCGACGTACCGGATCCGGGCGCGCTTCGGAGGACGCTCGAACGACGGATCGCCGAACCGCTCGACCGACTGGGCGAGGTCGATCACCCGCTCTCGCTTGGCCAGCGGGACCGCCGACTGGGATCCGCCGGCCTGCCCCGGCGAGGAGCCCGCCGTCTCGATCGACAGCGACGCGTAGCCCACGACTCGCTGGAGGAGGTTCTCGGCCAGCGACACCGTCTGGACCTTCGAGAGCGGGATCGTCCCGCTGTAGCGCTGGAGCAGTCCGCGATCGTACCTGAGTTCGTCGCCGGTCCGCACGAGCGTAAAGTCGTAGTAGTTCGTCACCGCGAGGACGCCGCTGGCCAGCGCGGTCAGCGCGTAGATCGCGATCGCCGCCAGCGGCGCGACGACGAACATCGGACCGGCCAGTACCACCTGCTCGGCGACCGCCGGTCCGAACAGCGGCGCCAGCACCGTCAGCATCGGCAGCAGGCGCAGGTCGATCGACACCAGCCCCAGCATCGTCAGCTCGCGATCCGAGATCGCGAACAGCTGCTCGGTCTCCTCGGTTTCGGCGTCGCGCTCGTCGCCGGAGGCCGCGTCCCGGTCGGCCTCGTCCGACTCGGACCGGGCGACGCGGCGCTTCCGGCGTCCGATCTCGTTCTGCAGCCGGTCGGCTTCCTCGACGTCGACGTACCGGAGCTGGGCTTCCGCCGAACTCCCGCCCGCGGTTTCGAGAGTCACCTCGGCGATGCCGAGCACGCGCTGGACGACGTTCCGGCTGATCGAGACGTTCTGGACGCGCCGATAGGGGATCTCCCGATCGCGCGTCGAAAGGACGCCCGACCGGAGATCGAACGTCGTCTCGGTCAGGTCGTACTCGAAGCGCTGGTAGTACAGCACCTCCCAGACGACGGCCGCGACGAGACTGGCCGCGACGAGTCCGCCGACTGCGAGGCCTTCCAGTCCGCCGCCCGCGAACAGCGTCCCGGAGAACGCGAAGATGACCAGAAAGCCCGCGAACTGCCAGACGCGCTGGGCGGCCCGGTAGGGGATCGACAGCGGATGCAGCGTCGTCATACCGCGTCGTCACCGTCCGCGAGGATCGCCAGCTGCTTGAGCCGCTCCTGGAGGTCGTCGGCCCGCTCGGACGTCAGGCCGGGGATCGTCACGTCGGCGCCCCGCGTCCCCGCGGTGTAGACTACCGAGGACGCGAGCCCCAGCGACCGCTCGACGGGGCCGCGGCTGGCGTCGACGTGCTGGATCCGGACGTAGGGGACGACCGTCCGCACGCGCGTCAGGACGCCGCGTTCGAGGTACAGCGCGTCCTCGCGGACCTCGTAGGTCCAGATCCGGTAGCGCAGGATCGAGTGGATCACGACGAGCGTCCCGACGACCGCGAACGTCGCGGCTCCGATCCAGCCGGCGCCGTCGACGAAAAACGAGGCGATCGCGGCGACGATCACCGAGAGTATTACGGCCGAAATCAGTCCCTGGAGCACCCAGACGATCCGAACCCGGGAGTCTAGGCCCCGCGGCTCGATGGTCAGATCAGACGCCGTCACGTCGTCGGGGACTCGCTCGTCCGGCACGATCGAGTCCCTCGGGTCGGCGTCGGCGTGGACGTCCGAATCGATCGCCGAACCGGCAGTGTCGTCCTGACTCGCCGAGGACTCGTCGCTCTCCGCACCCGACTGTGGCGTCGATTCGCCGGACGACGCCGCCGAATCGTCGTCGTCGCTCGTCGTCTCCTCGCCCCGGCCGGTCGGCGTCTCCTCGCCTCGGCCGCTCGACGCCTCGTCGTTCCGGCCGCTCGACGACGTCTCCGACGGTTCGTTGCCGCTCATGTCGGATTCTGGGAGTGCCGAGCGTAAATATCCCCGCCGTCGGCGGACGGCGGAGCCGTAGCTTTTTGTTTCTCTCCTGCGATCGAGAACTCATGCCGGGCGAGCTGTTTCCCGATCGGATCGAGACCGAGCGCCTCGTGCTCGAACCGCTGACGACCGACCACGTCGACGTGTTCGAGTTCTACGAGATCTGTTCGTCCGATCCGGGGATCGAGGAGGTCACCGAGTATCTCACCTGGGACCCTCACGAGACAGTCGGCGAGACGCTCGGATTCCTCGAATCGGTCGAGGAGCGGATCGCCGAAGCCGAGGGGATCGACTACGTGATTCGACCGGCAGCGGGCGAGGACGGAGCCGGAGAAATTGCCGGCGCGGCCGCCATCTTGATCGACTGGGAGCGACGCACGGCGACGTTCGGAACCTGGCTCCGAAAGCGGTTCTGGGGTCGGGGCTACTCCGGCGAGCGCGCCGCCGCGATGATGGAACTGACCTTCGACCGGCTCGACCTGGACGTCGTCGAGGTCACGCACCTGGCCGGCAACGAGAAGTCCCACCGGGCGATCGAGAAGTACGTCGACGCCCACGGCGGCCGTCACGAGGGGAAGCTCCGCAACGTCGACGCGTTCGGGGGCGAGCCCGTCACGCAGCACCGCTACAGCGTCACGCAGGCGGAGTACGAGGCGTCCGGCGGCGGGCCGGGCGTGATCGGCGACTAGGGTTACGAACTCGAAAAGCCGCCGTCGGCCGTGAGCGCGTGGCCGGTGACGAACGAGGCGGCGTCGCTGGCGAGGAACGCGACGCAGTCAGCGATTTCCTCCGGTTCACCGAGCCGACGGAGCGGGTACTCCTCGATCATCTCCTCGCGCGCGGCCTCCGGATCCTCCCGGCCCGCGAAGAATGCTTCCGTCAACTGCGTGTCGACGAAGCCGGGGCAGACGGCGTTGGCGCGCACGCCCGCCGGCCCGGCCTCCGCGGCGACCGCCCGCGTGAAGTTGATCACCGCCGCCTTCGTCAGCGCGTACACCGACTGGTAGGGGAAGCCGAGCATCCCGCCGACCGACGCCATGTTGATGATCGACCCCGATCCCCGGTCCTTCATCACCGGCAGCGCGGCGTGACAGCCGTTCCACGTCCCGTTGATGTTCACGTCGACGACGTAGTCCCGCACCGACGCGTCGGTGTCCTCGACCGACGACGGCGGGTGGCCGATGCCGGCGTTGTTGACCAGTACGTCCAGCCCGCGCTCCGCGGCGACCTCGTCGACGACCTCGTGGAACCGGTCGCTATCGGTCACGTCGAGCTCGTAACTCGTCGCCTCGTTACCGTCCTCGCGGATCGACGCCGCCGTTTCCTCGGCCGCCTCGGCGTCGACGTCCGTCGAGACGATCGTCGCCCCCGAATCGGCGCACCGCAGCGCCGTCGCCTCGCCGATGCCCGTTCCCGATCCCGTGATCAGCACCGTCTTGCCATCGAGTCGCATACGTCGTGGTCACGCCGAAGCACAATAAACTTTGAACCGGTGGTGGAAGAAACCGAGCCGGTCGCTCTCCGCCACAGATTTATCAGCGGGAACGCGGCGACGACGCCACGTGCGCTGAGACGCCGACGCGACGCCGGTCGAGGCGGTTGTGCGGCAAGCCGCGTCGCGAGAATACTAGCCGCCTGCCCGCTATAATCTCGGCCTGCTCGTTGCCGTGAGCGTCGACGCCGCTCCCCTCAGAGCACCGTCCCGTGCTTCTTGTCGGGGAGTTCCTTCTCCACATCCTCGTAGAAGGCAAAGCGTGCGGCCAACTCCGCTCGCAGCTCGCTGGGCGGGACGATCTCGTCGATCACCACCTCGCTGGCCATGCGGTGGACGTCGATGTCCTCGCGGTACTCCTTCCGAAGTTCGGCTTCGCGCTTCGCGCGCTCGTCCTCGTCGTCGATCTCGGCGAGCTTGTTGGCGTAGACGGCGTTGATCGCCGCCTCGGGACCCATGATGCCGATCTCTCCTGAAGGGAGCGCGATCACGCTCTCGGGGTCGTACGCCGGTCCGCCCATCGCGTAGATGCCGGCGCCGTAGGCTTTGCGGGTGACGACGGTCTGCTGGGGCACCGTCGCGGACGAGGTCGCGTAGATGAACCGCTTGCCCTGTTCGAGGATGCCTTCCTTCTCGACCTGCGAGCCCGCCATGAACCCCGGCGTGTCACAGAGGTAGAGCAGCGGGACGTTGTACGCGTCGGCGGTCCAGATGAACTGCGCGGCCTTCTCGGCGGCGTCGGGGAAGATCGCGCCGGCCCGCTTCGCGGGCTGGTTGGCGACGATGCCGATCGGCCGACCGTCGATCCGGGCGAACCCGGTGACGATCTCGCCGCCGTAGCCCGATCGCAGTTCGAAGAAGGAGTCGCCGTCGACGAGTCGCTCGATCACCCGGTTCACGTCGTACCCCTCGTTGGGGCGCTCGGGGACGACGGCGTCCAGCCCCTCCGGGGACTTCGCGGGGGACGTCGTCTCCCGCTTCGGCGGCCGCTCGTCGGCGTTATCCGGGAGATAGGACAGCAGCTGGGCGACCAGTTCGCGGGCGTGCTCCTCGTCCTCGGCGATCAGGTCTGCGCTGCCCGACTCCTCCATGTGGACGCGCGGGCCGCCGAGTTCGTCGAGGTCGATCTTCTCTCCGGTGACCATCTCGACCATTCGCGGGCTGGCGATCGCCATGGCGCTCATCCCCTCGACCATCACGGTGAAGTCCGCGAACACCGGCGTGTACGCCGCCCCGGCGATACAGGGGCCGTACAGCACGCAGATCTGGGGCACCCGGCCCGAGAGCATCGAGTGGTTGTAGTAGTACTTCCCGATCCCCTCGCGGTTGGCGAAGAAGCCGGTCTGCTGGTCGATCCGCCCGCCCGAGGAGTCCATCAGGTAGAGGACTGGCCTGCCCGACTTCAGCGCTCGCTGTTGCATCCGCAGGAACTTCTCGACGCCGCGCCGGGCCATCGAGCCGGCTTTGACGGTGAAGTCGTTGGCCATGAAGTGGACGTCCCGATCCTCGAACTCGGCCGCGCCGGTCAGTAACCCGTCCGCGGGGAGTCTCTCGTCGGGATCGTACTCCTCGACGTCCGGACTGTCGGGGTGCCAGGCGTCGAAGTTGGCGAACTTGCCGTCCTCGAACCCGATCCCCTCTTCGCCGAACCAGAGGTCGAGCCGGTCCCGGACGAACAGCTTCCCCTGCTCGTCGAGCCGGTCACGATACTTCTCCGGCCCGCCGGCTTCGATGTTTTCGATCTCGCGAAGCAGTTGCTGCTCGCGCTCGGTGGGTCCGAGATCGTCCACGGCGCCGTTCCCCGCGACCTGCTCCTCCGCCGCAGAACTCGCCGTCTCGTCGGGCGCTCGCGTCGCCGACGGCGAGTTGGCGTCGCCGACGTACACCTCCACCGACTCCTCGACGTGGCTCGACAGCGCCGCGGCGATGGCGGCGGCCTCGTCCTCGGTCGCGTCCGCCCCGATGCGAACTTTCACGTCAGCGTGTGCGCGGAGAGCCGATAAAACAGTTTTCCCGGTCGCTTAGGTAGTGTTCAGATAAGCTGATTCCATGCGAAGGCGAACGCCTGGAGCCAATTTTCGGCGGTGTTTGCTTC